>CACMRG010000014.1 GCA_902616005.1 uncultured SAR116 cluster alpha proteobacterium
CCAATGCCTCTCCCAGCTCCAGTAACTAAAGCTCGCTTGTTTTTTAAACTAAAACTTGGTGTTTCTGG
Source organism: uncultured SAR116 cluster alpha proteobacterium (assembly GCA_902616005.1). Taxonomy (GTDB): domain Bacteria; phylum Pseudomonadota; class Alphaproteobacteria; order Puniceispirillales; family Marisalimonadaceae; genus TMED54. Next base: position 69 of record CACMRG010000014.1, read on the forward strand.
AAAATTCATGATTTTCTCCTATTCTGCAGCGGCATAGGGTTTTATATTTCTACCACCATATCGCCTTACTCTTATATTAGCTTGTTCACCATGGCCAGAAAACCCTTCTAATGCGCAAAGCCTAGAACAATATTCACCAATTTTTGAAGATGCTTCATCTGTTAAAACCTTTTGATAGGTACAAGTTTTGATAAATTTACCAACCCATAAACCACCTGTATATCTTGCAGCTGTTTTTGTAGGTAAAGTATGATTTGTACCTATTACTTTGTCACCATAAGCTACATTAGTTCGAGATCCTAAAAATAAAGCTCCATAATTTGTCATATTTTTAAGAAAATAATCAACATCTTCTGTCATGATTTGAACGTGTTCAAATGCCAGTTCATCTGCAACTTGAATCATTTCTTCTAGGGACTCACATACAATTACTTGACCATATTCTTTCCATGAATTTTTTGCGATATCTGCGGTTGGTAGAATATTTAACTGTCTATCAACTTCCGCTAAAGTGTCCTCAGCAAGTTTTCTTGAATTGGTAAGTAAAATTGCAGGACTCGTTGGTCCATGTTCAGCTTGCCCAAGTAAATCAACTGCACATATCTCCGCATCTGAAGTTTCATCTGCTATAACTAAAGTTTCAGTTGGACCTGCAAATAAATCTATACCAACTCTTCCATAAAGTTGTCTTTTTGCTTCTGCTACAAACATATTTCCTGGGCCTACTATCATATCTGATTTGGTGATGCTTTCAGTCCCTAAAGCCATTGATGCAACAGCTTGAATACCACCAAGGCAAAGTATTTTATGGGCACCCCCATAAAACATTGCAGATACTATTGCAGGATGCGGCTTCCCATCTTGCGGTGGAGCAGAAGCAGTGATATTTTTTACACCAGCCACACTCGCAGTAATAACTGACATATGAGCTGAGGCAACCATAGGATATTTTCCTCCAGGCACATAACAACCCACAGAATTCACTGGAATATTTTTATGACCCAAAACCACACCAGGCATAGTTTCTACTTCTAAATCTTTTAGACATTCTAATTGCTTTTTTGCGAAGTTTCGCACTTGATCTTGTGCAAACTTGATATCTTCTAAATCTCTTTTGTTTACTCTATCAATAATATTTTCAATTTCATTTTTATTAAGAATAAAATTATCAGGTGAATAATTATCAAACTTAAGTGATAATTCTCTAACAGCTTCATCACCTCTTTTAGAAACATCGTTTAAAATGCTCTCAACTGTTCTTTTAACTTTTTCATCAGCTTCAATAATTTCACTTTCTGATTTACCTTCTTTTAACCATATAGCCATATAAAAATTCCTTTTTAACTTAATTTATACACATTTTAATAAATGCAAAAATACTTTAAACTATCAAGTATTTTTTAAGCTAAAGAACCATTCCAAAAAATCAAAGGATCATTTTCATTAGCATGGAAATTTATAACTTCACCCACTAAAATTTGATGATCACCACCGGGATAGTTTTTCCATTTTAAACAATCAAACCATGCTAGTGATTTTTGGATAATAGGAAACCCATTGTCACTTAAAACAAAATCAATATTGTTAAATTTATTATCAACTGAGCTTGAAAATAAATTACAGATATCTCTTTGATCTTTTGATAAAATACTAACTGAATAACCCTTAGCATTTAAAAAGATATCATAACTTGGTTGATTAATACCAATGTTCCATAACACTAACGGTGGATCAAGTGAAACAGAAGTAAAACTATTTACAGTCATTCCAACAGGTTTTCCATCATTATCAATGGTAGAAACTATTGTCACACCAGTAGCAAATTTTGATAAAACATTTCTCAAATTCTTGTTGTTCATATTTAATGCATCTAATTAGATGTTTTTTTTTATCATTATTTGTGTATTATAAGTAATTATTTATTTGTATGAATTGTATCAACTTAACTGATAATTATGTCTGTATCTATAAAACAACTTAAAGCATTTGTAGCAGTAGTTGAAGAAAAATCTTTTAGTCAAGCAGCTGAAAGGTTAAATGCAACTCAATCTGGTATGTCTATGCTTGTTCAAAATCTTGAAATTAGTATAGGAAAAAAATTATTAGATAGAATTCCAGGAAATATGCGTTTAACTGAAAGCGGTAAGGATTTTTATAAATATTCATTAGATATATTAAGGCTTATGGAAAAAGCTTTAATCGATACTAAATCGTCATCAGATGGTTTTACAGGTAATATTGATTGTGGATTAATGCCAACTTTTACAAGATCAGCATTGCCAATAACATTATCTAAATTTTTAGAAGATCATCCCAAGGTTGAATTCAAAATAACAGAAGCTTACTCCGGTGTTCTTGAAGAGATGGTTCGGTCAAACAAAATTGAATTTGCTATAGTTCCATCAGTTAAAAGTTCATTAGGATTAAATGTTCAATTTGTATCAAAAGACTTAAACTTATTAGTAAGTTCCAAAAAATCTCCATTTGAACATTTAAAACCTCTTAAAATAGAAAATTTAAAATCTCATGACTTAAAAATTATTTTACCAAGTCCTGAAAATTCTAGACGAATTGCCATAAACCAATATTTATCTACTCATGGTATAAAACCTAAATCAATTCTTGAGATGGATGGTATGATTGGGACACTAGAAATGGTTGCTTACAGCGATTGGTGCTCCATACTTCCAGCTGCATTATGTGACTTAGACATAGATGGAAAATCAAGAACCTTATCTCCATTAGATTCTCCCCCTTTAATAACAGATTATGTTTTAATTACCTCAGCTAGTAGAGAACTAAGTCCAGTTACAAAGTTTTTCAGTGAAAAAATTTGTGAAGAAATAAAAAATATTAGTGAAAAGCTAAATCAAAGAGTTCAAAAACATTGATTAGTTTAATTTATCCTTGATTGCATATTTAATATGTCTATTCTTTAACAAATCGAGAGGAATTTATAATGGTAAAAAAAGTCTCTGAAATTTTACAAGGTATTGCTGCAATTTGGCTTGTTTTTGTGGCTTTTACAATTTTTGCTGAAGTAACTTTTAGAAATTTTGGACTTTTTTTGGGAGCTGATCAGATAGTTCAAAACTCTGTTCCAGCAATTGTTTTTCTTCAAGTCCCTTTTGCTATTGTCTCAGGAACAATGTTAAGAACAACTCTAATATACGAGTTTTGTAACAAAAATTCTAAAATAATAATTAATGTCTTATCCTTCTTAATTGGAATGATGCTTTTTATTGGCATAGCTGTGGGTGGGTGGACAGATATGATTAAAGGATGGGAAATTAGGGAGTACCAAGGAATTGGTGCAATCGAATTTCCAGTATATATTGTAAGAACAGTAATAATATTTGCTGCTATTATAATTGTTTATATATATGCGAGCCTTATTATCGATCAATTCAAAAAAAAAAATAATTAGCCTTAGAGAATAAATATGGAAATGGATTTAAATGTATTAATGTTAATTACATTGCTTGGCATGTTACTAGCAATATTCGCAGGTGTTCACATAGCTTTAGCATTAGGTGCTACAGCAATGATTGGAACATACTTCATATTTGAAGACGCATATATGGCTGCAAGCCAAGTTGGAGGTGCAGCATATGAATTGATTAGAGATCATGTGTTTATGACAATACCCCTTTTTGTTTTAATGGGAGATTTTTTGTCGAGAAGTGGAGCGGCAGCAGATCTTTATAATCTTATTAATAAAGGTCTTAAAGGAGTACCAGGAAGATTAGGTGTCGCAACAGTAACTGGTAATACAGCATTTGCAGCAGTAACAGGAACATCAATTGCTTCAGCAGCAGCATTTACCAGAATAGCATGGCCAGAAATGAAAAAAGCTGGATATAATCATAGCTTTGCACTTGGAGCTATTTCGGGGAGTGCATGTTTAGGAATGCTGATTCCACCTAGCGTTTTGCTGATTGTTTGGGGAATTATAACAGAAGACTCAATTGGAAAATTATTTGTTGCTGGTGTGATTCCTGGAATTCTTCTTGCTTTATTATATGTAACATACAACCTTGTCAGAGCGATTATGAAACCACAACTTGCCCCTGAACCTGATCAAGTTGGCTTAACAACAAAATTAACAAAAACAGAATTTTATTCAGGTTTTTCTATTATTGCATTAATTTTTTTAGTGCTTGGTGGAATTTGGGGAGGAATTTTTACAGCTACCGAAGCAGCAGGAATGGGCGCTATTGCAAGCTTTATAATAGCATTATGTAAAGGCATGAATTTTAAGGGTGTTGTTGATTCCGTGATCGATGCAGGAAAAACATCTGCTCCAATAATGATTTTACTTATAACAGCTGGAATGTATTCAAGATTTCTTTCCTTATCTGATATAAATTCAATTATACTTGAAGCTATTACATCAGTTGGATTAAATCAGTTTGCCATTTTAATTATGATGGTTGTTATATGGCTAGTTTTAGGAATGCTTTTAGACTCAATATCAATTATTCTTCTTACAGTACCTTTATTTATTCATTTAGTTCCTGAAATGAACCCATACGCATTTGCTATATTTGGTATTTTAGCAATTGAAGCTGGGCTTCTTACACCTCCTTTTGGTCTTATTGTTTATACTGTTAAGGGAGTTCTCACGGGTAGCAATGATAATGTTCCTTTAGGAACAATTTTTATGGGTTCTATTCCATATTGGATTATGATGTTATTAATAATGATTATGGTTTATTTAATTCCAGAATTAGCAAGCTGGCCAACAAAGTTTGTTTAAACTTTAAAAATAAATAAAAGATGCTAAACTTTTAACATTAACGGAGGAATATTTATGTTAAAAAATTTAAAAAAAGCACTTCCACTTGGGCTTTTGATCTCTGGCGCTATTGCAACTTCCGCCATTGCAGGCTCATATACCTTAAGAGTTGGGTCAGGACATCCTTCAGCTCCTACTGCATATGTAACTGGAATGGAAAAAGTTTTTGTGCCGAACATTAAAAAACGAGTGGCGGCGGAAACAAAACACAAAATTAAAATAATAGAAGCCTATGCTGGTAAAATAGCAAAAGTACATGAAACATTAGAGGCAGTTGAAAAAGGATTGCTTGACATTGGTTCATATTGTGTATGTTTCGAAACTGCAAAATTATTACCATGGAACTTTGATTATTTTGTTCCATTTACATTAACAAATCTTGAAACAAACTGGGAAGTTAAGCACAGAGTTCTTAAAAAATTTCCACAATTAGCAAAAATGCTTGAAGATAAATATAATCAAAAATTTATAGCTATGCAGGGTTTTGATGATTATGGAATTGGAACTGTTAAACAATGGAATAAAGCACAAGAACTTAAAGGCGTTAAAGTGATTGCTGCTGGTCCAAACTTACCATGGGTTTCATTATTTGGATCAATTCCAGTAACATCGACATTGCCTACTATGTATAATGACTTAGCAACTGGTGTCGCAAAAGGTGTAATTATCTTCCCTTCTGCCCACGCTGGTGGATTTAAGTTTTATGAACAAGCTCCATACTGGAAAGTTATAGGTTTTGGTGCAATGGCACAAACTATCACAACAATTAATCTAAAAACATTAGCTAAACTTCCACCTGAAGTAGCAAAGATTGTTATGGAAGAAGCCGCTAATTACGAAAGATCAGCTGTTAAAGATGGACAAAGAAGATACCAAAAAGGTTTGACTGATTTAATGAAACTAGGTCAGAAAAAAGGTATTAATGATGCTGTTACTTATCTACCTGTAGCACAGCAAAAGATTTGGGCTGAAACAATTAAAGATTGGCCTAATTCAAGAGCTGCTGACATCACTAAAGGCTATCCAGGAATTGATGGTGCTGCTTTGATGAACGTTTACATGGAAGAAGTTGAAAAAACAGGACATAAATTCCCTGTAAGATATAAGATTGGTGGTTAACCAATATTGATAAACATTTAAGGCATACAAGAAATTGTGTGCCTTTTTTATTATGAACAAACAAAAATATATAATTTATTTAGCATCAATATTCATGTCCATTGTTATAACAATGTTCATCAGTTCTGTTGTAACGTTCAAATCTCTAGATAATTTGAGTTTATTTTGGCAAGTTTGGCCAATTAATTGGTTTTATGCGATACTTATTGCTTTCCCTGCAATAATGATATTTAGACCCTTATGTCAAAAAGCTAGTGAAAAAATAATTAGTCTATTTTTAAAAGATTACTAATCTAAAATAGCAACAACCCTTACAAATCCCGCTGAACCATTTTTAATTTTAAATGGAAAAGCAGAAACCAAAAAACCTTTATCAGGTAATTTTTCTAAGTTACATAATTTTTCTATATGAGAATACCCTTTATGCATGCCTGCTCTATGACCTTCCCAAATTAAGGAAGTATCTTTAGTCTTTTTAAATTTTTTAGCAGTATGTGTAAATGGAGCATCCCAACTCCAAGCGTCTGTTCCAGTTAATCGAACACCTTGGTCAAGTAGATAAATTGTTGCATCTTTGCCAATACCACAACCTTTTAACAAAAAATTAGGTTTACCATAATGCCCAGATGCAGCTGTATTGACAAATATTATATCCAAAGGAGAAAGAGTATGTTCAATTCTATCTAATTCTTTTTTAATATCATCTACATTAACAACATAACCATCTGAAAAAGACCTAAAATCAAATTTAATTCCTTTACCATAACACCATTCTAATGGCACCTCATCTATCGTAATAGCTCTATTTCCATTATCCATGGTTGAATGGTAGTGATAAGGAGCGTCCATATGTGTCCCATTATGCGTACTTACAGTGATGGTTTCCATAGCCCAGCCCTCACCACCTGGCAAATCTTCTTTTTTTAACCCTGGGAAAAAGCTCATAATTTGTTCAGCGGTGTCTTGATGATGATGGTAATTAATCTTGGGAAGCATAAAATCTGGATCGGAAGTAATTCCTTCTTCTAATGAAACAGATAAATCAATAAACTTTTTCATATAAACCTCTTATTAATTTGATAAATTATCTACCCTTTTATTAAAAGGGGAAATAATAATATCTTCCCAAACATCTGCATGATATAGAGGATCATTTGCTTGAAATGTGTGAATTTCTGAAATTTCGTCAGCTTCAACCATAAAAAATGAACCATTCATAGTTTTACCATCCAAATCCGTTAAGGGTCCTGATACAAGTGTTTTTATTGGATTTGTTGATAAATACTTTCTGTGTTCGTCAATAACAGCCATTCTTCTTTTTAATGCGTCGGCTTTATCTTTACATACAATTATCCAAATCATTTATTATTCTATGCTTGATTTGCTTCAAATTCAGATATTCTATTATAAGCCTTTTCAGTAAACTCTGCTTTTGGAGCATTACCTGCTATCACAACAAGCAAAACATGCTCTATATTAGGTTCGTCTTCTGTAATATTCATGAACCGTCTCGCACAGCCTGGAGGAAAAGAAACAACATCACAAGGACCAACGTCTACTGACTGAAGATCATTTCCTTCGTTCCATTCACATCTCCATTTTCCAGTAATTGGCATAAAAGTTTCATTTGTATCATGATTATGCATCAAGGGACCTTTTCCAGGTTTACATCTACAAAAACCTAAATTAAAACCTTCAGAAATATTTATAGCAGGCATTTGAGAATTATCATCACCTAATGGAGACACATGTTTTGATTTTCCTTTTGGTGGCTCAAAACCAATAACATTTATTAATTCTCTTGTACATTCAGGAAGAAGGCTATCTGGTAACCCTTTTTTTGAACCTCTTAAACCTTTAAAAAAGGCAATTCTTTTACTCATTTCATCTTTTTTCCAAACTCTGATTTTAGGTAATTCTTTTGCATCATCACTCATTCACATTCTCCATTTTTAAAACTTCATATACTGAAGCTGTATCCCAATTTTTAGATAAAGTTTTTTCTGCCTTATCATATATCTTTGCCGAACCCTCAAAAGTGGGTAAAATAACATTATTATTTTTTATAAAATTTCTAATAATATCAACATCTTTTAAAAAAATATTAAATGATGCTGTTGGAGGTTCATAATTTTGATTAATCATTAAGGGCATTCTTTTTTGTAGCATCACCGAAGTTGCTGCGCTGTTTCCTAAAACGTTATAAATCATATTTTTGTCTAAACCAGCACATTCACCAAGTCTAAGAGCCTCTGCAGCTGCTGTGTTGTGAATGGTTACTAACAAATTTGCAAGAATTTTAAATTTCATTCCATTCCCAAAAGGACCTACATAAATAACTTCTTTAGAAAAACTTTCAAAAATATTATTATATTTTTTTGTTATGGTCTCATCGCCACTAGCAAAAACTGTTATATCTCCTTCCCAAGCTTGTGCTCCAGTTCCACTTACAGGGGTATCTAACATATCTATATTAAATTTTTTAATTTCATTTTTAAAATTAATTTTATCTTCAATCGAAATTGTATTCATATCCAATATAATTTTATTGGAAGTATGTTTTCCAAGTTTCTTTAGATTCTCTAAAACATTTTTATATGCTTCAAGAGAAGGTAAACTTAAAAGTACAACATCAACCTTATTAAATATATTTGGATAAGTAATCTCAGATCCTCCTAAATTTAAAAATCTTGAAATATTTTTTTTATCTAAATCTATACCATAACAATTAAAGTTGTTTGTTATAAGGTGTTTGGCGTAAGCTCCACCCATAGCCCCTAAACCTATTAACCCAATATTCATAAAAAAACCTCATAGAATTTTAATTTAGAATTTATATATTTATTCTAAATCAACCTTTTTGATAGAATCTATAAAATATTATTATTTTTTCTTTTAACTTGAATGTTATATATATCTAATAATAGGAGTTAAATATGGAAGTTGGATTTTTTACAATGCCTATTCATCCTTTAGATAAGGATTATAGGAAGACTTTAGCTGAAGATAGAGAAGCATTTTTATTAGCAGATGAAATAGGTTTTTCAGAAGCATATTGTGGAGAACATTATACAGACGCAGCTGAAAACATTACATCTAGCACAGTATTCATTGCATCATTAGCAGCTGCCACAAAGAATATAAGATTAGGAACCGGTACAGTAAATTTGCCAAACTCCCACCCAGCAGCTGTAGCTGGCCAAATTGCCATGTTAGATCATATGCTAGACGGTCGTCTTAATTTTGGTATCAGTCCAGGAGGTTTGGCTTCAGATGCAGAGGTCTTTGGAAATTTAGAAAAAAACCGGAACGAAATGTTTGTTGAATGCATTGACATGGTTTTAGAAATATGGAAACGAGATGCACCATATTCTATAAAAGGAAAATACTGGGAAGTTACAACAGAAAAAACTCAAATGACTGATATAGGTCAAGGCATAATGCCTAAACCACTTCAAAAACCATATCCTCCTATAATTTGTACCGTTGTTGCACCTTATTCAAAAGGTATAACAGCTGCTGCTGCAAGAGGATGGAAACCAATATCAGCTAATTTTTTATTGCCTAAATGGGTTAAAACTCACTGGCCAGGTTATGTTGAGGGATGTAAACAAGCTAACACAGTAGCCAATCCAATGGATTGGAGAATTGCTAAGTCTATTTTTGTATGTGAAGATAGAAAAAAAGCAGAAGAATATGCACTTGGCAATGGTAGTCCATATGTATTTTACTACAGTCAACTCTTAACAAAAATGTTGAAGCATGGTCGTGCCAATTTATTTAAAGAAGATCAAAATATGTCTGATGACGATCTTAAATTAGAAGATATATGCAAAAAACTAATTTTATTTGGAACTCCAGATGAGGTTGCTGACAAGATTTTAGCCTTCAGAGAAGAAGTAGGTGAGTTTGGTACACTTTTATATGCTGGACATGATTGGAAAGATGTAAATTTAGCAAAAAACTCTATGAAGCTGATGACAGAAAAAGTTATGCCTCAGATTAATAGTAACATTAATATAGCTGCAGAGTAGGAACTCTTATGAGTAAATTGGATTTAGGAAATAATGAGTTTATAAATTATGAATTCCATGAAAATCCGAGGGGAAATACAATTGTTTTTTCAAACTCCTTAGGCTCAGATTTATCAATGTGGGATCCTCAAGTTGAATACTTTAAAGATAATTATCAAATAATTTGTTATGATAAAAGAGGTCATGGTAAAAGTTCTCCAATCCAAGGCCCTTATACATTCGATATGCTTGAAAATGATGTGATTTCAATAATGGATGAAATGGGTATAGATAAAGCTCATTTTGTAGGTTTATCGATGGGAGGAATGACATCATTAGGATTGGCATTAAAACATTCTAATAGATTTGATAAACTTGTGTGCTGTGCAGCAAGAGCTGACATGCCACCCCCAGCAATTGAGGCATGGGATCAAAGAATGGCAGTAGTAAAAGACAAAGGCACACAAGGTGTCGTTCAAGGTTCCCTAGAGAGGTGGTTTAGTGACAAATTTAGAAATGATGTTGCAAATAATATTATTTTAGAAAAAGCTGAAGAGATGATTAAATCAACCTCCACTAATGGATATATTGGGAGTTGCAATGCGATTAAAGGTCTTGATTATTTAAGAGAATTAGGAAAAATTAAAAAAGAATTTCTTTATATTTCAGGTGAAAACGATGTAGGTGCACCAGCTCTAGCTATGGAAGAAATGCATCATTTAACAGTTAATAGTAAATATGTTTGCATTCCCGGAGTTGCACATGTATTTAACCTTGAAAAACCTAATGAAACCAATAAAATTTTAAGTGATTTTTTAAACTAGTTTATAAGTTTGATTTTAAATTAAAAATTAAATAAGCTTAAGTTTTAGGAGTAAGAGATGTCTTTAAAAACATTTGAACATGTACTTATATTAGCTGATGACTTAAAAAAAACTAAAGAATTTTATGTTGATTTGTTAGGTTTGAAAGACGGATATAGACCAGACTTCCCTTTCCCAGGCCACTGGTTATATTTAAATGAAGACGACAAAGCTGCTTGTATTCACTTGGCGATGAGAAAACAAGGGGATGGCCAAGATTACTACATCGGGAAAAAAAATAATGTTAAATCGGGATCTGGTGCTATAGATCATGTTGCCTTTAATTGTGAGGATATAGATAGTATGAAAGAAATATTTGATAATAAATCTATCGAATACACCCACAGGAAAGTTCCTGGTTTTCCACTAGAACAACTATTCGTTGATGATCCAGATGGTGTAAAAGTAGAATTAAATTTTCCAACAAAAGGTTAAATAGGAGTTTATCATGCCAAGAAAATATGATGAAAAAATGTTTGATATAAAACATCTTAAAGAAACTGCAGAAAAACTAAAAAACTGGGGAAGATGGGGCCCAGATGATGAAAAAGGTACATTGAATTTTATAACTCCTGAAATAGTTGTTGACGCTAGCAAACTCATTAAAAAAGGGAAAAGATTTAGCTTAGGTTTAAATTTTGATAGACATGGACCACAAAAAGGATCTTGGGGTAATAGATTTAATCCAATTCATTTAATGCTAGCTACTGGAACAGACTCTATAGCTGGAAGGTTTGATGATTTTGGACTTCAATATGCAGATGATATGATATCATTACCATTACAATGTGCTACTCAATGGGATGCTTTAGGTCATATTTTTTATGATAACAAAATGTGGAATGGTTATTCTGCGGCACTTGTCGACAGCGACGGTGCTCAAAAAAATGGGATCGAAAAAGTACGCGCTGAAATGGCTGGTAGAGGAGTGTTGCTTGATGTTGCTCGTTGGGCGGGGGTAGATTATTTTGAAGATGGTGTAGCAATTACCAATGATGATTTAAATGAATGTGCAAAATCTCAAAATGTTGAAATTAAACGTGGAGATTTTGTTATTATAAGAACTGGTCAAATGGAACAAAGACTAGATGATGGAGAATGGGGTGGTTATGCTGGAGGAGATGCACCAGGTTTAGCTTTTGAAACTGCCCAATGGATTTATGATAACGAGATTGCCGCCATATGTACTGATACATGGGGTTGTGAAGTAAGACCAAACGAAACTAAAGATGCTCAACAACCTTGGCATTGGGTTGTAATACCGATGATTGGTATAACAATGGGAGAAATTTTTTACTTAAGAGATTTGGCAAAGGATTGCGAAGAAGATAAAATTTATGATTTTTTCTTTTGTGCACCACCCTTACCTATAACTAAAGCAGTTGGCTCACCAATTAATCCTATGGCAATAAAATAGATGAAAAAAGCTGCCATCATTGGTGGCTCAATGTCGGGTCTTTTTGCAGCCAATTTTCTTAAAAAGATAAACTGGGATTATACAATACATGAAATGGTTCCCGAACCTTTGTCAGGAAGAGGTGCTGGCATTGCCACATATGATGAGTTAGCAAAATTAGTTAAGTTAACCACAGGTTACAAAAAATCACTCGGAACAAGCTGTAATGAAAGAATTGTTTTAAATAAACAAAACGAAGTAATATCAAAAATTAAATACCCTCAAGTCTTCACTAGTTGGCAATATTTATATGATGTTTTGCTGTCAAATATAGATAAAAAAAAATATTTTCTTGGAGATGAATGTATTAAAATTCTTAAAAAAGAAAAAATTAATACTTTAATTTTTAAAAGTGGTAAAGAAATTCAAGCTGATTTAATTATTATTGCTAATGGAATAAGATCCAATTTAAAAAAAATTGTAGATGAAAATAAACCAAAATTCGCAGGATATGTTGGTTGGAGAGGGCTTGTCAATGAGGCCGATTTGTCAAAAAAAACATTTGACTTAATTTCAGATTATTTTTGTTTCGTCCTTCCAAAAAACCAACAATTTTTAACTTATCCAGTTGCCGGGGTTGGTAATAAAGGTTTAGAAAAGGGTAAAAGAAGAATTAATTGGTTGTGGTACAAACCAGTAACCATCCAAGAATATAATGATATATTAACTGGAAAATCTAAAAAAAAGTATAAGCACGGTATACCACCCCATGAAATAAAAGATGAGTTAGTTAAAAATCTTAAAGAAGAAGGTCAAGCAAAATTACCTAGTTCAATAAATGAATTAATAAATAAAACAGAACAAATCCTTGTGCAGCCAATATATGATTTAAAATGTAAAAAAATGGTCAATGAAAATATAATTATTATTGGGGATTGTGCTTTTACAGCCCGACCACATGCCGGAATGGGCGTTACAAAAGCGGGTTTTGATTGTTATGATTTAATGAAATTTTTGGATAATATCGAATTAGAAAATTTAAATCATGCTCTAATATCATGGGAACAAAAAAGAATGAAAGAGTGTATATTCCTCGTAGAAAGAAGTAGAGAAATGGGTTTTTATATTAAAAAAGATGAGACAATCATAATGCCAAAAAATGAAATAGTTTTAGATGAAACTGCTGTAAGCATTAAAAATATAAAGAATTATCCAAATAAAAGCAGTTTATTTAAATAAACTTATAACATATTGAAATAATTATATTTTTCCCAATGCCTTTAAAACTTTTTCTGGTGTAATTGGTTGAGATGTCACCTGTGTATTTAAAGGAATTAATGCGTCATTAATAGCATTCATTATAGCTCCTGGAGCACCACCTGTTCCAGCTTCACCAGCCCCTTTTGCACCAAGAATACTTCTACCAGAATTTGTTGTCACATGATCTACAATAATGTCTGGCATTTCATAAGCCATTGGCACAAGATAATCTGCCATATTTCCATTCGTTAAATTGCCCATTTCATCATAAATACACTCCTCATAAAGAGCACCACCAATACCTTGAACGACACCGCCCCTAATTTGTTCTTCAACTAATTTAGGATTGATTTGTGTTCCACAATCTTCAACGGCCCAGAACTTTTCAATCTTTGTTAATCCGGTATCAACATCAACATCAACTAAACACCCCATTGCACTATTTGTAAAAACAAATGGTATTCCTTCAATAGAAAATGAGGCTGTAGCTATCAGTTCAGCATTAGTCCCAGGTGGCAATTCATGGCCCCTGTAGTACACAATTTGTGCTAAATCTTTTAGTGATATAACCTCACCACCATCTTTTCTGATAACTTGATCATTTTGAACATCAAGATTATTAACTTCACTTTGCATAATTACTGCAGCAATATTCAAAATATTTTCTTTTAACTTTCTTGAAGCTTTTAAAACAGCTTCACCACCTATTCCAGCACCTCGAGAAGCCCATGTTCCACCACCATACGGAGTAGCATCAGTATCTCCATGCGTAACCCTTACAGTATCTATCTTTACACCAAGTTGGTCTGCGGCTATCTGTTGCATTACTGCTTCTGTGCCCTGCCCCTGTTCAGTTATAGAAGTTGATATATGAACAGCTCCAGATCCCTCTAGTCTAATTGATGCTCCATCCTGAGATGAGATTGGTGCCCCACCCACACCATAAAATGCAGGACTAGGATTTGTTACTTCAACCATATTAATTATTGAAAAACCTTTATATTTTCCATTTGCCAGAGATTCTTTTTTATATTTCTCTAATTCAGAAATATTCATCATTTTTTTTAGTTTTTCAATACATGCCTCATGTGATAAATCTTCTAAAGGTACTCCTGACGGAGTTTTTGTAGGGTAAGAGTTATCAGGAATTAAATTTATCTTTCTAAATTCGTAACGATCCATATCTAGTGCATTTGCAGCTTTATCGACTAATGCTTCAGTTATAGCAACTGCGATAGGATGACCTACCGCTCGATATTGGCACATTGGTGTTTTGTTTTGAAATACTACTGTACCTTTTGCCTTATAATTTGGAACAACATAAGATGCTGCAGAAAGATTTAAAACTTGATTTGTTTCAATAGCTGAAGTTCTTGGATATACACTAAAAGGACCAATTCCAGATAAATCATCAATTTCAAATGCAAGTATTTTACCTTTGTCATCAACTCCTATTTTACCTAAAATTTTGTGACATCTTGAATGAATATCAGTTGAATAACTCTCTAATCGATCAGCAACAAATTTTACTGGCCTCTTCAGGAGCTTAGAAACTGCAACTGTAACCATTTCGTCTGGGTAAACATGAACCTTTATACCGAATGAACCACCCACGTCACAACTAATTATTCTTACTAAACCTTCAGATAAATTTAAATGCTTCGCTATTATTGACTGCATCATGTGAGGTGCTTGGCCATTATGATAAACAGTCATTTTTTCTTCTGAAGAGTCCCAATCTGCAACAATAGCTCTTGTTTCTAATGTAACTCCCGTATGTCTTGCAAAATCAAGAGTAACTTCCTCTACAATATGTGATTGTTTGAAAGCTTCGCTTACATTACCTTGGTTAACAGTTCTGGTCCAAAACAGATTATTTTCTAGATCATCATGGATGACTTTTGTTGATTTATCCATCGCCGTTTCCATGTCTAATTGAGCGTCAAGATCTTCATAATCTATCTCAACTAGTTCTGACGCATCTTCTGCAACTGCTCTTTTATTTGCAACTACGACCGCAACAGGTTCGCCTTGCCATCTAACAATATCTTTTGCGAGAGGATATTGAGTTGGAGAACGCATTTCACCTAAATGACCAAGTACCCCTTGCCAAGGAGTACATACTTTTTCGATATCATCAATTGTAAAAACGTTCAATACACCAGGATATTTTTTTGCATTTTCTATATTAATAGATTTTATTTTCGCGTGTGCAAATGGTGATCTAACATAACTTAAATGAGCCATTCTAGGTAAAAGTATATCATCTACGTATTTACCTTTACCTTCTAAAAGTTTTTTTGCTCTTTCCCGAGGTACACTTCGTCCAATATAAGAATTTGGTCTATCTGCTGCCCCTAATTTAGGATTTTGATTTAAATCATCCATATTATACGCCTACATTAATTTTATTTAGTGAATCTTCGACGGCATCAACAATTGCTTGATAACCTGTACACCGACAGTAATTACCCGAGATCATTTCTCTTATTTCTTCACGAGAATATTTTCTATTAGATTTTACGATTTCATAGGTAGTCATTAACATTCCTGAACTACAAAAACCACACTGCATGGCATTATTCTTTACAAAACAATCTTTGACAATTTCCATCTCTGAAGAATTAAGACCTTCAACGGTTGTTATTTTTTTTCCATTTGCTTGAACCGCTAGCATAAGACAAGATCTAACTGATTCACCATCAACAAGAACATTACAAGCTCCACAAGCGCCTTGTTCACAACCTAAATGTGTACCTTTAAATCCAAGGTCTCTTAAAAAATCACCTAAATGTTGACGCGTTTCTACAGTTATATCGTCATAATTTTCATTATTAATAATCATTGATATTGTTGTTTTATTTAAATTAGACATTAATTCAATTCCTTCATCATTCTTCCGACTAAAATTGCTGATAAGTGAGCTTTCATATCTGACGAACTAGAGATATCTGAAGCAAAATCTATATCATTTTTTAATGTATTTTTAATGTCAGAATAATTATATTCATTCTTTAGAAGATACTCACAAGTTTTTGGTGCTTCATTAGGTCTATCACCAGTTCCAAAAAAAACTAAATTAATCTCTTCATTAATTTTATTATTCTGTTTAATCGAACCTACAAGGCCAGCCATTGCATAGTCTCCATGACGTCTTGTAACTTCATCAAAAAATAATTTCATCCCATTTCGATTAATCGGATATTTAACAGAAGTTAAAATTTCATCTGAATTGATTGCAGTTTCAAACAATCCTTTATAAAACTCTTTTGCTGATACAATTCGTTCTCCATCGGAACCTGACAAGATTATTTCAGCATTAACTAGAACAGCAAAAGCTGGCAATTCTGCCGCCGGATCACCATATGCAATGCTCCCCCCATGAGTTCCTTTATTTCTAACAGCAGGATGTGCAACTTGGGATAAAATTTTATTAAGTATAGGCAGTTTCTCATTAACTTCTTTATTATTCATAATTTGTGAATGGCTGCACATTGCACCCATTATTAAATTTGAATCATCTACTTTTATTTCTTTTAATTCACTAATATTTCCAATATCTATTAGAACACTTGGATTAGATAAACGCATATTAAGAGTCGGTAATAAAGACTGACCACCAGCCAAAATTACTGCATCATCATCTGTTTTTTTTACATTTATGGCATCTGCAAGATCTTTCGCTTGATAATAAGAAAATGCTGGTGATTTCATTTAAAAACCTCTAATTTAGATAGTTAATTATAGACATTATTGTTTAAGGATATCAAATAAAATTTAAAATAATGAGGAAGTTAAATGAATAGCGTCAACTTAGTTAAAATGAGAGTGGAAGGATCTTCAAAGAGTCATTCTCGAGCAGATATTATTTCTAGAGATGTAGAAAGTGTGATTGATGAACCAGAAGCAAGAGGTGGAACTAATTTAGGTTTAACACCTACTGAAACATTATTAGCCTCATTAATTGGTTGTTCTAATGTTTTAACTCATAGGATTGCAGAAAAACAAGGTGTTAAAATTGAAGCCCTTGATATCACAGCAGATGCCAAATTTGATAAAAGTGGAGCAAGTATAATTAAAGAAATTGAAGTTCCTTTTCCAGAAGTAATATTAAATATAAAAATCAGATGTAATGCTAATGAAAATCAATTCAATAATATTAAAGAACAATTAAAAATGTATTGTCCTATTTCAAAAGTGATAACAAATTCAGGAACAATAATTACAGAAATTTGGAATAAATTCTAATTTATGGATAGACGAGACAGATTAATTTACGAACCTGCACCATTTAGAAAAAAACTTCTACTAGATGGAAAAGAAAAATTGATAATTTGGGTGGTCGTAAACATAGAAGTTTGGGACCCAAACTTACCACAACCAAGGAATGTTTTACCTCCTCCAATGGGTGTTCCTATGTTGCCAGATCTTCCAAATTGGTCTTGGCACGAATATGGAATGAGGACAGGATATTGGAGATTTGTAGATAGCCTAAAAAAAAGAAATATCAAACCAACTCTTGCTCTTAATGGTGTAGTTGTAGATGTTTATCCAAAAGCTGTTGAGGAAGCTTTAAAGCTTGACTGGGAACTTATGGGTCACGGATTTATACAAAGACCAATGCATAAAGTAGATAACGAATATGTTGAGATTAAAAGTACAGTTGAAAAACTAAGGAAATTTTCAAATCAAGATGTGATAGGTTGGGAAAGTCCAGGATTAACTGAAACAAATGACACTATTGATATTCTTGCTGAAAATGGAATTAAATATGTTGCTAACTGGATTGTTGATGATCAACCTTTAGATCTAAAGGTAAAAAATAATAATAGGATGTTAGCTTTACCTTATACAGTTGAAATAAATGATGTTTCTATTACCGCTGTTCACAATCATCCCTCAGACGCCATTTTCACTAGAGGCAAAGATCAGTTTGACCAATTATATAAAGAAATAAAAAAAACAACTAAGATTATGTGCATAAGCATTCATCCATATTTAACAGGCGTTCCACACAGAATTAACTATTTAAATCAATTATTAGATTATGTGACGAAATTTGATAATGCTATATTCATGAATGGAAAAGAAATTCATGACTGGTATTGTAATGAAGTTACTATTTAAGTAGAAATTTAACACGATAATATAGCCTGCCTAATACCTCACGAATTACAAATGATGATCTACTTAATGAACCAGCAGATGGAATAAAATCTAAAACTGTAATTTTATTACTTTTGGATTTAAAATCGACAGGATATGGAAAAACTTTAAACGCATGTTTTTTAAAAAGAAATTCAGCCCTATTCATATGAAAAGCTGACGTTACTAGAATGATCTTCGATTTTTTATTAATTAAATGAGATATTGCTTTAGCTTCTTCATAAGTATTTTGAACTTTATTTGTTATCAAAATGTCATTTTCACTAACACCAAACTCTATAGATTTTATTTTTAACAAATAACCTTCAGTTTTTTTCTTCTTCTCCCAAGGCAATAATCCACCAGTATAAATAATTTTTTTTCCTTTTTTTGCATTTAAAAGTTTTATTCCTGCAAAAAATCTATCAGGATCTGACCATTCATAAACATTATCTTTAACTTGATGTACCATTACACCACTTAACACAACAATGAAATCACTGACAGGAACTTCAGATAATTTCAAAGGATGATAAGGTGCTTCAATATATTTAACTAATTTATTTGAAATCAATGGGTTAGATAATAAAAATAAATTTAAAAATGATAAAATTAAAAAAGAATTTTTAAGTTTAATAAATTTCGATTTTCTTAAAATAATTGAAATGGCTAATAAAGTTATTGCTAGAAATAAAGGAGAAGTTATTAAAGGAATTATTTTATGTAAATATATCATAAAATAAAATTTTCATTTATTTCATACATGAATGGAGCTCCTGATGAACCACCAATTTTTTTGCATTTCAATGAAGCAATATAATTTGCAAACTCAATACTATTTACTAAAGAAGATTTCTTGACTAATTTTAATAAAAAAGCACCATGCCAAACATCTCCTGCTGCTAACGTATCAACTGCTTTAATTTTTAGTGCTGGAATATTTTTAATCATTTTATCTTGAATATAGTAACAACCCCGTTCACCATTTGTAACTAATGTTTGAAATTCAGTTTTCTGTGCAAAAGTTTTTAATGCACGTTCAATATTATTGATACCTGTAAAAGATTTCAGTCCTTGATAAGAAAATACCACATGAGAAAAATATTGTAAAAGCTCATTTGTAGTATTTTCTTCAGCATCTAGTACTTTTGGTTTTTTGATATTTTTAATCTGTTCTAAAATCTTAATAGAATTTTTAATGTCTCTACTATCAAATAAAAATCCATCAAATATTTCATAATCTACATTATTTTTTATTGCTATATCATTAAATTCACGATTATTTAAAACTAGTCTTTCACCATTTTTATCAATAATAATAGATGAAATAGAAGTTTTGAAATTATTGATATAATGTGTGTAACTAAGATCTATGTTTTCGGATAGTAACTTTTGTTTTAAAATGTTACCAACTTCATCGTTTCCTATTACTGTAGACAAGAAAACTTTCATACCCAGTCTTGAAAGAGCTACAGAAGCATTTGCTGCGTTACCACCAATGCTTACATATACTGAGTTAGATTTATATTTTTCGGCGTACTTTGGCAACTCTGATACAGTGTGTATTAAATCTAGAGCTGATAAACCATGTACAAAAATTTTTCTCAAGCCTTTAACCTTAAAATTATAAAATATAAGACTTTATGGCTTTAGTAAACCGTAACCTCCGTCTCTAACTGTTCGAATTAAATCTATATCATTTTTATTAATTCTAAGAGCTTTTCGTAATCTACTCATATGAACGTCAACGGTTCTATCCTCTATAAAAATTCCATGACCCCAAACTGAGTCTAATAATTTTTCTCTAGAAAATATATGGCCAGGTCTTTCTGCAAGTAGAGTTAATAATTTAAATTCTTTTGGACCTAATTTAACCAATTGATCATTTCTGAAGACTTGCATTTCCGATAAAGATATTTTTAGTTCTCCAACAATCAATTCGTCTATAGACATAGATGCATTTGTTCGTCTTAAAAGCGCTTTAACTCTAGAAACAAGTTCCATTGGAGAAAATGGTTTTGATATATAATCATCTGCCCCTGTATCTAATCCAAGTGACTTATCAGACTCTTCACTTCTTGCACTTAACATTATTATTGGAAGTAACTTTGTATCTTTGTTTGTTCTGATTGCCCTACATAGCTCTATTCCAGACATTATTGGCATCATCCAATCTGCAATAAGTACACTTGGCTTTTTTTCATAAATCATATCAAGAGCTTGTTTACCGTTATATGCAGATCTAACTAAAAAACCATTCTTTTCTAAATTGAATTTCATTAATTCGATTTGATTAGGCTCATCATCTGCAATTAAAATTTCATCCATACTGTTTAATATTAAATAAATATTACGTTTATATTACAATATTCAATAATTTGTTATTTTTAAATTTTTTAAAACTGGAAAAGTTATAGAAAATATTGTTTGTTTGTTTTGACTACTTTTAATTGTAAGTTCTGCCCTGTGCTTAATCAATATGTGTTTCACAATTGCTAATCCTAAACCAGTACCACCAATTTTTCTTGATCTTGCTTTATCTACTCTAAAAAATCTTTCTGTAACTCTATCAATGTATTTTTCTGGAATACCTTCGCCCTCGTTAATTACAGATACCATTAATTCATTAGTTTTCATTTGATCAATTTTAATTAAAATATCTGAATTTGAATTCCCATATTTGATACCATTTTCAATTAAGTTATAAAATACTTGTGTTAGTTCTAAAAAATCAGCTTCTACTATAAGTGATTGGTTTTTATCAACTCTATCATCAATTAAAATTAGATTATTGTTTTTTAATAAACCAGACTTTTTGATAGTTGATATCACGGAATTAATAGGTTCAAAAATTGAAATAGTTGTTGATGGTGAAATATGTTCCTCGGATTCTACTTTTGAAAGAGAAAGAATATCATCAATTAATGTATTCATTCTTTTAGATTCTTCGTTCATAATATTTAAAAATTTCTTGAGTGTTGTTTTGTCAATTTTATCGTCATTTAACATTGTTTCTACAAAACCACTCAAAATTGTTAATGGAGATCTAAGCTCATGACTAACATTAGCAACAAAATCCCTTCTTATTTTTTCAAGATTTCTTTGCAAAGTTAAATCAGTAATTGTACATAAGATTTTGTTTTTACTTATTTTTTTTAATTTTATTCTTAATTGTCTATTTAGATAATCATCTAATTCATGCACAAATGAATGATCATATTTCTTATTAGATTTATCAAAATTTAATGAATTAAAATCTGGGTTTTTAATAATATTTAAAATATTTTTATTTGATAAATTCTTTCCTATTAATTCTTGAGAGACTTTATTTGAAACTAAAACTCGTCCAGAATTATTAATTAGGATAAATCCATCTTCCAAAATATTTCCAACATCTACAAAATATTTAGAAGTTTTCTTTTTTTTCAAATTACTTTTTTTTAGATTCATAAATTAATTTACTTAATTCTTAATTTAAAAAAATTACAATATTGTTACAATATTTTATCATATATTGACAATTATATCATTAGAACTAGATCGTTTAATTGCATCTAAAACAGCTATATTTTGATATTTTTCATTATCTGTAAACAAATATTTTTTATTATTAGTTGAAGCATCAACAAAATTATGAATATTTTTTGAAACTGTATCTGTCCAATTAAATTTTATTTTTTTTATATTTCCATCACTCATTCTTATTATCATTTCTGAATCTCCAGGTGTATCTGGATGTGAACTGTCAACTAGTTCTACCCATCCATTTTCTCCAAAAATTGTGACTCTTTGATAATGAGGTGTTTTTAAAATTGCCGTTATTTGTGTACTTAAACCTGTTTCATGAACAAGTGTTGCACTAACAACATCTCCAGTTTTGTACTTTAATGCTCTTTTTGCTGTTGTAGCAAAAACTTTTTTTACAGAACCAAATAACCAAATCATGAGATCAGTTAAATGTATACCCATGCCCGTCATCCCTGCAGCAGGAGCAACTTCAGGATCAGTCCTCCAGTTATCTAAAGGTAAATTTGCTAATTTGTCATGACTAAAATGTGCTTCAGCATACATAATGTTACCTAACAAATGATTTTCAACAACTTGTTTTAATTTTTGCCATCCATCTTCAAATCTCCGTTCATGCCCGACACCTAAAAGAACATTATTATCTTTACAAACTTTAATCATTTTTTTTACATCTGAAGGTATCAATGATAGTGGTTTTTCACAAAAAACATGTTTTTTTAAATTAGCACATAAAATAGTTTGATTTTTATGAAATGAATTAGGAGTACATAATATAATGCCATCAAAATCAATTGATTTTACAGCCTGTTCAAAGTCATGTGAAATATCTAGGTTAAAATTTTCAGCTAATTGCAAAGCCTCTTTATCAGGGTAAGGTTCAATTAAGTTTACAATTTTAACTTTTTTAGATGTCGATAACCTTTTTATCATCACCTTACCCCACCAACCTAATCCAGCAATTATGAGCTTAAACATAATCTAAGGCTGAGGTATTACTTGATCATTTTCTGGAACTAGCCAACCTTTTTGAACAGCTGGTCTGATAGATATCTCTTTATACCATCTTGTTACATTAGGAAATTCGTTAAGATCAATTTCTTGCCAATCAAACCTAGCTGTCCAAGGCCAAATTGATATGTCAGCAATTGAGTAATCATTACCAGCAATATATTGACTCTTTGATAGTTTTTTGTCCATAACACCATATAAACGTCTAGCTTCTTTTGAATACCTAGTCTCAGAATATTCTGATTTCCCTTTATTATATTTAACAAAATGATGAACCTGGCCAAACATTGGCCCTACTCCACCCATTTGCCACATTAGCCATTCTAAAGTTCTATAATAATCATCCCGATTATCTTTATTAATAAGTTTGCCTGATTTTTCTGCTAAATATAAAAGAATAGCGCCAGACTCAAACAAAGAGTAATTATTATCCCTGTCTACAATTGCAGGTATTCGGTTGTTAGGTGATACTTTCAAAAAATGTGGTTGAAACTGTTCATCCTTTGCAATGTTTATTGAATGAACCTCGTAAGGCATTTCAATTTCCTCTAACATTATTGATACTTTTCTTCCATTTGGCGTATGCCATGTATACAAATCTATCATTTTAAATACCTTTTGTTATAATGTAATGACTATTCCACCTTTGGTCCTACGACCTTCTAGTTCATTATGTGCCTCAACTATTTTTTCTAATGGCATTTTATCATGAATATAAACTTTTAGCCTACCATCTGACACACGACTATAAAGCTGATGAGATGCGTCATCATACTCGGCCCTATTTGCAATATAGCTAAATAATGTAGGCCTCGTAACAAATAATGAACCCTTAGCGGATAGCATAGCTAAATTAAAATCTGTTATAGACCCTGAAGCTTGTCCAAACAAAACCCATAAACCTCTTGATTTAAGGCAATCCATAGATCCAGGAAAAACATCCTTTGCTACACTGTCGTAAACAACATCACATTTTTTATTATTTGTAATTTTCATAACTTCATCAACAAAGTTATCTTTTTTGTAGTCAATAACATGATCATAACCTGCTTCTAAAGCAGTAGCGACTTTATCAGGACCTCCCGCAGTTCCTATCATTGTAGCACCAATTTCATTTCCCCACTGTCCCATCAATTGTCCAACGCCACCTGCCGCTGCATGAACAAGAGTTGTCATGCCAGGTGTTACTTTGGTAGTTAAATGAAGTAAATAATGCGTAGTTAATCCCTTCAAAGTACATGCAACTACATTATGATCTTCTACTTCAACCTTAATTTTAGCAGCATGTGCTGCATTAATGACCGCATATTCTGCATATGCCCCTACAGGAGTTACGTAAGAAACTCTATCACCTTCTTTAAAATCTGACACATCAGAACCAACTGAATGAACATAACCAACTCCTTCAGAACCAGGAATTTTAATATCATTGTTATTAGGCCAAGGATATAAACCGGATCTAAAATATGTATCTAAGTAATTAAGACCAATAGCGTTATTCTTTACAACAATTTGTCCACTTCCTGGATTCGGAATATCAGCTTCAATTAGAGACATATTTTCTGCTGGACCAAAATCAGATAAACTTACTACTCTTTGTTTCATAAAACCTCTCAAGAATTAAAAATTTGAAATTCACATTTTCAATGAACCGATAAGTCTTATATTATAAACAAACTAAAAGAAAAAGTAATTATATTTTCTAGATTTTAAAATTAGAAAATTATTATTTTTTTTATTTGTAAAATATTTAAAATTGAAACCTTAGTAACAATAATCTATTAATAATTATATATAATTTAATTTATGGAGATTTAAATGACTTTAGAATTGAACGACCTTCCATATTCTCATGACGCACTCGAGTCAAATGGAATGAGCAAAGAAACACTTGAATTTCATCATGATATTCATCACAAAGCATATGTTGATAATGGAAACAAATTACTATCTGGTACTGAATGGGAAAACAAATCATTAGAAGAAATTATCAAAGGAAATTATGACAGTTCAAACGTTGCACAAAATGGTATATTTAACAATGTTTCACAACATTGGAATCATACTCAATTTTGGGAAATGATGGGCCCATCTAATAATAATATGCCAAGTGAGTTAGAAAAAATACTTACAGATCAATTTGGAAGTATAGAAAAATTTAAAAGCGCTTTTTGTGATGCTGGTGCCACACAGTTTGGCTCAGGTTGGTGCTGGCTTGTGAAAGAGACTGACGGATCAATTAAAATTACTAAAACAGAAAATGGCGTAAATCCACTATGTTTCAATCAGACAGCATTATTAGGTTGCGATGTTTGGGAACACTCTTATTACATTGATTTTAGAAATAAAAGACCTGCTTATTTAGAGAATTTTTTAAATAAACTTGTTGATTGGGAAAATGTAGCATCTAGAATGTAAATATTTAAATAAGTATGTAACATGTTGAAAATATTAACAGAATTAAAAATCACGATATCAGTATCTTTTTTAATAGCATTTATTTTTATTATATTTTTAGCCAAAAATGGCCAATTTGATCAAGCGGCATTCAACATGTGGTTGTTCAGATGGTTTCATGTAATTTCAGGAATTATGTGGGTTGGAGTTTTATACTATTTTAACTTTGTTCAAATTCCAAATATGAATAAAATTCCAGATGAACAAAAACCTGCGATAAGTAAAGTAATTGCTCCAGCGGCTCTCTTTTGGTTTAGATGGGGTGCACTTGTTACAGTAATAACGGGATTAATATTAGCTTATTTAAATGGATATTTACATCAAGCAATGACCTTTTCAGGGGGTTTTTGGGCTATTGGTGTTGGAATGTGGTTAGGAATAATTATGTTAATCAATGTGTGGGGCGTTATTTGGCCAAACCAAAAAAGAGCACTAGGTATAATTAAAGTGGATGCAGATACAAAAGCTAAAGCTACAAAAAAAGCAATGTTATTTTCAAGAACGAATACACTTTTATCTATTCCGATGTTAGTGGGAATGACAGTCGCACAAAATCCATTCTATTAAGTTATTATGAAAGTTAAAATTGGAATAATTGGTGGGTCAGGAGTATATAATCTAGATGGCCTAGAGAACCCTAACTGGATAAGAGTAAAATCCCCATGGGGAAAAACATCTGATGATATCCTAACTGGAAATTTAAATGACATAGAACTAGCTTTTTTACCAAGGCATAGTAGAAATCATAATATTTCTCCAAGTGATATTCCTTATCAGGCTAATATAGATGCATTAAAAAGACTCGAAGTGACTGATATAATATCAGTTTCTGCTTGTGGCAGCCTTAACGAAAATTATAAACCTGGTGATTTTGTATTGGTAGATCAATATATTGACAGAACTTTTAAAAGAGAAAAAAGTTTTTTTGGAGCTGGTTGTGTTGCCCACGTAAGTATGGCTCATCCTACCTGTGAGAGATTAAGTGATTTACTATTTCAATCTGGAAAAAAAATTAATCTAAATATTTTTAAGGGTGGGACTTATTTAGCAATGGAAGGACCACAATTTTCTACATTGGCTGAGTCTTTACTTTACAAAAATGTATGGAATTGTGATATCATTGGAATGACAAATATGCCAGAAGCAAAATTAGCTAGAGAAGCTGAAATTTGTTATGCATCTTTGTCAATGGTTACTGACTTTGATTGCTGGCATCCAGACCATAATAAAGTTGAAGTGTCAGATATTATAAGAGTTTTAACTCAAAACTCATCGAATGCTCAATCATTGATTAAAGAACTTACAAGTAACATTCCTAAACAAAGAGAATTTTGTGAATATGGGTGCAATACAGCACTTGATAATGCAATAATTACTCCTTCACAATATAGAGATGAAGCTCTTGAAGTAAAACTAGATGCAATTTTAAAAAGAGTAAGTTCATAGAGGTTAATTAATGAATAAAATTATAGAATCGATTAGAACGATACCTGATTTTCCAAAAAAAGGAATTATGTTTAGAGATGTGACAACTTTATTTAGTAATCCCCAAGCTTTCCAAGAAACAATCAATGAAATATGTAGTTATTGGAAAAATAAAAATCTTACAAAAATAATTGGAATTGAGGCAAGAGGTTTTATCATAGGATCATGTGTTTCTTTAAAACTTGGGATGCCATTTATACCGATTAGAAAAAAAGGGAAACTTCCTCACCATACTATCGAAGAAAGCTATGAACTTGAGTATGGAAAAGCAACAATTGAAATACATTCTGATGCATTAAACTCAAATGATAATGTGTTAATAATTGATGATTTAGTAGCTACAGGCGGGACAGCTTTAGCTGCAATATCATTAGTCAAAAGATTGGAAGCATCAGTATCTGGTTGTTCTTTTATTATTGATTTACCAGTTCTTGAAGGTAATAAGAAAATATCAGATTTAGGTATTGAAGTTCAAACATTATGTGAATTCTCAGGACATTAATAATTATCTTAAACTAGATTCAATATTTCCGCCGTCTATTGTAAAAACATGAGCTGTAGTTTTTTTAGATTTAACTAAAGATAAAAAACCTTTAGCAACATCCTCTGCTAAAACTTCTTTTTTCAATAAGTTACCTTTCATATACTTTTCTTCAGAAACCCCTCTACTTTTTGATCTAGCTTTAATAAGTTTATCATTTAATAATCCAGATTTAATTTTATCTGCATTAATTCCATTTACCTTTATTTTATACTTTCCTAATTCTAAAGCTAATTGTTTAACTAAAAAAAATAATGACGATTTGGGTAACCCGTAAGAGCCAAAATTCATTCCAGGATTTACCGCTTGTTTGGTTACATTAAATATAATATCACCACCTGAATTTTGATCTATTAAAACTTTTGAAACAAGTTGAGATAAATTGTAATGTGCAAAAAAATTAATTTCAAAACTTTTTCTAAGTAACTTCTCGTCAAGCTCAACAAATGGTTTTTCTATAGCTATGCCAGCATTAGAGATTAATATATCTACACCTCCAAAATAATTTAAACAATGTTTCATAACATTTTTTAGATCTCTTTGTTTTGTAATATCTGCAACTAAACTATAAGATTCATTTTTAATTTGCGATGCAGTCTCATTCAAAGATTTTTTATTAATATCAATCAAGAATAAATTAGCACCGTTTTCAGAAAATATTTTAGAAACTTCTCTTCCAATTGTTCCTCCAGCTCCCGTAACCATAACAATCTTACCATTCAAAGATTTTGGCTTGCTTAATTTTAACTTTGCTTGTT
Organism: uncultured SAR116 cluster alpha proteobacterium; assembly: GCA_902616005.1. Taxonomy (GTDB): domain Bacteria; phylum Pseudomonadota; class Alphaproteobacteria; order Puniceispirillales; family Marisalimonadaceae; genus TMED54. The sequence goes on from CACMRG010000014.1 coordinate 28,440, forward strand.
CTAGGGACCAATACTCCATTTGAAAATGCTGATTATCATTTATTGGAAAATAACCACCAAATTCATTGCATTTAGACATTACTTTAATATTTTGTAACCCAATATCCCCAGCAATAATTGAACTTCTTTTATTTGAGCCAATACCAATTAAACCAATACCTTTAACCCAAGCAATATTTGGAGTTGGATCCAACATAACATATGAAGCTTTTTGCTTTACACTATTTGCTTTAAAATATTTTATATAGTTTTTTTTATAAGCAATTATTTTTTCTGATATTTCAACGTCAAATTTATTTTCTGAGAAATCTAAAATTATTGGTGCTTTTTTGATTCTTATAACATGATCTGGAGAGGCGACCCCTTTTTTACTTAATTGAAGTAAATCTTTTCTTTCCATAAAGTTTAATGCAAAACTATCGTTTCTCAAATCAAATACAGGAGAATAACTGGCATCATTACTATGTTTAAGAATATTTTTTTTGAATATGGAAATAAAATCTTGATAATTAAAATTTATTTTCTTAACCGATTTAGCTTTATAGATTTTTTTATTTTTGCTTAAAAAAATATCTAATTTATTTGAATGCTCAATAACTTTTTCATAAGATAATTTAGCTGTATCACCCCATGTAAAATACCCATGATTAACAAGAAGCATCGCTTCAACACCCTTGTTTTTTTCATATATTTCAATAGCTTTTTTGGATAATTTAAAACCTGGCATTATATAAGGAACAATACAAAATTTATTTCCAAAGACTTCTTCTGTAATTTCTTTGTAATTTTTTAAATTTGCTAATACTAAAAAAGGAGTTGCATGTGTGTGATCAACAAACTTATGAGGCAAGAATGCATGTAATAGTGTTTCTACAGATGGATTAGGTGACGAAGACAACATTAAGTTTGCACGTTGTAAGTTGACCATATCTTCATCTGACAATGAGTTTAAATTTCTGAATTTTAATAATGGATCTAATCTAACTGCTGGCAATCCTGCGGACTCAATTGTATCCAAATCCCATCCAGACCCTTTTATACATAAAACATCAATCTTATTTCCAAAAATATCCTCTTGTACTGTTTTACATGAGGTGTTACCTCCTCCATGCATAACTAAATCAGGTATTTTACCTATAATTCTAGAACTATAAACACGAGTACCCAAATCATAGCTAAATAAAGAATTATTGATCTTTTTTACATATGAATTTTTATCTTTTTCATTCCATAAATTTTTAAACATATTATTTTATTAACTCTTTTAATTTTTTTAAAGAATTTTCATCTGCTTGATAAACACCATAATCTGTAATTAACCCGGAAACTAATCTCGATGGAGTTACATCAAAGGCAGGATTTCTACAAGAAATTTCAGCTAATGATATATTTACTTTTTCAATATTATTACCTTCTAATAGTCCTTGTACATGAGAAACTTCTTCATGACTTCTTTCTTCAATTGGTATTTCTGTTAAACCATTTTTTAAATTCCAATCAATTGTTGAATTTGGTAATGCTACATAGAATGGGATATTATTATCTTTTGCAGACAGAGCTTTTAAATAAGTTCCAATTTTATTGCATACATCTCCAGTAGACGTTGTTCTGTCTGAACCAACTAAAACCATATCAATTTCACCATGTTGCATCAAATGTCCACCTGCATTGTCAACTATTAGATCATGACTAATGTTATTATGATTTAATTCCCATGCTGTTAATTGTGCACCTTGGTTCCTTGGTCTCGTTTCATCTACAAAAACATGAACTTCTATACCTTTTTTTTGTGCATGATAGATTGGAGAAGTCGCAGTGCCCCAATCTACAGTTGCAAGCCACCCAGCATTACAATGAGTTAATATATTAATCTTATTTGACTTTTTCTTTTTTAATATTTCTTGAATAATATTTAAACCATTTTCTCCTATTTTTTTATTTGAAATTATATCATGTTCAAAAATTTCATCAGCTTTTTTAAAAGCATGTTCTGTAATATCATTATCATTTACTAATAACAGTGTCTTTTTCATTTCTTCTAATGCCCAAAATAAATTTACAGCTGTTGGTCGAGTTTCTAATAAACTACTACAAATCACTTCAAGATCATTTTTTTTATATCCTGATAACAAAGAGACGGCTACACCATACGCTGCAGTAACACCTATAAGAGGAGCGCCCCTGACAAGCATATCTTTAATGGCAACACAAAAATCATTTAATTTTTTAAGTTCAATAATTTTAAATTCATGAGGAAGAGTTCTTTGATCAATTATAAAAACTTGTTTTTTTTTATTTCTCCAAATAGAAGTGTAATGTTTTCCATTAACTATCATGTTATGTCTATACTAACTTATTGTTTAAAAACTAATTTATATTATTATTTTTACATATTTCTAACAATTTTTTTTTAAATAATTCTGCTCCAACGAGAAGTTCTTTAGACCAATATTTTAAACTATTTTCGTCAGCATAATCAGATACAAATTTGTAACATGCAAAATCAATATTAAATTTTTGAGAAAATTTTGCATATACGTAAGATTCCATATCAACTAAATCCGAGTGAATTTTTATATCATCTATTAATACAGATTCACCTGTAGAACAGGACAACCCGTCCTTATTTATTATTATTTTCCTAGATGTTGAAAAAGAAACTCTATCATAAAAAGATGTGACTTTAATTAATCCGGACAATTTTTTGTTAATGGCTCCAGCAGAACCATAATTTATTATAAACAAAGGTTTGAATTTTAAATATGAATCGTATATCGCAAAAGATGCATTAATCTTTCCAACACCTGTGTAAATTACATTAAAGTCATTTAAGAAATTTTTTGGTAATTCTTTTTTTAAAGCAACTAAAATTAAGATATCTTTTTTTTTTATATTCTTTTTCATTATATCAAGAATATATTTTAATTTAAAATTTAATAATATCTAATTTTAAATTAATATGAATATATGACTTACTTGGTACCACATTCTCCTAAAAAAGAAATTTGTATATCTAACAGTGGTGACTTATCAGGCATGACTTTTTTATGTAAAGATATGTGTGACATTAAAGGATTCAAATCTTCATGTGGAAATCCTGATTTTTATAAACACTCTGCAGTAGCTTTAGATTACGCTCCATTTTTAAAAAAAATTCTTAATGAAGGTGCAATTTTAAAGGGAATTACAATTTGCGATGAATTTTTTTATTCAATTATTGGAGAAAACAAACATTATGGCACACCTGAGAATTTAAATTCACCGAACTGTGTTCCTGGAGGGTCAAGCTCAGGTTCAGCAGCTGCTCTTACAAATCATGATTTTGATTTTACAATTGGAACTGACACGGGTGGTTCAGTAAGAGTTCCTGCTTCTTTTTGTGGTGTTTATGGATTCAGACCAACTCATGGAAGAATTGATCTCAATAAAGTTCATCCAATGGCAGAAAGTTTTGATACTTTGGGATGGTTTTCAAATAATACATCAAACATGCTTAAATTAGGAAAGTTATTTTTTAATAACTTTAAAGAAACTAGAATAGAACATAAAAATATTTTAATTCCAATTGATATTGTAGATGATTTAGATCAAGATATTAAATCTCAATTTTATAATTATTGTGAATATAAGTTTAAAAATTTAAAAAATATAAAATTGTTCAATTTTGATAAATCTGAATTAGCAGATTGTTTTAGAGTTATACAAGGTTACGAAATTAAATTAAATATTTTACCATGGATTAAAAAATATAACCCTAACATATCTAATGAAATAGATTCTAGATTTAAAATGGCTGAAAATATTACCAAAAGTATGTACAATGATGCAGTAGATATGAGAAAAAAGTTAATCTTAGAAACAGATCATAATTTACCTTTTGATTCATTCTTAATCTTTCCAACTACTCCATTTTCATCTCCTATTAAGGGGCAATCTGATGAAAATTTAGCTGAGTTGAGAAAAAAAGTTATGGAATTTACGTGTATAGGAGGTTTATTATCAAGACCTCAAATAAATATTCCAAAGTTTACCGGCAAAACTGGACCTATAGGATTATCTGTTCTAGGTAATAAAAATACAGATGAAATCATGTTAAAAAATTTAAACTTATTTTAGGAGGAATTATGCAAAGATTAAATGATTGGACAGTTGAGGATTTAAATGAAGAACAAAAAAAAGTTCATGATGAGATAGTAAATGGTCCAAGAGGAAGAGTTGTTGGGCCTTTGAGAATATGGCTAAACAATCCAAAACTTGCTAAAGTTGCACAACAAGTTGGAGCTTATGCACGTTATGGCACTAGCTTAGATAACTCTTTGTCAGAGTTAGCTATAATTACAACTGGACGTGTATGGTCATCCAAATTTGAATGGGAACACCATGCACCACTAGCAATAAAAGCTGGAATTGAAGAAAAACATGTAAATACAATTGCACAAGCAAAAAGACCAATTTTTGAAAATCAAATTGAACAAATTGTTTTTGATTTTGCTGCTGAAAGCAATATTTTAAAAAATGTAAAAGATGATACTTTTGCAAATGCCCTTGAAAAGTTGGGACAAACAAGAGTTATTGATATAGTAGGAATATGTGGATATTACAGTTTAATATCTATGACTTTAAATGTTTTTAAAGTACCAAATGATACACCAAACTGGCCTTTACCTGAAATAAATGATTTCTCAAACATGTTAAAGTAATTAAAAAAATGTTTATTGATGGTTTACAATATTGCAATTGGTCAAAGAAAATTTTTGAAGATTGGAGATCTGCCAATTTAACTGCAGTTCATGTTACTATTTCTTATCATGAACAATTTAGAGAAACCGTTTCAAATTTTGAAAAATGGAATTTATATTTTGAAAATTTTTCAAATCTTATCATGCCGGCTTATACAATATCAGATATAGAAAATGCAAAAGCTAATAAGAAAACAGCTGTAATTTTTGGGTTTCAAAATCCCTCACCTATTGAAGACGATATAGGCTTAATCAAAATACTTCATAGATTAGGTGGTAGGTTTATGCAACTTACTTATAACAATCAATCATTGCTGGCATCTGGATGTTATGAAGAGAAAGATAATGGTTTATCAAGAATGGGGAAAGAAGTTATAGAAGAAATGAATAAAGTTGGGATGATAATTGATATGTCACATTCAGGTGAAAAATCAACTATTGAAGCTATTGAACATTCAAAATTACCAATAACAATAAGTCACGCTAATCCGAGTTTTTGGCATAATGCAAAAAGAAACAAATCAAATGAGATTTTAAAATTACTTGCTTCAAAAGGTGGTATTTTAGGACTTTCTTTATATCCACATCATTTAAAAAATAACTCGAATTGTAAATTAGATAGTTTTTGTAAAATGATAATTGATTTAATTGAGCTTATTGGAATTGATCATATAGGATTTGGTTCTGACTTATGTCAAGATCAACCAGACAGTATTGTTGAGTGGATGAGAGTTGGGAGATGGACTAAAAAAATAGATTATGGTGAAGGATCAGCTTCTAATTCAGGATTTCCTAAAATGCCTCCATGGTTTAAGGGTAATAGAGATTGGAAAAATATATTTAATAAACTGCATGAATTAGGGTTAAAACAAGAAGAAATTGATAAAATAAAAGGTTTAAATTGGTATAATTTTTTAAAAAAAACAAAGGCTTTTAAATAAATTATGCAATATTTTCAAGATGTTAAAGATACAATGAAACTTAAAAACTTAGGTTCATACCACCCTACTCGATTATCTTTTTCCAGACAATTAATTATTACATTAATAAGAGAAAATTGGATTTTTAAATTTGAAGATTGGAAAATTAATAAACTTGGAAAAGGGTATTGCGTTATTTCTGTTAAAAATAAAAAAGATGTTTTTTCATTAATAATATTTTCACATTTGATAAAAGATGAAGAAAGAAGCGATCGAGTTATTGCTGATAAATGGGACTTCACATTTAGTCTTTTTATAGGGATACCTAATGATAAAGAAATAAAACATCTAAAAAAAAATGTCCCTCTTCAAGAAAATGGTGTTCACTTAAAAAAACAATTAACCCTGAGTAGAGCTAACAAATCTACAAGGTTGTTTAATCATTTTTTAGAAAATTTATCTAATGGATTGCAGCCTGAATTCGAACAAGTTAAAAAAATTGGTTATTTATTACGTACAACTGCAGTTTATGGAAATGGGAAATTTGGTATTGGTGATTATAATTTTAAATCAGATTCTAAAATATTAAAAAATGGATTTTGGGCAGAAATGTTAACAGTTTATATGTTAAAAATTTTTTCTATAGAATATGTTAATTTCTTAGCAAAAAATAAATCTAAAAATTATACTAAATTAAATGATAATATATCAGATTATCTAGGAACTGGAAACGCAACAGGCCTAGGAATGGCTCCTTTTGTAGTCAATCATCCTAAATTAATCCATAAGTGGATAAATACTAAACAAACTTTGATTAAAATTGCATTAGATAAAAAAACTTTATCTAAAAATAAATTAAAGTTATTTCTTTTACTTTTAGAAAATTCAAAAAAACATATTAATCAATGGGAAGTAGAAGATAAAAAACAAAAAAAACTAATAAATCAATCCAGGAAAGAAATTGATCAAATTATAAATTCAAAACTATTATTTAAAATTTTAAATTCTGACTATCCATTAAAAAAGTTACTTTCAAAATTTAATAGAATTAACAATGAAACAAGAGAAATGTTGTATAGTATATTTTTAGAACTCTATCCTAAAGTTACAGATTCATACTCAGGAAAAATGAATGCCTCTGATAAGGTCACTTTAAATACTAATTATTCAAACGCAAAAATTAGATCATTAATTAAACTAAATTATGGCTGGGCATTAAATATCAACTTTAATCATTCATCAAGTAAATACTTCTTTTGGTATGTATCTGAAACTAAGCAAGAGCCAAGGCTTGGATTATCAAAAGAAGATCATGGATATGAAAAACGTTTACCATTAGATATTGCAAAGCAAATATCTGACTTAAATGAAACATTAAAAAAAATGCCTGATAATATGAAGATTAGTGAATTTTGTCTAAAACATCATAAATTCAAATCTATAATAAAAAGAGTTCTAATTAATGAAAAACACCAATTCAGTGAAATACATGAAAACTTAGAAGACAAGAGAATGCGTCCAATAGATATCTTAAGATTCAAATTAAGTTTTTTTGGAGCTTGTAAATTTGATCCTAAATCTAATTTGTGGACCAGAATTACTTTATTTCAAGGTGTCCCATTACCTAAGAATTTCAAAGAAAATAAAACCCATATGTTTAGTTTTCCTTTCTTAAATGCTTATGGTTGAAAAATCAATTAACCAAATTAAATCTGAAACTTTTAAAGCATTGATTGGTATAAATCTCTCTAAATCTCTAGCAGATGATTGTAGTAATTTATGCTGCAACCTAGCTAAAATAAAAACCCCTTTCTTAAAGGATTTAATTACTCTTTTAGAAAAATATAAAACTAAAGAGATTAATAATAGTATAGATCATAAAAAATCTAAAGATTTAATAGCTCCATTTTATGGACTTAATTTAATTGAGTATTTATCTTCTGAAAATATTAATTGGTCAGGGAATGTAATTGCACCAAACTTTTTAATTTCAGCAATGCTGATTTACAATCATGAAAATAAAAAAAATTTTTTATTACGTAACAATAAAAGTACAATATTCTGCATTTACAATTCGACAATTTATTTAAATAAAAAGAAGTTAACAAATGATTTTTACTATATTGAAACAGAATTATATCCTTCGAAAATTAAAAAAGTTAAGTTTAATAAAATTCTCTACTATGATAGGTGTTATGTAAATTCCATAGAATGGAATGAATTATTGAAATACTCACAAAAAACTTATGTTAAAGAAAGTAAAGTATCAAAAGAAAAAGGTGCAGGATATTAAAAATTTATATTGTTAATATGTTATGTTTTTCTAATTTGACATTTTCAACAATTTGATGACTATAGGCATATTAGTTTATTATCTAATAAATCTAAACATTAAAACTAACTAGGAGGAAAATTAATGTTAAAAATCAAAAGATTAATAACAGTTTCATTAATGTTTTTGATCTCCAATATATTTGCAACAATTGTTTTGGCTAAAGTTGATGGCCCAAGCGTTTTTTGGAAATATAGTTTATGGGGCAAAAGAAGAGCTTTCACTGAAGGCGCAGAAACATTATCTAAAAGATTAGCAGAGGAAACAAACGGAAAATTTAAATTAAAAATTTTCTATGGTGGCCAATTGGCAAAATCAAGAGAAAATTGGGATGGTTTGAAAGCTAATTCTTTTGAAATGGCAACTGTTTGTAACTTTTACCATCCAAAGAAAAACCCAGGTTTAATGGTTTTAACACTTCCATTTTTACCGCTTGGACAAAGCTTTGACAGAGATGCAAAAGTGAGACAAGCAGTCTATGATCATCCAATATTAAAAAAAGAAGCATCAAAATTTAATGGCATATATTTTATGACTTCAAATTTACCACAATATGAATTTATGGGTAAAGGGAAGCCACCATTAAAACTTTCTGACTTTAAAGGAATGAGAGTTAGAGCTGGTGGTGGTGTTGGAACAGCAATGGTAAAATTAGGGGCTACAAAAATGTCAGTTCCTGCTCCAGAGACATATACACTTATTGCAAGAGGAGCTGTAGATGCAGTTTCTTTTCCTTTCACATATGCTCATGCTGCTTACAAGATACCAGAGGTGGCCGATTGGTATACAGCAAATTTATCACCTGGGACGTCAGATTGTCCTTATGTGATGAATATGCAAGCTTACAATAAACTTCCAAAACAATATCAAAATTTATTAAACAGTCTTCGTGGTGAAGCTTTAGAAGCTCTTAAAGCTGCATACAAGAAAGCTGATGATAAAAATTTACCTGTTTGGAAGAAAAAATTCAAAGAGATCAAATACGATGATAAAACTCTTGCTGAATTTAAAGCTAAAGTAGGTAAACCGATTTGGAATGATTGGGTCGCTGCTAACAAAGATCAATTTGATGCTCAAGCAGTATTAGACGTCATTCTAAACTATAAATATTCAAATATAAAATAATATACAAGGAAAAACATGTGTGCAATTATTTGCACACATGTTTTATTATAGGCATTTATTTGTTAGATTTATTTAATAAAAAACTAAGTAAAATCGAAGACTTTCTAGTTTTATTTGTTGGAATTTCGATTTTCATTGTGATGATTTTAACATCCATCCAAATTATATCTAGAGTTGTTGGCTATCCTTGGCCTGCATTTTTAGAATTATCAGAATTAGCTATTTCAATTTTTGCATTTCTAGGTGTTGCTTTTGCTCAAAGAATGGATGCTCACATTCGTATGGAACTTCTTGTTGCAAATTTAAAAGGAAGAATTAAATGGACAATTGAGTTTATTGCGACATTTTGTGCATTCATAGTAATAGGTGTCTTAATATATTATAGTAGTTTATTTGCTATAGACGCTTATGTAATAGGTGATAGTACAATGGATTACTTATTTCCAACGTGGCCAGCAAAAATTTTGGTTCCAATAGGTTTTACCATTTGGTTTTTAAGACTATTATTAGAGTTAATTGGCTATTTAAGATTAGCTATAAATGTTAATGCTGAACCAATGTATGTACCAACTATTAAAACAGCAGAAGAATTAGCAAATGAAGAAATTAAGTCAATAAGAGAATAATATGATTTTTGAAAAACTACTTCAAGGACAACCAGAAGGCATTTTTGGTATTGGATATAATGATCCATCATTAGTTGGAATAATTTGTACTTGTATTCTTTTAGTTTTAGTCATTTGTGGTGTAAGAGTTGTAATTGCAGCAAGTATTGCTGGAATAATTGGGCTTGTAGAATTAATTGGAATTGGTCCAGCTTTAGGCAACATTGGAGCAATACCATATTCAAAATCTGTTACATTTGTTCTTGGTTTATTGCCAATTTTTATATTAATTGGTTTTTTAGCCTATCAAGCTGGAATAACAAGACAATTGTTTGAGGCAGCTAAAGCATGGGTTGGTTTTGTCCCCGGTGGACTAGCTGTAGCTACAGTTTTTGCAACTGCTGGATTTGCAGCAGTTTCAGGAGCTTCTACTGCCACAGCAGCTGTTTTTTCAAGAATAGCTATACCTGAAATGCTCAAAGAAGGTTATGACAAAAAGTTAGCTGCTGGTGTGGTAGCCGCTGGTGGGACTTTAGCATCTTTAATCCCACCATCTGCAATTTTAATCATCTATGCAATTATCGTTGAAGAATCTGTTGGAGCACTATTATTAGCTGGTTTTTTACCCGGTGTATTTTCTGCAATTGTGTACGCGTTAATAATTATTTTATGGGCTAAAAAAAATCCTAAATTAGGTCCTCCATCTAGAAGATATACATTAAATGAAAAATTAAAAACTTTACCAGGGATTTTGCCTATTGCGGTTGTTATTGCCACAATTATAAGTGCTATTTATGCAGGTTGGGCGACACCAACTGAAGCTGGGTCTTTAGGTGCATTTGTAGTTCTTATTATGGCAATTTATAATAAAGTTAAAATTACTGCTCTAAAGGCTGCACTGATAGAAACAGCTAAATTAGTAGCTATGATATTTTCTATAATATGGGGTGTTTTGATTTTTGTAAGATTTTTAGGATTTTCTGGACTCCCTGAAGATTTTGCTAATTGGATTATATCACTTCCTTTAGACCCATATGTAACACTTTTATTAATACTTCTTGGATATGTTATTTTAGGAATGTTTATAGATGCAATAGGATTATTATTACTAACTCTGCCAGTTGTATATCCAGCTGTAATGTTATTAAATGGTGGACCAGACGTTACAGCCGCAGAAAGTCCATTTGGAATGACATTCAATCAAGTCAGTGTTTGGTTTGGTATTATTGTTGTTAAAATGGCCGAAGTTTGTCTTATAACACCTCCTATTGGTCTAAATTGTTTTGTGGTTGCAGGTGTAAGGAAAGATATACCTGTTACTGATGTATTTAAAGGAGTAACTTTATTCTTTATTGCAGACATATTAACAATTTTAGGATTAGTATTGTTCCCTCAAGTAATAACTTGGCTTCCTGATTTAATGATGAGTTAAAATCAACTATTATTTGGAAAAGTGTATTGGGCGCCTAAAGATTTTCCAACTGGCCATCTTCCTGTAACCGTCTTAAGTCTGGTATAAAACCTAACACCTTCCATTCCATATACTGCATGTCCTCCAAATACAGACTTTTTCCAACCACCAAAAGAATGATAAGCCATTGGAACTGGAATTGGTACATTAATGCCTACCATTCCTATTTGACATTCGTTTGCAAATTTTCTGGCAACACCACCATCAGAAGTAAAAATAGCAGTGCCATTTCCATATTCATGGTTGTTAACCATTTCTAATGCTTCTACCATACTCTCAGACCTTACCATTGACATAACAGGCCCAAATATTTCTTCTTGGTAGATTTTCATCTCAGTTGAAACGTGATCAAAGAATGTTCCCCCAACATAATAACCATTTTCATAACCTTGAAGTTTAAAATTTCTTCCATCAACTACTAAATCAGCACCCTCTTTAATACCAATATCAATATAATTTTTAACTTTATCTAAGTGTTGTTTAGTTACCAAAGGACCCATTTCAGACGATTTTTTTAAACCCGGGCCTATTTTTAAGTTTTCAATCATTGGAGTTATTTTTGTTCTAATAGCATCTCCAGTCTCTTTTCCAACAGGAACAACAACTGAAACTGCCATGCATCTTTCACCAGCAGATCCAAAAACAGATCCCATAATAGAATCGCAAACTAAATTAATATCAGCATCTGGCATAACAACCATGTGATTTTTGGCGCCACCCATAGCTTGTACTTTTTTTCCATATTTTGCAGCTTCTTGATATATATAATGTGCTATTGGTGTTGATCCAACAAAACTGACAGCACTAATATCTTTGTTTTTTAAAATTGCATCAACAGCCTCTTTACCACCATTTACAACATTTAAGACACCTGGAGGGAACCCGGCATCCAATACCATTTGCGCTAACAACAATGTAGAACTTGGATCTCTTTCTGAAGGCTTTAAAATAAAACAATTTCCACATGCAATTGCAATAGGAAACATCCATAAAGGCACCATGACAGGGAAATTAAATGGAGTTATTCCAGATACAATACCCAAAGGTTGATTATCTGACCAACTATCAATTGATCTTCCAACTTCACTAGTATAATTTCCGGCTAATAAATTTGGAATTCCACAAGCAAATTCAACTACTTCTAGTCCTCTTCCAACCTC
>CACMRG010000015.1 GCA_902616005.1 uncultured SAR116 cluster alpha proteobacterium
AGGTAGATATACCTTAGAGAAAGGGTTAACTATATTTAATCCATACTCACTTATACTTAAATTAATAATTGCTCTAACAGATGAGAATACTCTTTTAACAGTTGAGTTAGACATCCCCTGCTCTATTAACCAATCACGAAACTTCCCTGCTTCTAATGAAGAATAATTTGGAATAGTTTTATTACCTAGGCATTGAATAATATATTCTACATTTCTATTGGCAGTTCTTATAAAGGTTTTATCTTTTCCAACACCTTTGAGTTTTAAATATAATTTAAGTGCTTTTAAGATATTAGGACCGTTATCGTTGGTCACTTCATTTGATTTGACTAAATGAATGGAAGGTATTTTTATATTCTGCAATCTGACACCTAACCAATAATCTTCTAATCTTTGAGTAACAGATTTTGTTATCCTCAATGCAGATACATATGATTTGGTTTTTAAACTAAATGAAATTCTATCTGAAGAATAATAAGATTTCATATCATTAGGAACTCTTCTAACAAAGTAATAGTTCCCTTTTCTATTACGAATAAACAAAGCATTTTTGTGCATCACCATGTACATCACCTCATAAGCGTATTAAAATTAATGCTTACATTTCAATATGTTATCACATCATAGTGAAGTTGAATGGTGCGCTCTAGAGGATTCGAACCCCTAACCCCCAGAGTCGAAATCTGGTGCTCTATCCAGTTGAGCTAAGAGCGCATTAACTTAATTCTATAACATGCTGTAATTGATAATAATTGATTTTAATTTTTTTTTCAGAACTTATTTTTAAGTTATTCAATAAAAATTTTTTTACTTTATTTACATTTAAACATTCAATAACTACAGCATAATCTATAATTTCATCTTCATTCCCTTGGGAACTTCTAATTACTTTTTCTTTTGTTTTTAACAAACTAATCTCCTTATCTGATTGAAAGCAATGAATGGAGAAAATTCCGTTTTGATTCATAATTCCATCAGAAATATCATAGAAATTTTTAATATCATTATTTTGTGATAAATACCTTATAGTTACAAAAAATCCACCTTAACCACTAGTTAACGATTTTGTTTTAATTACTTCACAAATAGCACGTGATGGATGAACATATTTTGATAAAATTTTGGACGTCCAATCTGTTGGATTATTTAATCTATTTAAATATTGTTTTGAAGATAAAATATCTTTGTTTTTTACATCATACATCATGAAATATTTATCATTATCATGAGTACCCTTAAGCCCAACACATCTAAAAGCCCGAAAAAAGCCTTTCACACTCATTCTTTCAGGCATATGTTCTAAGCTGTGCCACAAATTATAATCAAAATCATGTTTAGGTAGCACCCCACCCCAATTCAATAATGCTCCTTTTCCCAATAATGCCATAATTTTAAAATATATTGTTCATTACTTATCAGTCCTTTTGATCACAATCAAACTAACTGAAATAATTGGGCCTATTAGTATGGCAAACATCAATGTACCTAAACCAACTGTTCCACCCAAAATCCATCCTAAAATTACAATTACTATTTCAATAGACAATCTAATTAAATAAATTGGTTTATGAAAATTTTCTGAAATTCCTTTCATTAATCCATCTCTCGTTCCTGGACCTAAATTTGTTATTAAATAAATGCCACTACCAATTCCAACTAATAATATTCCAATAATCATCTCTAAAATTGATAAAAAAATATTTTTACTAAGAGGTAATAAGTGAACAAATAAATCAATTGTAAAAGCAATGATAATGGCATTTGAAATAGTACCTATACCTATTTTTTGTTTTAAAGGGACCCACAAAATTAAAATGCTAATGCTTACTAAAAAAGTTGCTAAACCAATACTTATATCAAAATTTTTGGCAACTCCTTCAGCAAAAACCGTCCAAGGAGTTACACCAAAATTTGATACTATAAGCAAAGCTTCACCTAATCCAAATAGCGTCAATCCAAAGAATAGAAAAAATAAAGTTTTTGGATTTGGTTTTATGTTAAAAGGACTATCTGAACTCCACTTAACTTTTGGAATATGAGTTATTTTAAAATAATTCAATATGAGTCCTTTTTAAATGGTGGGACTAGCTAGGTTCGAACTAGCGACCCCTACGATGTCAACGTAGTGCTCTACCGCTGAGCTATAGTCCCTTTAGACACTTAAATAATTTGATATTTATATATAAAACATAACCATTTTCAATTAATAAATAAGTAATATATAATATTATAATCAAAATGCATAATAATAACAAAAAACTAATTTTAAAATTTAATTCAAAACTATTTGAAATTAACTTAAGAAATACTAAAACAGCTAGATTAATAGCCGCTTCAGTCCCAATAAAATCTAAAATTCAAACATGGGGAGAAGAAATATTTTTTAATACTAATCTTCAAGTTAAACTTGAAGATGATGCAAGGGATGTAATGCAATTAGGTGAATTAGCATTTTGGACAGAAGGATCAGCTATTGCAATTGGCTATGGGAAAACACCAGTTTCAGTAGGTCAGGAAATTAGATTAATAGGCCCATGCAATGTATGGGCAGATTGTAGTTTCAAAAAATCAGATTTTGATAATATAAAATCCGGTGATGAGATAAGCTTAGATTGTAGATAAATTAAGGTTTAAAAATTCCATTTAATTTTCCTCTAAATTCATTTGATATAGGTGACGCTTTTTGAGTGGTCCTGTTAACATACACATGAGTAAAAAACCCTTGTGCTGAAGCAAATTCCTCATTTTCTTTGAATACTGCAGATTTGTATGTTACTGAAGATGTACCTATTGCAGATGCACCTATTCCAATAATAAGGTTTGAAGGATGTGAAATTGGAGAAATGAAATCACAACCTGACTTGACAATAAACCCAATATTTTTTCCAGATTTGAAATTTAATAAATCATTCTCAATTAGCCACAAATTCACGGCAGTATCGAAATACTCATAATAAATTACATTATTAATATGACCGTAAACATCATTATCTTTCCATCTTGTTTTTAATTTATAAAAACAAGGATACTCTATTTTTTTATGTGGATTTATTTTCATAATTAATTAACTTTATAAAAAATAATTTATTTAAAGAAAAAATGCAATTTCATATCAGAAAAACTCCAATTACTCCTTTGATTATATCTATACCTCATGCAGGAAGTTACTATCCAAAAGAGTTTTTGAAATATAAATCTATAGATATAAAAAAATTAAAGATAATGGAAGATTTTAAAACAGATACATTCATTGACAAAATAAATTTGAATTTGGCAGACATTTTTGTAGCAGAATGCTCTAGAGCTGTAGTTGATTTAAATAGATCAAGGCAATCATTAGATAATTCAATGTTTAATTCAAAAATAAAAACTACTCCTCATGAAGAAGTATTATTAATTAAGTCAGGCCTCGGAGTTATACCCTCAAAATGTTATACTGAAGAAATTTTTAAATCTAAATTACCAAATTTTTATATATCAAAAATGTTAAAGAAATATTATGATCCATTTCATAAAAAACTAAGTAAAAGAATAAATTACTTAAAATCAAAGTTTGGAGTTGTATACTTAATAGACATACATTCAACACCCACGCTGTCAAATAATAATAAAAGCTTTCCAGACGTTATTATCGGTGACAACTTTGGAAAAAGTAGTGAAGAAAACTTTAAAAACGAATTAATTAATCATTTTAAAAATTTAGATTTAAGATTATCAATCAACAGCCCTTATTCAGGAGGATATATAACTAGAAAATATGGAAAAAAAGATAAAAATGTAAATGTAATTCAACTTGAAATTTCAAAAAATTACTATATGAACGAAAATACTTTTGAACTTAAAAACAATATAAATAATATTAAGAATATATTTAAAAGTATAGTTGAAAAATTGAATTTTAAAACATCAATAGCTGCAGAATAATTTAAACTCTATAATCTAAAATTAATTTTTCCAAAATTTTTGTTTCAATTATTTTTGGCTCGTGCATGATATGTTTTACTAGTAATTCACTTAAAAAAGGTGCATAAGTAAATCCCCATGACCCCATCCCTCCTATAAAAAACTCATTTTCTTCTTCAATTGATCCAAAGTAAGGTAATCTGTTAGCAGTAGAAGATCTTATGCTAAAACGAGAATTAACTACTTTTAGTTGAGATTTAAATTTTTCTCTTAAAAACAATGGGATGTTTTTAATATTTAGTTTATTATTATAATTTTCATTCTTGTTTAAATCTTTTGAAAATGTTGATCCAATTTGATGAAGATCGTTAAATTCTTGTGAAAAAAAATTTCCATAACTATAGTTTAATTTTTGATTCACAAAATTTATGTCTTTTTTTATATATGTAACTTGACCAGATGTTGGTATACATATTTTTTTTAAAAGATCATTTTTTACCTCGTAACCATTTGCCCAAATAACTGTCTTTGCAGAAATTGTATTTCCAACAGTATTATATAAAATCTTCTTATTTTTAAAGTGGTCAATTTTATTTACTTCAAAGTTACTTATAAACTTAACAGATTTTGATAAATTTTTTAAAAAATTTTTTGTTTCAACAATTCCTGAATTTGGAAATAAGTGTAAATTTTTAAAATTTTTAAATTCAATACTTTTATAATTATGAAATAATTCGTATGGCCATTTTAAATTTAATAACTCTTCAAATTTTTTATTCTCACGATCTCTATTTGGGAAAATTATTACACCATTAGAAATTGGTACACTATCTAGATCAATGGCAAGGTTTCTTGAATATAAGTAACTTCTTAATGAAAAAATACCATAAATTGAGTCATCTAATGTTAATTTTGGTATTTGAAAAGCCACCAAATTACCACTAGCACCGTTACCTAAATCATGCCCTTTTTCAACAATAAAACACTCAATATTTCTTTTTTTAAGTGAAAAAGCTAATGATGCTCCAGTTACCCCTCCTCCAATAATTGCAACAGGCTCTATATTAAAATCATGAAAATTCAAATTTATTTTTTTTATGATTTTTTTTACCCCTACAAGCATTTCTCTTTTTTGAGAGAAACCTATTTTTTTTGAGACATCAAAACCAACTTTTATTAAATATTTTCTAACTTTAGTTGCAGATGTAAAAGTAGAAAAAGTCCCCTCAAATTTCGTGTTTTTATATACATTTTCTAAAATTTCTTCTGACCAAGATGATGGATTTTTTTTAGGTGAAAATCCATCTAAATACCAAGCATCCGCCAAAAAAGAAAATTTTTTTACTGCGTTAAACTCATCATAAATTAAGGTTAGAGTTGTATTATATTCTGGAAAATAAATATCATGTACCCCTGACATTTTCAAAGGAAGTCTATTTAATAATACATTAGAAATAATATTAAGTTCTTTGAAATTTGAATATATTTCTTTTAATTGTTTATCTTCTAATGGGTACCCTTCGAAACTTATATAGTGAAGATGTTTGTTATTAATTAAATTTTTTTTAAGTGACTTAACAGTCATAATAAAATTTAAGCCTATACCAAAACCTAACTCACCTATAACCAAATTTGATGTTTGTTCAATTTTTTTAGTTAAATTATTAGCATCTATATATACGTATTTACATTCATTAGTCGGATTTATTGAATTAAAATAAAAGTCATTAAATTTTTCTGATTTCAAAATTTTATTTGAACTTAAAACAGATATATTTTTTAATTTGTTTTCCATTAATTTACTAACTATATATTTATATAACATGCTAAAGAAAAATTTTTGGAAAAAAAAACTTAATCAATTTAATAAAGAAGAATGGGAAGCTCTCTGTGACAGATGTGGGAAATGTTGTCTGATTAAACTAGAAGATGAGGATAATGGTGATATATTTTATACAAATATTTCTTGTAAATTACTTTGCATTAAAACAGGGAATTGTAAAAATTATGTAAATAGAAAAAAGATAGTTAAAGATTGTACAAACCTAAGCTATAATAATATTGACACTTTAAAGTGGATGCCAAAAACTTGCTCATATAGATTAATAAATGAAGGGAAAAAATTACCATCATGGCATTATTTACTTACAGGAAATTTTGAAGAAATGGAAAAACAAAGAAAGTGTGTACGAAATCGAGTTACAAGTGAAAAAGAAATTGATATAAAAAATATACAAAATTATATTACTGATTGGGAGAATAATTAAGTGTCAAAAACAATGTGGATTTTACTAACGCTTCTAGTTATCCTTGTATTATCATCAATGTATAGAGAATATTCAAATTTACCAACACCTGATCACTTGAAATGTAAAGAATCAATGTTACAACAAATGTTTTCAGACAAGTGCACGCCAAGAGATGGCATTAGAAGAAAAACCAATTAATGAATTCTGAAATTACAATAGTTTGGTTAAGAAATGACTTTAGATTAGAAGATAACCCTGCTCTATATCATGCAAATGAATATGCAAAAAAAAATAACAACCAAATTTCCATAATATATATTTTAGAAGATTTTAATTGTCTATCAACTGATTTAGGATCTGCAAGTAAGTGGTGGTTGTATAGCAGTTTAAAGAAATTTAATGAAAATTTTTCTAAAAATTTAATTCAAAAAAATGATTTTAATATTAATCTGTTTAAGGGTGATCCAGAAAAAATTTTCTCTGAATTAATCAAAAAGTTTAAAGTTAATGGTATTTTTTGGAATAGAAGATACGAAGCTAAATGCGTTGAAAGAGATGCAAAAATTAAATCAAAATTCAAAACATTAAATATCAATGTTCAAACATACAATGGAAAAGTTTTAGTAGAACCTTGGAATATTAAGGGTAAACAGGACCAAAGTTTAAGAGTTTTTACACCTTATAAAAATTCCTTAATTGGAAATCATTTAATACCTGAACCTTTACCTATTACAAAAATAAAATACCATTTTAAACTATCATCATCTCTAAAACTTAATGATCTGAATTTAAATTCTTATAATTGGATGAAAAAGTTTGATAATATTTGGAATGTTGGAGAAAAAGCTGCATTAGCTAAATTTGAAAAATTTATATCAAACGGCATTGATGATTACGATCAAGATAGAAACTTTCCTTTTAAAGATGGGACTTCAAAACTTTCACCACATTTACATTTTGGAGAAATTTCTCCTGTAAAGATTTGGAGCATGACATGTAATAATCAAAATTATGAAAAAATTTCAAATGGCCGCAAAGTTTTTCTTTCTGAAATTATTTGGAGAGAATTTGCAGTAAATTTGATGTTTTTATATCCAAATTTAAATAAAGAAAATATTAAAGAAAATTTTAATAACTTCAAATGGAATTATGATCAAGAAAATTTCAATGCTTGGACCAAAGGAAACACTGGATATCCTATAGTTGACGCGGCAATGAAAGAATTATGGGATACTGGTTGGATGCATAATAGAGCAAGAATGATTACAGCATCTTTTTTAACAAAACATTTATTAATACCCTGGCAATGGGGAGCTAATTGGTTTCACGATACATTATTAGATGCAGACTTTGCCTCAAATTACGCTAGTTGGCAATGGGTTGCAGGTTGTGGTGCGGATGCAGCACCATATTTTAGAATATTCAACCCCCTAACTCAAAGCTCAAAATTTGATCCATCAGGAAAATATATAAAAAAATATATTCCTGAATTAGAAACCCTTGATTCAAAAGAAATTCATTCACCATCTAAAAGTTCATATAAGTCAATGATAGTTGATCATAAATTTGCTCGAGAAAGAGCATTAAACACTTACTCACTTTTAAGAAAGTTTAATTCATGAAAATAGCTATTATAGGATCAGGAATATCTGGTTTATCTACAGCTTTTTATTTGTCAAAATTTTCTGATATTACAATATTTGAAAAAAACAAAAATTTCGGTGGTCATGCAAATACTTATGATTTTAATTTTGAAAATAAAAATATACCCATTGATTGTGGATTTATTGTCTATAATAAAAAAAACTATCCAAACTTTATTAAAATTCTTGAATATCTAAATATTTCTAGCGATGCATCAGACATGTCATTTGCAATGTCAGTAGATAAAAATTTTGAATATTCAGGATCTTTAATTGGAATGCTAGCAAACTATAAAAACATATTAGATAAAAACTATCATAAAATGATTTATGATATTTTTAGATTTTTTAAACTAAGTCCAAAATATTTAAAAAAAGTTGATGATGATTGTACATTAGATGAATTTTTAAATAAATTTAATTTTTCAAATCATTTTAATAAATATCATATTATACCTATGGCTTCAGCTATTTGGTCATCCCCAGAAAAAGAAATTTTAAAATTTCCAGTAAAATCTCTTTTTGATTTTTATAATAATCATCAGTTACTAAATTTTGTAGAGAGACCTCAGTGGAGAACAATAAAAGATGGTTCAAAAAAATATGTTGATAGTTTGATTTCATACTTAAAATTTAATAAAAATAATTCCTTTAAATTAAAAACAGAAATAATAAATATCAAAAAAAATAAATCAAAACATATAGTTATAGATAAAAAAAATAAAAAGTATGAATTTGACTATATTGTTTTAGCATGTCATACCGATCAATCTTCTAAAATTATAAAAAACTTAGATAAAAATCTTTCTAAATTATTAAACAAATTTAGATATCAAAATAACTTAGCTTACCTTCATTTTGATCAAAGTTTAATGCCTAAAAATAAATTAATTTGGTCAAGTTGGAATTATAATACTAATTCACAAAAACAAATTTCATGCATAACTTATTGGATGAATAGATTACAAAATTTAGATATAGATAAGAATATTTTTGTTACATTAAACCCAATTCAAATTCCAAGAGAAAATAAAATTATAAAGATATTTAAATATGAGCATCCTATATATGATCAAAATTCCCTACTAGTGCAAAAACAAATTAATTCTTATCAAGGTAAAAATAATATTTTTTTTGCAGGTGCTTGGAACGGATATGGATTTCATGAAGATGGTGTTAAATCTGCTTTAAATATTGCATATAAATTAAAAGTTGATCTTAATTGGGTAGATAAGAATGAAAAATCTAATTAATTTTTATGATGGAAAAATTATTCATCAAAGACTTGGAAAAAAAAAACATAAGTTTACAAATCTACATCTTTTTTTACTAATTAATATTTCTAAAATTAGAAGTTTTGATATGCAGTCTATTTTTAGCAGATTTTCTCTATTGTCCATTAACAAATTTAATATTCTATCATGGCACATAAAAGATCATGGTAATCGAAAAGATAAAAAAATCGAAAATTTAAAAGAGTATATTATTAAATTGTCAAAAGTAAAAAAATTTGATGACATTTACCTTTTATGTTTCCCTAGAATTTTAAACTTTGGCTTTAATCCAATTTCAATATATTTTTTTTCTTATAATAACCAAATTACACATACCATATATGAAGTTAAAAACACATTTGGCGACATACATCATTATATAACAAAGAACAAAGTTTCTAAAAGTAGATTTCATAAAAGAATGTTTGTATCACCTTTTTTCAAAAATGATGGAGATTACGAAATTTGGTCAAGATTGACAAATAAATCAGTTTTTTTAAAAATAAATTATATAATAAAAGATAACATAAAATTAAAAGCATTTTTAAATGCTACAATTATTAAAGATAACAAACTTTCATTATTTTCTGCATTAATTAAAAATTTGATGTTTCCTGGAAAAGTGTGGATAAATATTCATTATCAAGCATTGAAATTATTTTTAAAAAAAATTAAGATCGAAAAAAAACCTCTAGAAAATAAAATTAAAAATACCTTTGCTGAAAAATCATAACATGAACATGTGGACAAAAATCTTTATATTATCTTTAAGCAATTTAAAACATGGCAAGTTAAAATTATCAATTGATGGAAATCATCATTTCATTTCTGGAAAATTCCCAGGACCTAATGCTAATTTAAAAATTGAGGGTAAAGATATCATTAAAAAAATATTAATTGAAGGCTCTGTTGCATTCGGGGAAGAATATGTTAATGGCAATATAAAAACATCTAATTTAGAAGATCTATTAAGTTATTTTGCTGTCAACAATGACGAAGTTGAAAAAAACTTAAAGTATAATTTACTATTTAAAATTAAAAATAAATTAAATCATTATTTCAATAAAAACACAAAAAAAGGGTCAAAGAAAAATATTCGTTCCCATTATGATTTAGGAAATAATTTTTATAAAATTTGGCTTGATAAATCAATGACATATTCATCAGCAATTTTTAAAAATGAAACTGACAATTTGGATATTGCCCAAAAAAATAAATATAATCAATTGTTAAATTTAGCTGAAATCAAAGATAGTGATAAAGTTTTAGAAATTGGTTCTGGTTGGGGTGGTTTTGTTAGTCAAATAACCAATTATTTTAATTGTAAAATTACGACTACAACAATTTCTGAAGAACAATACAAATATGTGACATCAAAGTTTGCAAAAATCACAAATAAAAATATAAATATATTAAAAAAAGATTATAGAGATCTTTCAGGTCAGTTTGATAAAATAGTTTCTATAGAAATGTTTGAAGCAGTAGGCAAGGAATTTTGGAACGTTTATTTTAAAAAATTAAAATCTCTACTAAATCAAAATGGAATTATAGTTTTGCAAATAATCACAATTAAAGATAATGCCTTTGATTATTATAATGAAAATCCAGATTTCATTCAAAAACATATTTTTCCAGGAGGGATGTTGCCTAGTGTAAATATGCTCAAAAAAATTATAGAAAATAATAAATTTAAAATTATAGAAAATAATAATTATGCTGAACATTATGCAAAAACTCTAAAAAACTGGAGAAGTAACTTTAACTCTTCCTTAAATGAAATTAAGAATAATGGATTTGATGATAGGTTTATAAGATTATGGAATTATTACTTAGCTTATTGTGAAAGTGGTTTTAAAACTAAACGAATTGGCCTAAATCAAATTAAAATAATTCACAACTAAATTCTCTTCTTTACTAGACTTAAAACAAATCGAAAAATCAGTCCAAAGATTGGTATTTTTGTATAAAAATTATTGTAGCTATCCCAATAATCAATATGAGAAACAATTTTTCTGTTTCTACTTATGGTAACTTCCGAGAGGCCAAAAATAGAATTATTTTTATTAAATGCGGTAAAAATCATTTCCCATTTTATAATATAAATATTATTTTTAGAGATGACATTTATTACCTTAAATTTCACATTATCTAATTTTTTTAGAGTGTTAGAAAAGATGCTTTTAAAATTTTCAATTCCATAAACTTTATTAAAAGGATCTTCGAAATAAATATTTTTATCTAACAAATCATCAAATTTATTTAAATTTTCTAAATTTAAAGACTTAAATAAATTTATATAAAGTTCAATATTATTTTTCTTTGTCATATGATGTAGCGTATTTAATTAACTTATAAGATAGATTGTCTGGGAGATGTGTTAATAACTTCATAAAAGTGGAGAAAAACCATGGAAAAGTAATTTCAAATTTTTTATTAGATATATTTTTTAAAATTAAACCTGCAGCGACATCAGGTTCAATTAATCCTGGCATTTTAAAATCATTTACCTTTACAGCTTTTGTATTTACAAAACCAGGAGAACATAATTTAACTGTTATGTTATATTGAGCTAGATCATATCTTATTGACTGCGCAAAAAGTCTAAGTGCAGATTTTGTAGGAGCATAAGCTGATGCTTTTGGTAACCCTATCCAACCAGCTATTGATGACATAATCAAGACTGTACCTGACCTATTTAACAGCATTTTTTTTATAAAAGCATCAAAAGATTTAATAACTCCTAAGTAATTTATTTCAGATTGTTTTATAAAAGTTTCTATAGAGAAGTTTTCTATGAATACCGGTTTATATATCCCAGCATTTAAAATCAAAAGATCTGGTGAGACAATTTTTTTTGCAATTAATAAAAGTTGAGATGAATTGGTAACATCTGCTGAAAAAACTTTTAAATCATTTTTATACTTTGAGTTAATGGATTTTAATTTTGATAATTTTTTTAAACTTCTACTTATGGCGATAACTTTATAATTATTTTGTAAAAGTTTATTAACTAAAGAAGCACCAATTCCCTCACTTGCTCCAGTTATTATAGCAGTTTTTTTTAAATTGTTTTTTAGTTTTTTCATCAAAGTTTACATGTATTATATTTAACAATAATACTGCCTCTTACATTTGATTTTTTTATAATTATGTTTGTAACAAATCTACCAGCATATATTTTTTTTGAAATGGGTAATTTTTTAGAAATAGTTTCTGTTCCGCCAAAGTATATTAATGAAACGTTAATTGGTTTATTTGGGTCAAAAAAAGGTTTGTCAGGAGAATTATCAATAGACACTCCCTCAGCTTTTAATCGTAATCCACCACCAAGTAAAGTTAAAAAACTATTTGGGGGTATAAAATTTTCTGTAGATACAGCCATCTCTTTTGTGATAAAATTGCGACATTTTTCTTTTCCAGTTAAAATACGTATATGATTAATTATTTTTTCTTCAGATATACCCTTAGCTAAGGCTATTGCTAAAACTTTTTTTGCATCAAACCCATAATTTTCACCTTCAATGATATTTTTTTCTCTAAGTGCTCTGTTAGCTTCTTTAAGCTTAAGCTTAATTGAAACAACCTTTTCTTCAAGATTTAATAAAGATACTTCATAAGATTTTATTTTTTTTTCATTTTCTAATAATAAAATATCTTTATCTGATGCTCCAATTCTCCAACCAATTAAAATTGAAATTGTAATTAAAAATATTTTTAAAAATAAACTTGCAAATACTTTAAAAGTTTTTTTTCTATATTTTTTTTGTGTTTCATAAAAATCCATAAGAATTCTTATGACATAATTTAAAAATAAATCAAATAAAGTAATTTTGTGATTTATTGTGACATCCACTTTAAATCATAAAAATACTTGCTTAAATATCATTAGATTGTTAAATCTTTTAATTATGCGAGCGTGGCGGAATAGGTAGACGCACTGGACTTAAAATCCAGTGACCATATTGGTCGTGGGGGTTCAAGTCCCCCCGCTCGTACCAATTATTGAAATGGTTGTTAATTGATTATTTTAGATACAAAAACAGATTATAAAAACCATATCGATCTTTTAAAATCTAAAGGTGAAATAATTTCTCTTGTACCTACAATGGGTAATCTTCATAACGGCCACTTATCTCTTATCAAAATTGCAAAAAAAAATTCAAGTAAAGTTATAACTACAATTTTTATAAACCCACTTCAGTTTGCTAAAGATGAAGACTTTAATTCATATCCAAGAACAATAAATCAAGATATTGATAAATTAAAAAAAAATAATTGCGATATTCTATTTATTCCTAAAAATAAAAATGAAGTGTTTGACAATGTTGATAATCTTGATCATTTAAAAGCTGGCCCAAAAGGAGAAATCTTATGTGGAAAAATTAGGCCTGGTCATTTTGATGGAGTTTTGAAAGTAGTTTATATGCTTTTTTATTTAACAAAACCAGATCTTTCAGTGTTTGGATTAAAAGATTTTCAACAACTATATTTGATAAAACAAATGGTAAAAAAATATTTTCCAAAATTAAAAATAATTTCTGCACCAACTATCAGAGATAAAAACGGTCTTGCATTTTCTTCAAGAAATTCATACTTAAACCATAAATCAATTAACATTGCACCTTTATTTTATAAAATATTATTAGATGGAATTAATAATCTAAAGAACTCCAAAAATGTGGAAAAAACAATAAAAGATATTACTAAAACTTTAGAAAAAAATAGTTTTCTAGTGAATTATGTATCATTTTTGACAACAGAATTAGAAAACTTTAAACCAAATAGTTTTGAAAAAAAAGTTCTTTTAAGCTCTGTTAAACTTGGACAAACTAGTCTTATCGATAATATAGAATTTATTTGATGTTTTTTTTTCCTCTATCTGATGTAAATCCAACAAAAAAAAACCCAATAATTAGTTGGGTAATTATAATCTCTTGTACATTAATTTTTATGCATCAGCAAAACTTGAATCACTATATTGAACAAAAATTCATTTTATCTTTTGGGATGATACCTTCTGTATTATTTGATATAAAAAGATTGTCAAATGAACTCTCAATTATTCCAACTTATATGACACTAATATCATCTATGTTTTTACATGGTGGATGGATGCATTTAATTGGAAATATGACATATTTATACATCTTTGGTGATAATATTGAAGATGCACTAGGAAAAATTAAATTTTTATTTTTTTACGTATTTTGTGGTATATTTGCAGGGCTAAGTCAGGCATTAATTGATATAAACTCTGAAATTCCAATGATAGGTGCGTCAGGAGCAATATCTGGCATTCTTGGTGCTTATTTGGTTTTATTTCCTAAAAAAGACATAAAGGTATTTTTTTGGTTTTTAATATTTATTAAAATTATTAGAATTCCAGCCATGTATGTAATTGGATTTTGGATTCTTCTTCAATTTTTTAGCTTAAATAATAGTGAAGAAACAAACATTGCTTATGTAGCTCATATTGGAGGTTTTGTATCTGGATTAATTTTAATATTTATTTTAAAAAAAAATATATCAAAGCACGCAAAAAAATTAACTAAAGGCTCATTACCAAATTGTAATTAAATTAAAATTTTAAATTGTCCTCCATATTTTTTTATAATTTTTATAAGTTTTTCTGTTGCTAAGTCTATGTCTTCTATCTTTTCTGATCTAATAACAATCGAAGTTCCAAAAGATTGAGGATTAAAGTATGGATATGAACCAATTTTCATATTTAAAAATTGTTTTTCAATTTGACTTAGATCACCAGCAATTTTGCCTTCTCCAATATCACAAGTGATTGTTTTGGACTTAACAATGATTCCACCTTCTAATTTACTTGAAATTGAATGAAACATACTTTGCATGATTTTTGGAACACCAGCAAATACATAAACATTTTTAATATTAAAACCAGGTGCAACAGAAACAGGATTATCAATAAGAAAAGACCCTTTAGGAATAATTGCCATTTTTTGTCTAGCTTGATTAAAATCAATATTAGATTTTTCATAATGTTTTTTTAATAAATTCATTGCTATTTTGTTTTTCTCTAAATCAACCTTAAACGCTGCTGCAATTGATTCAGTTGTTATATCGTCATGTGTGGGGCCAATTCCCCCTGAGGTAAAAACATATGTAAATTTATTGCTGAATTCTAAAACTGTATTAATAATAATTTCTTTTTCATCTTCTATAACTCTTGCTTCTTTAAGCTTAATACCAATTTTGTTTAATTCAGTTGCGATCCAGTTTATGTTTGTATCCTTAGTTCTTCCTGATAAAATTTCGTCACCAATAATTATAATTCCTGCTGATGAACTCATATTAAACTCCTGTAAATATACAATTTACAAGTTTAAAAAAAATGAGTAAATAGAAATAATGTCATCTATTTTAAAACATTCAAAAAAAGATTTTGTTAAAATGCATAAAGCTGGAAAACTCGCCGCTGAAGTATTAGATTATATCAATGATTTTATAAAACCTAATATAACCACAAATTATTTAAACGATCTCTGTCATGAGTTCATTATAAAAAACAATGCTATCCCTGCACCACTAAATTATAAAGGCTTTCCAAAATCAACTTGTATATCTGTAAATCATGTAGTGTGTCATGGAATTCCTGGAGATAAAATATTAAAAAATGGTGATATCTTAAATATTGATGTCACAGTGATTCTTGATGGTTGGTATGGAGATACAAGTAGAATGTTTTATGTAGGAAAGCCATCTGCAAAAGCCAAAATTTTAACAAAAACTACATATGAATGTCTAATGATTGGGATTGATACAGTTAAACCAGGTAAAACATTAGGGGATATTGGTTACGCTATACAATCTCATGCTGAAAAAAATGGGTTTTCAGTTGTAAGAGATTTTACTGGTCACGGACTTGGTACTGTTTTTCATACATCTCCAACTGTACTTCATTATGGTGAACCAAAAACTGGATTAATTCTTGAAGAAGGAATGTTTTTTACAATTGAACCAATGATAAATTCCGGAAAACACGATGTAAAGATACTATCTGATGGATGGACAGCAGTGACAAGAGATAAAAGTTTGTCAGCGCAATTTGAACATAGTATTGGGGTAACATCAAATGGTTGTGAAATTTTTACACTTTCACCAAAAGGATTAGAGTTACCTCAATCATAGTTCTCTAAATTTTCTCGATATTTTTTTTTAAACGATTTAAAGTTTTTAAAAGGTGATGTTTGGTTTGATGTTTTTTTCGCAACATCAATGTTCCTCTTAATTATTGGCTTAGCTTTCTTGAAAGATTTTACAGCAACTTTCTTGATACCTTGTCTCACCTTTGGATTTTGTAATGCTAATTTTGCAGCAAATTTAATTATATTTAACATTTATGTCATTGATTATATGTTTATACTTTATTTATATAATATTTTATAATAATTATATTTCTAGGTAAATAAATGATTGAAAGATACTCCAGACCTGAGATGAAAGAAATTTGGTCATCTCAAGAAAAATATAATATTTGGTTTAAAATTGAAGCTTTTGCATGTGAAGCAATGGCTGAATTAGGTAAGATACCAAAAGAGGCAGTAAAAAATATCTGGAACAAAGGAAAAGTAGATTCTTCTAAGATTGATGAAATTGAAAAAATTACAAAACATGATGTAATTGCTTTTTTGACAAATCTGGCAGAATCAATTGGAGAAGATTCTCGTTTTGTACATCAAGGAATGACTTCTTCAGATGTTCTAGACACAACTTTATCAATTCAATTAAAAAAATGTAATCAGATTCTTATGAAAGGAATTGACGAACTATTATTAGCTTTAAAAAATAAAGCATTACAACACAAGGAAACACTTACAATTGGTAGATCTCATGGAATACATGCTGAGCCAATGACATTTGGTTTGAAGTTGGCATCTTTTTACTCTGAATTTAAAAGAAACAAAAAGCGTTTAGCAAATGCAGATAAAGAAATCTCTACTTGTGCTATTTCTGGTGCGATAGGAACTTTTGCAAATATCGATCCATTCGTTGAAAAATATGTTGCTGATAAATTAGATTTATTTCCAGAAGAAATTTCAACTCAAATTATACCTAGAGATAGACACGCTATGTATTTTGCTACGTTAGGAGTGATTGCATCAAGTATAGAAAGAATAGCCACAGAAATAAGGCATTTGCAAAGAACTGAAGTAAGAGAAGTTGAAGAATATTTTTCAAAAGGTCAAAAAGGTTCTAGTGCAATGCCACACAAAAGAAACCCTATTCTTACTGAAAACTTAACAGGACTAGCAAGAGTTGTAAGAAGCTTTGTAATACCAGCTTTAGAGAATGTTGCCTTATGGCATGAGCGAGACATATCTCATTCATCTGTAGAAAGAATGATTGCACCAGATATTACAATTACACTAGATTTTGCATTAAGCAGATTAACAAATGTAATAAAAAATTTAGTTGTTTATCCAGATAAAATGAAAGAAAATTTAGATGCTTTAGGTGGTTTAGTTTTTTCACAACAGGTTCTTTTATTACTTACTCAAAAAGGCTTTAGTAGAGAAAGAGCATATGAAATAGTTCAAAGAAATGCCATGAAAGTTTGGGAAGCTCCAACATCAAAAAAGTATGGTTTGTTTCAGAAACTTTTAATTCAAGATCAGGAAATAATATCAAAAATAACTGAAGATGAAATTAATAATCAGTTTAATTACAAATACCACACAAAATATATTGATATAATTTTTAAAAGAGTATTTAAAAATTAATATGACTAAATTAGATATTTTATATGAAGGTAAAGCAAAAATTTTATATGAAACTAATGTAACTAATGAGCTTATTCAATTTTTCAAAGATGATGCAACAGCTCACAATGCACAAAAATTAGAAATAATTAATTCCAAAGGAATTATTAACAATTACATATCTGAATATATTATGAGTTTTCTTGGCAAAAAAGGAATTTATAATCATTTCATCAAAAGATTAAATTTAAGAGAACAACTTGTAAGAAAAGTAAAAATAATTCCAATTGAATTTGTAGTTAGAAATTTTGCATTTGGTTCTATAATAAAAAGATATGGCTTACAAAAAGAATATAAATTTAAAAAACCGTTAATTGAATTATTTTTAAAAAAAGATGAATTAAATGATCCACTTATAAATGACGATTTAATAGTAGAACTAGGTTGGGTTAACAGATCAGAATTAGAAGATCTGAAAAATAAGGCGCTTATTATCAATAAACACTTAATTAATTTATTTAACAAAATTAATATTGAACTTATTGATTTTAAAATTGAGTTTGGAAAAACGGTTAATAACAATGAAAATAAATTAATACTTGCAGATGAAATTAGTCCAGATAATTGCAGGCTGTGGGATAAAAATACAAAAAAAAATTTTGATAAAGATATATTTAGAAATGATACAGGTGATTTGATTGAAGGCTATCAAGAAATTATAAAAAGATTTAAAATAAAAATAGAGAGTTAAATAATGATAATTGATGTTACAATTGATATATTTCCAAAAAAAGAAGTTTTAAATCCAGAAACAGAAGCGGTTAAAAAAACTTTGTCAAATTTAGGTTATAAAAACATTGACGAATTAGTTCTTAGCAAACACATAAAAGTTTCATTTAAAAATTTAAATGAGGAAGATTGTCTATATCAATCTAAACTAATGTGTGACCAGATTTTAGTAAATACTAATATACAGGACTATGAAATTTCAGTTTTAAAGAAAGATTGATATGAGAGTTGCAATTGTAGTCTTTCCTGGTTCAAATTGTGATAGAGATATTTTTGAAGCTATAAAATCTATCTCAAAAAAAACACCTAAATTTATATGGCACAAAGAAACTGATATTGAAAATTTTGATTTAATTGTAATTCCTGGAGGCTTTACTTTTGGAGATTATTTAAGATGTGGGGCTTTAGCTTCAAATTCACCAATAATTAAATCAATTAAAGATCATGCTAGTAGAGGCGGAGCAATATTAGGAATTTGCAATGGGTTTCAGATTTTGACTGAAACAAAACTTCTACCTGGAACTTTGATTAGAAATAATGTATTAAAATTTTTATGTCATGATATAGACGTAATAGTCCAAGATACATTGCCTAGTCCTTTTACATGGGGATTTAAACCATTAACTAAACTAAATGTTCCAATTGCTCATAATGAAGGAAATTACTACGTCAATGATATTGAATTAAAAAAATTAATATTTAATGGCCAAATAGCTTTTAAATATGAGAAAAATTTTAACCCTAATGGTTCTGTGGAAAATATTGCAGGCGTATTATCTGAAAATGGTAGAATTCTTGGAATGATGCCTCATCCAGAAAGATCAGTTTTTAGTCATCACAATTCTTTAGATGGTAGATTGTTCTTTAAGAACTTAATTGAACAATTGTTGAGTTAATAATGAAAAAAGAAAATATAAATAGTGAATGCACATTAAATCAAGCAATGGAAATGGGACTTACAGAAGAAGAATTTAAATTAATATGTAAGAAAATTGGAAAAATCCCAAATTTAACAGAAGCTGGCATATGTTCAGCAATGTTCTCTGAACATTGTTCTTACAAAAGTTCAAAAAAGTGGTTAAAAATTTTACCTGTATCTGGCGATCACGTTATTCAAGGTCCTGGAGAAAATGCTGGTATAATTGATATAGGAGATAATCAAGCTATTGTTTTCAAAATTGAATCTCATAACCACCCTTCTTTTATAGATCCTTATCAAGGAGCCGCCACAGGTGTAGGTGGAATATTAAGAGACGTATTTACAATGGGAGCAAGACCTATAGCGCTGATGAATGTATTAAGATTTGGTGAAACTAGTAATGCAATGACAAATCATCTTTTAAGCGGAGTAGTAAAAGGAATTGGAGGATATGGAAATTGTATTGGAATTCCAACAATTGGTGGAGAAACTAATTTTAATCAATCCTATAACTCAAATATACTTGTAAATGCAATGGCCATAGGTTTAGTGAATAAAAATAAAATTTTTTATTCTGCTGCAAGTGGAGTTGGAAACCCTGTAATTTATGTTGGTGCAAAAACTGGAAGAGATGGAATACATGGGGCTACTATGGCTTCAGCTGAATTTTCTAATGACACAGAAAGTCAAAAACCAACTGTTCAAGTTGGAGATCCATTTACAGGAAAGCTTTTATTAGAAGCATGCTTAGAATTGATGAAAACAGACTTAATTTTATCAATCCAAGATATGGGTGCTGCAGGATTAACGAGTTCAAGTGTTGAGATGGCTTCAAAAGGTAATGTTGGAATTGAAATTGATTTAGATGAAATTCCACTTAGAGAAAAGAACATGTCAAGTTATGAAATTATGCTTTCAGAAAGCCAAGAAAGAATGTTAATGATTTTAAAAAAAGGTGCTGAAGAAGACGCAAAACAAATTTTTAAAAAATGGGATTTAGACTTTGCGGTTATTGGTAAAATTATCACCGATAAGAAAATTATATTAAAAAAAGAAAATAAAACAGTTTGTAATCTACCACTCAATTTCTTAGTGAATGAATCACCTGAACTAAATAGAGAATATGAAATCAAAACTTCTAATATAAATTTAGATAATAAGGATATTATAGTTAAAAAATCAATAAAAACAATACTTTATAAAATAATTGGTAATGAGAATTTTGCTTCAAAAAAATGGATTTATGAACAATATGATAGTTCTGTGATGGGAGACACAATATCTATTGGCAACAAAAGTGATGCATCAATTGTTAAAATTCACAATAGTGACAAGGGGAAATTTCAAGGTAAAGCAGTTGCTATCTCAACTGACTGCAATTCAAAATATATTTTAAACAATCCAATTGAAGGCGGAAAAATCACTGTTGCAGAAGCTGCAAGAAATTTAGTTGTATCTGGTGGAAAGCCATTAGCCATAACTAATAATCTTAATTTTGGAAACCCTGAAAAGAAAGAAATTATGGGTCAGATTGTTGGGTCAATTAAAGGAATTAAAGAAGCATGCGAACAATTAAATACTCCTGTAGTTTCTGGAAATGTCTCTTTGTACAATGAAACTAATGGAAAAAGTATATTACCTACGCCCGTGATTGGAATGGTAGGTGTTATAGATGATATTGAAAAAATTATCTTTATGAATGCAAAAATTAATGAAACTTTATTTATAGTAGGCCAAGATGAAAATAAATATAATGGTTTTCTTCAATCAAGTTTATACCAAGAAATTTTTTGTGACGATTTTTCAGGACAAGTACCACATGTTAATTTAAAAAAAGAAAAAAATCTTCACGATTTTATAATTAAACTAAATAATAATAAAATTATAAATTCTGCTCATGACATTTCTGATGGAGGATTATTACCTTGTATAATTGAAATGCTTTTATCAAATAAACTAGGTATTAATATTAATCTACCTTCTAGAATAAAAAATCCAAACAAAGAAAATCTTTTATTTTTACATGGTTGGTTGTTTGGCGAAGATCAAAGCAGAATAATAATTTCAACAAATAATCCCGATAAGCTGATAGAGTTTTCAAAATCTGAAAATATTGATATTTGTTGTATTGGAAAGACCAACAACACAGGTGTTGTTGAAATACCAAAATATGATAGCATATGTATTAATAAGTGCTTAGAGTTATACAACAATACTATCCCAAACTTATTTTCATAGAGGTGAATTTATGCCAATGCAAGCTGATGAAATAAAAGATTTAATTTTGGAAATGTTTCCTGATGCTAAAATTAAAATTGATGATCTAAGAGGTGATGGAGATCATTATGCGGCTTATATTGAAACCAGTTCATTTAAAGGTCTTTCAAAAGTTAAACAACATCAAATGGTTTACAAGGCACTTAAAGGTAAGATGGGGTACGATCTTCATGCATTAGCATTAAATACGTCTGAACCTAAATAAATAATGGAGAATTAAAATGGAAAATTCTATAAAAGAAAAAATTGAAAATCTAATAAACGAAAGTGAAGTAATGCTTTTTATGAAAGGAACTCCTGAAATGCCACAGTGTGGATTTTCTGCAGCAGTTGTAGGAGTATTAAATCATTTAGGAGTAAATTATAAAACTAGCAATGTTTTACAAGATCAAGAAATCAGAGAAGGTATCAAAGAATATTCGGATTGGCCTACTATACCTCAACTTTATGTAAAAAGAGAATTTGTTGGAGGTTGTGACATAATTAGAGAAATGCATGAAAATGGAGAGTTAACAAGCTTCTTTGAAGAAAAAAACATTAAAACTAATTAACCTTAACTATTGATTTAATCTTATTAAATTTTTAAGCTGATATAAACAAAATTGGAGATAAAAAAATGTCTGATGTTAAATTCATATCCCCTGACACACTTGAGCAAGCTGTAGATGTATATTCCAAATCAAGTAAAGAAGGAAAAACTAAAATTTTAGCTGGAGGTACTGACCTTTTGGTTCAAATTCGATCTGGAATTTCTCAACCTGATACAATAATTGATATTAAAAATATTAAAGAGTTAAAAGAAATAAGTAATGATAATGGGTCATACACAATTGGTGCTGCGGTTGCAGGTGCAGTTTTAGAAGAAGAAAAAAATTTTGGTAATAATTGGCCAGGGGTTCTTGAAGCCTTAAGATTAATTGGCTCTGAGCAAATACAAGGTAGAGCGTCATTAGGTGGTAATCTTTGTAATGCCTCACCTGCAGGAGATAGTGTGCCAGCATTAATAGCATCTGGTGCTACTGTAAAAGTACATGGTCCTGAAGGCGAAAGAGATATGCCTATTGAAAGTTTTCATTCAGGCCCAGGAAAAACTAATTTAAAAAATGGTGAAATTGTTGTTAACTTTCAATTTCCAAAAAAACAAAAAAATTCCGGCGATGCTTACCTTAGAATGATACCAAGAACTGAAATGGATATAGCTGTTGTTGGTTGTGCTGTGAATGTTACAATTGAAAATGATAAGTGTGTCGATGCAAGGGTTGCTCTTGGTGCAGTTGCTCCTAAAGCATTGTTAGTTGAAGATGCCTCTAAAGCTTTAATTGGATCAAATTTTGAGAAAGAAGCTGTAGAAAAAGCAGCTTTAGCTTGTGAAGCAGCTTGTAATCCTATTGACGACAAAAGAGGAACTATAAGTTATAGAAAAAAAGTTTCAAAAGTATTGTTCAAAAGGGCTTTAGAGAAAGCAATTGAACGAGCAAAAAAAGGATAAATAGATGGCTAAAATACAAGTTAAAACAAAAATCAATGGTGAAAAAACAGAATTTCTTTGTCAGGCT
Source organism: uncultured SAR116 cluster alpha proteobacterium (assembly GCA_902616005.1). Lineage (GTDB taxonomy): Bacteria > Pseudomonadota > Alphaproteobacteria > Puniceispirillales > Marisalimonadaceae > TMED54. The sequence goes on from CACMRG010000015.1 coordinate 23,340, forward strand.
TATGATACAGTTCTTGACGTGTTGAGAAGAGATTTAAACATGACTGGAACTAAAGAAGTTTGCAGTACTGGAGACTGTGGTGCATGTAGCATAACTATGGATGGAAGATTAGTATGTTCCTGTTTAGTGTTAGCTGCAGAAACAGAAGATAAAAACATTGAAACTATCGAAGGAATGGCAAAAAATGGCAAGTTTAATGTTTTACAAAAAACCTTTTTAGAACATGCTGCCCTTCAATGTGGAATATGCACCCCTGGAATGTTAGTTGCCGCAAAATCTCTTCTTGAAAAAAACATAAATCCCACAGAGACTGAAATTCGTTATTGGTTAGCTGGTAACCTGTGTAGATGCACAGGTTACGATAAAATTGTAAAAGCAGTTCAAGCAGCAGCTGAAGAAATTAGGGAGAATGCATAATGAACGAAATGGATAACAAATGGATTGGTAAAAATACAATTAGGCCAGATGGAGCTGATAAAGTAACTGGAAGAGCTGAATATGGTGCAGATACTATTATGCCAGGAATGATATGGGGGAAAGTATTAAGAAGCCCTTATCCTCATGCAACGATTAAATCAATTAATACAAAAAAAGCTGAAGAGTTAGATGGTGTTTTTTCGGTTGCAACATCATCTGACTGTGTTGATTTCCCTGTTGATACTCCAGTAATATTAGGAATTCAGGACATAAGATGGATGGCAAGAAACGTTTTGGCAAAAGAAAAAGTACTTTTTCATGGTCATCCAATTGCTGCCGTAGCTGCAATGACAGAAGAAATAGCAGAAAAAGCATGTGAATTGATAGAAGTTGATTATGATGTTCATCCTTGGGCAATCGAGATAGACGATGCTATCAAGCCTGATGCTCCAATTTTGCATGATTTTATTAAATTTGATGGAAAGCCTTCAAATATAGCAGGAACATTAGAACATAAAAAAGGAAATATTGAAGAAGGTTTTAAAGATGCTGACATTATAATCGAAAAAGAGTTTGAAACAGCGGCTGTACATCAAGGTTATTTAGAAACACACGCTTGTTTAGTAAGTGTATCTCCTGATGATAGAACGACTATATGGAGTTCAAGCCAAGGTCAATTCATGGTTAGAGCAATGACATCATTCATTACAGGTATTCCTCAAAGTAGCATAAGAGCTATACCCGCAGAGATTGGTGGAGGATTTGGAGGAAAGACGATAGTATATCTTGAGCCAGTTGCTACAATTTTATCAAAAAAGTCAGGTAGACCTGTAAAAATGGTTATGACTAGAGAAGAAGTTATGAGAGCCAGCGGACCAACATCCGGTTCAAAAAGTAAGGTTAAAATTGGTGCCAAAAATAATGGTAAAATTACAGCTGCTCAAGGAACTTTTTATCTTCAAGCTGGTGCATTTCCTGGCGCACCAATAAGAGGTGCAGCAGGATGCTGTTTAGCACCGTATGACATACCAAATGCACATACCTTTGGTTACGATGTTGTTTCAAATCGATCAAAAGTAGCTGCCTATAGAGCACCAGGTGCGCCTATTGGAGCATATGCTGTCGAATGTGTATTAGATGAGGTTGCAGAAGCTCTTAATATGTGTCCTTTAGAATTTAGATTAAAAAATGCTGCCAAAGAAGGTACTAAAGCCGTTCATGGACCAACTTATCCTGTAATGGGTTATGTTGAAACATTAGAAGCTTGTTTATCACATCCACACTACAAAGCTCCATTAAAAAAACTTCAAGGAAGGGGTTACGCGAGTGGTTTTTGGTTTAATGCTGGTGGCGAATCAAGTGCTCAGGTTAATATAACGGAGGATGGTAATGTTGTAGTAACAACCGGACATCCAGATATTGGTGGTTCTAGAGCATCGATTGCAAATATTACAGCTGAACTTCTAGGCATTGACGTTAATAGAGTATCTGTATTGATTGGTGATACAGCTACAATTGGTTTTAGTAACTTGACAGGTGGCAGTCGTGTTTTGTTTGCATCAGCACTAGTTGTTACAGAATCTACAAATCAAGTTATTGATATTCTTAAGGACAGAGCATCAAAAATTTGGAATATAGACAAAGAAGCCATCGAATGGGAAAATGGTGAAGCTAGACCAGCTGGTGACAATGCGGGTAAGTTCAAGCCCCTAACTCTTGTTGAGCTTGCTGAACAAGCTACACCAACAGGTGGACCTATTGGTGCAGGGCATCAAGTTAATACTGTTGGAGCAGAAGGTGGTTTTGCCACACACATATGTGACGTAGAGGTAGATATAGAGCTCGGTATAGCAAGAGTTATAAGATATACAGCTGCACAAGATGTTGGTAAAGCTATACATCCTGCTTATGTTGAAGGGCAACTTCAAGGTGGAGTTGTTCAAGGAATTGGTTGGGCATTAAATGAAGAGTATATTTATAATAAGGACGGAAAACTTGATAATCCTGGCTTTTTAGATTATAGAATTCCGGTCTGTTCTGATCTGCCCATGATAGATACAATACTTGTAGAAGTACCAAATCCACAACACCCTCAAGGAGTTAGAGGTGTAGGAGAAGTACCAATAGTTCCCCCATTATCAGCTATTGCAAATGCTATTTATGATGCTATAGGAACAAGGTTTTACAGTTTGCCTATGTCTCCACCTAAGGTGTTAGAAAAAATTAGCGATTAGATATTAAAAAGCCCACTATCAAAAGCGGGCTTTTTTTTTAAATTAAATCTATTATTATCTAGAGTAATACTCAATAACTAAATTTGTTTCCATTTGAACTGGGTATGGGATTTCATCAGGTGCAGGTATTCTCAAAATTCCACCAGAAAATTTAGAATGATCAATTTCAATATAATCTGGAACATCACGTTCAGGTGATTCTAAAGCTTGTAATACATAAGGAATTGTTTTCCCTTTCTCTCTTAAAGAAATAACTTCACCAACCTTAATCATTCTAGAAGGTATATTACATCTTTTATCATTAACATTTACGTGACCATGATTAACTAACTGCCTACAGGCAAACACAGTTGGAGCTAACTTCATTCTATAAATAATAGCGTCTAATCTACATTCTAATAATCCAACAAGATTAGCACCAGTGTCCCCTTTTCGTCTTACAGCTTCTACATAATATTTTTTAAATTGTTTTTCACCAATATTCCCGTAATAACCTTTTAACTTCTGTTTCGCCATCAATTGGATACCAAAGTCAGTTGGCTTTTTTCTTCTTTGTCCATGTTGTCCAGGAGCATAATCTCTCATATTCAAAGGAGATTTGGGACGACCCCATAAATTAACACCAAGACGTCTATCAATTTTATGTTTTGAACTTAAGCGTTTATGATCAGATTTAGCCATACCTTACCTTTTTTTTTCTAAAATAACGTTAGAATAATTAATGTCAAGTTTGTTTATTGTATTCATATAAAGATTTTATTATCCCATTTAAAGTTTTTATTTCTTGAGAAGATAACTCTGCCCTGTTAAATAAAACCTTAATATTTTCCATGATTGATTTTTTCATAAAATCTGAATGGAAAAAACCTGAATTATTTAATTTTTCATATAAATTTTTATAAAAATAATCCATATCTTTTATTGTAGGAGATGTATTTGGAGAAATTTTTGAATTTTGATCTAAGTTTAAATCATTAAAAAATTTAAAGAATTCCCAACATATTAATGAAACTGCATGAGATATATTTAATGAAGAAAAATCTGAATTAGTTGGTATGTAAATCAATTGATTTGCAGTAATTAAATCTTCGTTTGACAACCCTGAACTTTCACAACCAAATAAAATACCAAATTTAAAATCATTTCTAGAAAACTCAGTTTTGTTTAAAAAAGGAACTATATTGACTAAATTCAAAGTTTTAATATTTAAGTCTCTTTTTCTTGCAGAGGATGCAAATAAATAATTTAAATCATTACAAGCTTCAGAAACGTTATCAAACACTTTTGTATTTGTTATAACATCGTCAGCACCAGCTGCAGTAGATATTACATCTTGATTTGGCCAACCATCTCTTGGATTTACAATCCTTAAATTTTTAAAATTTAGATTTTTCATTACTCTTGCTACAGAACCAATGTTTTGACCTAATTGTGGCTTAACCAATATTATAAAAACATTATTCATAAAAATTATTTATATCGCCAATCTGTACCATTTGCATTGTCTTCTAAAACTATTCCTTCATCATCTAGAGATTTTCTTATTTTATCTGCTAATTCAAAATCTTTTTTGATTTTAGCATTCGCTCTTTTTTGAATGAGTTCTAAAATTTGTCTTTTTGATAGCTTATTAATTGATAAATCATCTTCATTAAATGCATTTGTTTTAAACCAATTATCTGAAGTGTTTTCAAGAAATCCTAGAATTGGTGATGAATTTTTTAAAAGCTGTGCAGCCTCAATACTTCCCTTGTTAGCTTGTTCAGACAAATAATGTAATCTAGAAAAAACTTTAGGAGTATTAAGATCATCTTCTAAATTAGTTAATATTTCTTTATCAGGATCACTATTTACAGATAAATCTTCCACTGACCTATACAGACTTGATAATGAAGTGTTTGCTTCTAAAAGAGAATTATTTGAGAAATTTAATGGCGCTCTATAGTGTGATTGTAACAAAAAATATCTTAAAGTTTCACCCTTAAATTTATTAAGAAGTTCTGATATACTTACAAAGTTCTTAAGAGACTTAGACATCTTAACATTATCAATATTTACATAACCATTATGCATCCAGTAATTTGCTAGAGAATTAGAGTTATTTGCACATCTAGATTGGGCAATTTCATTTTCATGATGAGGGAAAATTAAATCCACGCCACCTCCATGAATATCAAATTGATCTCCTAGATATTTTTTACTCATCGCAGAACATTCAATATGCCAGCCTGGCCTGCCCCTTCCCCATGGACTTTCCCATCCTGGTATGTTTTGCTCTGAAGGTTTCCAAAGAACGAAATCTCCAGGATTAATTTTATAATCAGCGATTTCTACTCTCGAACCAGAAATCATTTCATCTAATGTTCTATTAGACAAACTTCCATATTCTGGAAATTTTTTAATATTAAATAAAACATGCCCTTTTGATATATAAGCAAATTCATTTAAAATTAGATTTTCTATCATTTTAATCATTTCTGAAATATGTTCAGTTGCTCTGGGTTCATAATCTGGATATAAATTATTTAATGATTTACAATCTTTTTGGAAATCATTAATAGTTTTATCAGTAAGATCTTTTAAGGTAATTTTTTCAGATATCAAACGATCATTTATCTTGTCGTCAACATCTGTAATATTTCTTACATAAGTCACTTTTGAATACTTATATTTTAATAATCTGACAAAAGTATCAAAAACAACCAAAGGTCTGGCGTTTCCTATATGTATTTTATCATATACAGTTGGACCACATACATAAATTTTAATATGAGATTTATCTATAGGGATAAAATCCTCAATTTTTTTAGATAATGTATTATAAATCTTTAGCATATTTAATTATCTGTCTTAAGCCTTTGAAAAATTTTTTCTTTTCCTAAAAAAATTATTAAACTTGATAATTCAGGACCTGATGATTTACCTGTTAAAAATGCTCTAATATTTTTAATAATATTAATTTTTTTATCATTAACTTTTAGTGATATATTTTCTAACCACTTAGACCATGTTAGATGATCAATTGGCTGATCTGGAAAACAATTCAAATAGAAATTTTTTGTTTCAAAATCATTATTTTTATCAATGTAAAAGTTACCATAAAGGATATCTAGCCACTCATGAATTTGATCAATTGAAGAAACATTAGTTTTAATAAAATCCCAAAACTCTTCTGTAAAATAAGCTTTATTCTCAGTTATTCTCTCTTTTATGGTGATAAAATTAATTAAATGAAAAAATTTCATATTAAAATTTTTTAAAAATTCATGATCAAACTTTGTAGGTGCTTTATTAAATGAATTGATATCAAATTCATTAATAAGCTGATTTATTGAATTATGTAATTCAACATTTTGAGAGGAGCCAATTTTAGCTAAATAACTCGTTAAAGCTTGAGGTTCTATATTTTGTTTTCTTAATTCATCAATAGACAGACTTCCTATTCTCTTAGATAATCCTCCTCCATCAATATCAGTCATTAATGATAAATGTCCCATTTGAGGTATTTGTGAGTTTAAAGCTTTAAAAATCTGAATTTGCACTGCTGAATTTGTAACATGGTCTTCTCCACGAATTATATGAGTAATTTTAAAATCACTGTCATCTATTACAGAAGCTAAAGTATAAATAAATCTTCCATCTTCTCTAACAATAATCGGATCAGAAACAGATGATGTGTCTAATACACATTCACCACGAACTAAATCATTCCAAATAATTTTTTCAATTTTCAAAAAAAATCTATAATGAGGTTTTTTTCCATTTAATATTTTATCTTCTATCTCTTTATCCGTTAAATTTAATGATTTTCTGTCATAAATTGGAGGTTTTCCAGATGACAATTGAGCTTTTCTTTTAAGGTTCAATTCTTCAGGATCTTCAAAACATGGATAGACTAATTGTTTACTTATTAATAAATCTAACACTTCTTTATATTTATTAATTCTTTGACTTTGTTTAACTTCACTATCCCAATTCATGCCTGCCCAAATAAGATCTTTTTTTATTTGCTCTTCATAAATCAAATTAGATCTTTCGATATCAGTATCGTCAATTCTCAACATAAAATGGCCTGATAATTTTTTTGCCAGTAGATAATTTATCAACGCTGTTCTAAAATTTCCAACATGTAGATTACCAGTCGGACTAGGGGCAAATCGTAGCTTATTCATTATATTTTCCAAAATATATTTCTGTTAAAATTTAATAAACTCCTGGTACGTTTATGTAAAGTTAATTAATTCCAATTTGAAAACCCACTAGTTAATGGAAACCTTCTATCTCTGCCAAAAGCTTTGTCTGTAACTTTAGGACCAGGAGCTGATTGAAAACGTTTATATTCAGCAATAGATAGTAAACGAGAAACCTTTTTAACTTCAGTTTCATTAAAACCTTTGCTAACAATATTTTGAACAGATAATTCTTTTTCAACTAAGCTTCTCAAAATTTCGTCTAAAATATTATAATCTGGTAAGCTATCAGTATCTTTTTGGTTATCTCTTAACTCAGCAGTAGGTGGTTTATTAATGATATTGTCTGGCATCACTTTTGAGTTTGGGCCTAAAAAAAATGAAGAGTGGTTATTATTTCTCCATTTACATAATTCAAACACATCTGTCTTCCAAACATCTTTTATTGGAGCATAACCTCCACACATATCTCCATACAATGTTGCGTATCCAACCGCGTACTCTGATTTATTTCCAGTTGCTAACAACATATATCCAAATCGATTAGATAGAGCCATTAATAATAAACCTCTCAGTCTTGATTGAATATTCTCCTCTGTAATGCCTATATCAAAATCTGGGCCTTTAAAATCTAAAAGTGTTTTATCAACAATTTTCATGCTATCTTCAATATTTAACTCATTATATTCTATATTAAGAAAATTTAGAGCTTCCTTAGCATCATTTAAACTTTCATTACTTGTGTAAGGACTAGGCATCATAACGGCATGAACATTTTGAGGACCAAGAGCATCAACAGCCAAGGATGCTACTAAAGCAGAATCTATTCCTCCAGACATTCCTAAAATAACTCCAGGAAATTTATTGTTTTTTACATAATCTCTTAAACCTAAAACAAGAGCTTTATACAAACTTTCATATTTAGTTGAAGATTTAATTATATTTCCTTTTCCAATCCATTTTTTATCTTTTGTAAAATTGATTATAGAAATATCATATTCAAATGATTTACAACTCAAAAATATTGAACCATCATCATTTAAAGCAAAAGAGTTGCCATCAAAAACCAGTTCGTCCTGACCTCCACATCGATTCAGATAAACTAAAGGAAGCTCATTTTCTCTAATTCTAGATATAACAACCGACAATCTTTCATTATTTTTGCTCAAAGTAAATGGAGACGCATTTATTGAAATAATTATTTCTGCTCCTGATTCTGCTAGGCACTCAATAACATTTTCTTTCCAAATATCTTCACAAATCGGAATGCCAATTCTTACTCCTTTAATATTAACTGGCCCAGATAAATTTCCAGCGGTGAATATACGTTGTTCGTCAAAAACCCCAGAATTTGGCAATTCATATTTATCTCTAAATGCAGAAATATCTCCATTTTCGATTACAAATACTGAGTTTCTAATAGTATTTTTTTCTTTTCTTGGGGCACCAACAATTATAGATGATTTACAATCTTTTGTTGCTTTTGCAAGGTTTTCTAAACCTTTATCAACTAAATCTAAAAAATCATCTCTTAGAACCAAATCGTCAATTGGGTAACCAGAAATGTAAAGCTCAGGTGCTACTAATATATCAACACTATTGTTTAAATTTGATCTCACAGAAATTAATTTATCAACATTACCAATTACATCTCCAACCAAAGGGTTTAGTTGTGCTAATGCAATTTTTAGATTTTTTTTCATAATTTATATATAGTTATAAATTCTACTTCTTAAATAGAAATTCTCTTCCTAATTTAACCATTGATTTTCCTCCATAGGAAACAATATCTGCTGTAGCATATGTTTCGGACCATTTACTTGGTAAATATGATCCTGTACCTATGGTATCAACTGGTACATTTGCAAAAGAAAAAACTTTACATTTTTCAGGACCAAATCCACTACTTGCAACAATTTTTACTTTTTGAAAATTAGCATCATCTAGGATTTCTCTTAATCTCCAAACTGAAGCAGCAGATACTCCTGTACCTATTAAATATCTTAACTCTTGTTCTGTTCGATAACCTCTTATTGAACCAGGAGCATTTCTCTCTAATACACTATATGAACCTGCTACATCTAGACCTTCTAAGTATCTACTACCATGAGTGTCTAATCGAAGGGATAACTTCCCATATTTTGCAAGATTTTTAAAATACCTTGCGACTGACAATCCATCAGTTATTTCTTTTCCAAAATAATCAACTAATACAGTTAATGGTTCATTTGGAAATGTTTCATGATACATTTTTGCGGCTTCAAGGGTTGTACCAGCATACCCGACCAAAGCATGGGGCATTGTTCCCAAGCCGCTTTTTTTATCAAATAAAGATGCTGTTCTATCTGTAGCACAACCAATAAACCCAACAACATCATTTTCTTTTTTAGCAGCTTCTGAGCCAACAAAAGCACCATAAGCCATTAAATCTGCCATATCAGTCCCTGCACAATGCCTTGCATCCATTGCAAGAAAAGAAGCATAGGGTAAAGAACTTACCATAGATTTTGCATTATAAGCAGCAACACATGTTGCTCCAATCTTTTGTAATAAAGCTGTTTCTAAATCAACAAGATTAAAAAAAGAACCAGATATATATGCTAGAGGTTCACCTGCACCAACATACTCTCCTTCTTCAAAAAATCTTTTAACATTAATTTTGCAATTTCTAACTTTTAAAATATTATCAAGCCACTTCAAGGCAGGGTTAATAGCTGATAAGACTGGCCTTCTCATAAAAATTGCATATGTCACTTCAGTGTCACCAAATTTTGATACAATAGATTTACTTTTTGTAAAATAACTATCAGTAATTGATGATAGATCTTCAATGTTAGGTCTTGAATTATCAAATATATCTTTAGACGTTTTTATTTTATTCTTATTAATCATATTAATAAAATTTTAGATTAATTACTTTTCCTTTTATTAACTAATAATTCAGCTAAAAGAAAGGCTAATTCGAGTGATTGATTTGCATTTAGTCTAGGATCACAATGAGTATGATATCTATCACTTAAATTGTCTTCTTTAACATTATATATTCCACCAACACACTCAGTGACATTTTGACCAGTCATTTCAAAGTGAACCCCACCAGGGATAGTACTATTATCAAAATGAACTTCAAAAAAACCTTTTACCTCTTCCAATATATCATTGACTTTTCTTGTTTTATAACCATTGGATGCCTTAATTGTATTACCATGCATTGGGTCACAACACCATCCAACTGCTAAACCAGATTTCTTTATAGCTTTGACAAGTGGAGATAACTTTTCTCTTACTTGAGAAGCCCCCATTCTTGCAATCAAAGTTAATCTTCCAAATGAATTTGTTGGATTTAAAGTTTCCACTAGTTTTAAAAGTTCATCTGGTTTAGTTGATGGTCCACATTTTAAGCCAATAGGATTTGCTATTCCTTTCATATACTCTACGTGAGCACCATCTAAATCTCTTGTTCGATCACCAATCCACAACATATGCGCTGAAGTTGCAAACCACCCCTTTTCTTCTGTTATAGTATCTTTTCTAGTTAGAGCTTCTTCATAATTCAGTAATAAACCCTCATGTGAAGTGTAAAACTCAGTTTCTCTTAATTGCAATGTATTACTTGGAGTTATTCCACAAGCTTTCATAAAGGTTAGAGCTTCTGATATTTTTTCAGCTATTTCAATATAACGATTAACTTCATCTGTTCCTTTAACAAATTCTAAATTCCACTCTTGAATTTTATTCAAATCTGCCATTCCTCCACTTGCAAATGCTCGCAACAAATTTAGTGTAGAAGCTGATTTGTCGTATGCCATTAAAAGTCTGTTGGGATCTGGACTTCTACTTTCAAGAGTGAATGCCATGTCATTTATCATGTCACCTTTATAACTTGGAAGTTCAGTACCATCTACAACTTCAGTTGGAGATGATCTAGGCTTTGAATATTGTCCTGCAAACCTTCCAATTTTAATCACAGGTAATGAAGATCCATAAGTAAGTACAGCTGCCATTTGAAGAATGACTTTAAAACTATCTCTTATATTATTTGCATTATGTTCTAAAAACGATTCAGCACAATCTCCACCTTGTAATAAAAAAGCTTTACCTTCTGCAACAGATGCTAATCTTCTTCTAAGTCTTCTAACTTCTTCTGCAAATACTAAAGGTGGTCTTAATGAGAGCTCATGCTCAACATTTTTTAATGCATTTACATCATTATATGTTGGCACTTGTTTTATTGGATGGTTTTGCCAAGAATCAATAGTCCATTTCATATCTATACCTTTTGATCAGATTATAATAATAATAATTTTTATCAATGTTAATAACTTTTATTTCATAGTAACAAATTCTTCTGCTGCTGTTGGATGGATACCAATAGTTGCGTCAAAATCTGATTTTTTTGCTCCTGCTTTTATCGATACTGCGATACCTTGAATGATTTCAGGTGCATATTCTCCAAGCATGTGAGCACCTAAAACTTTATCATTTTCGTCTACAACTAATTTCATAAGGGATTTCTCTTGTTTACCAGATATTGAGTTTTTTAATGGATTAAATTCAGACACAAATTCTTTTGCATTTATATTTAGGGCATTGGCATCTTCAATAGTTAAACCAACAACTGATACTGGAGGCTGAGAGAAAACAGCACTAGGTACATTATCATATGAAATAAATCTTTTTAAATCTCCAAACTCTCTATCAGAAAATGCATGGCCTTCAGCAATAGCTACTGGAGTTAAATTTATTCTATCTGTTACATCACCAATGGCATAAACAGATTTAATATTGGTTTGATTAAATTTATTTACAATTATATTACCTTTTTTACCAACGTTTATACCAATTTCTTTTACCCCTAACAATTCTATATTTGGAACACGTCCAGTAGCTCCCATTACTTTATCAGTAAAAATTTTAGTACTATCAGAAAGAGAAGTTATGAATTGATCATTTGATTCTATTTTTTCAATTGTAACTTCAGGAAAAATTTTTATACCTCTATTTACCATTTGTTCGGTAAGTTTCTTTCTTATATCAATGTCAAAACCTTTAAGAACATAGTCAGACCTGAAAACTAGGTTTGTTTCAACGCCAAAGCCATTAAATATTCCTGCAAACTCCACTGCTATATATCCAGAGCCATAAATTAAGATTGAATTTGGCAATTCATTTAAATCCAATGCCTCATCAGAATTAATCATATTCAAATTACCATCAAAATCAGGAAAGCTAGATTTTCCACCTACTGCTATCATTATTTTTTTTGCAGATATTTTACGTTCTTTTGAACTTTTATTTTTCACTAAAACTTCATGATCTGATAAAAGTTTACCCCACCCATTTATTAAATCACATCCAGAATTTATTATTAAATTATTATAAATACTATTAAGTCTATCTAACTCTTTATTTTTTTTTAAAATCAAATCTTTCCATTTTGGTTTAATGCTTCCCGTCTCCCATTCATAACCAATTGCATCTTCAACTTGATGAGAAAACTCAGAACCATATATCAATAATTTTTTGGGTACACAACCTCTTAATACACATGTACCACCAGGCCTATCTCCTTCAACAACAGCGGTTTTGGCTCCATATCCAGCAGCTATTCTTGCCGTTCTAGTACCACCTGAACCTGCGCCAATAACAATTAAATCGTAATCAAAATTGTTCATATTTTTTTTATTAGCAAAATTAAGATAATTAAATATTTTTTTAAATCATATTATATTTTACGATAATTTATATTATAGTTCATATATGTCAAAAGATTTAGAAAATATATTAGTAGTTTCAATTGAACAAGCTGTTGCAGCTCCATACTTATCTAGCAGACTAGCAGACGCTGGAGCAAGAGTAATAAAAGTTGAGAGACACGAAGGAGATTTTGCAAGAAAATATGATAACTTTGTTAATGGAGATAGCGCCTATTTTGTCTGGTTAAACCGAGGAAAAGAGTCCATAGCATTAAATTTAAAAAATAAAAATGATTTGCAGGTTTTAAAAAATATTATAAAGAAATCTGATATTTTAATTCAGAATTTAGCTCCTGGTGCATTTGAAAGATTAGGGCTAAATTTAGAAGAATTAAGAGACAAATACCCTAAGCTCATTACTTGTTCAATAACAGGCTTTGGTGAAAAGGGTCCATATATGAAGCAAAAAGCTTATGATATGCTCATTCAAGCTGAAACTGGCCTTACAGACTTAACAGGCGTCCCTGAAAATGAAATTGAAAAAGGAAGATCGAGAGTAGGTGTCTCAGTATGCGACATTTCTGCTGGAATGACAGCTTTAAATGCAGTTTTACAAGCTCTAATAGGCAGACAAAAAACAGGAAAAGGTCGACATATTTCAGTATCTTTGTTCTCAGCATTATCTGATTGGATGAATGTTCCATACTTACAATATGTCTACTCTAATAAAGAGCCTAAGAGATGTGGGGTTAGACACCCTACTATAACTCCATATGCATCTTTTGAATGTTTAGATAATTTAGAAATTTTAATTGGTATTCAAAATGAAAGAGAATGGGTTAATTTTTGTAAATTTGTTCTTGAAGACGAAAAAATTGCTTGTGATGAAATGTTTTGTTCAAATAACGCAAGGGTAATTAACACAAAAAAATTAGAAAATATAATCAATACCAAATTTAAAAAACATACTCGAGATCAAATAATTGAAAAATGTGAAATAGGCGGTATTGCTTATGGTAGAATTTCAAACATAGATCAATTTTCAAAGCATCCACAAAATCAATTTATTGAAGTAAACGCACCTCATGGAAAAGTAAAAATGATAGCTCCTGGTGCAGAACATAATGGGGCACATCAGTTCGCAAAACTTGTTCCAGAGCTCAACTCTAATTCAAAAGAAATTAGAGAAGAATTTAAAAATTAGACTAAAAATAAGCTTTGCCCTCCATGGCCATTCCATGCAGGTCAGTCTCTGAAAAAGAGTGATATTCATCATTATCAATTTTTTTTAATTTTAATTTTAAATTCATATTAGCAAAAACTGGTGATACACCTCTATGGATAAACTTTTTTGCACATTTTTGAGCATTTTTTTCTGATAAATTCAACAGAAGAGTTGCTTGCAATGGACCATGAAATACAAGATCAGGATAAAACTCTTCTTTAGTACTATATGGATAATCATAATGAATTCTGTGTCCATTAAAAGTTATAGCTGAATAGCGAAACATAATTGTAGGATGAGTGTAAATGGATTTTTCATCATCAAATGTGTCAAAAGGTAATTCAACTTTCTGAACGTTCTGATTTGTATTTATATCTCTATAAACAATATTATGAAATTCTTTAATTTTAATTTCATTATTTACATAAAATTGATATTTCGCTTTAACAAAACATAATTTTCCTGACCTACCTTCTTTAAATGTGATGTCATCTACTAAAGATACTTTTGTTACCTTGTCTCCAATATAAAGTTTAGAATAAAAATCAGTTTCACAGCCTGCCCACATTCTTCTAGGTAAAGTAATTGGAGGTAGAAAACCTCCTTTTTTTGGATGAGAATCTTTGCCTAAATCAGAATGTTTATAAACCGGTGGTGCCAACGTCCAATGTATACCACTTGAAGCTGTGTCACCTATTTTTGGATCTCCAGGATCAATGTCTAAAGTTGCTCTAAATCTTTGTTCAAGTGCTGATGTAATAATATCTTCAGATTTTTCAGAAGAGCCTATCCATTTTTTTAATTCTTCAACATTCATATAAATAATTTGTAAAATCTTTATCAATATTATTATAATCACTAATTATGTCCACAACAAACAACCAATCAAATATACTCAATCAAACCATTGGCATAGCTGGATGTGGCGAAATGGGCTATCCAATGTTAAAAATGCTATTACAAAATAATGTCAACGCTTCTGGACATGATATAAAAGCAAGTAAAAATTTTAAGGATTTTGGAGATAAATATATACCTTCAAAGTCTGATTTTTTTCTAAAAAATGATGTTATTTTATCAATAGTTAGAGATAAAAAAGAAACAGAAGATTTATTAATTAATAATCATACGTTATTTTCAAAAAATCATGTAACGATATTAATTTGTTCAACATTACCAACAACTTATATTTCAGAACTGAAAACAAAATTACCTAAAAATTTTATACTGATGGATACCCCAATGTCGGGTTCAACTATTAAAGCTGAAAAAGGTACATTGACCTTTATGGTAGGTGGAAACAAAGATGAATTTCAATATGTAATACCACTCTTAAATATATTAGGAGATAATATACTTCATATTGGTGATTTTGGTAAAGGCATGTCTGTAAAATTACTTAATAATTTTATTGCAGTATCATCAGTTTTAGCTACTAGAAACGTATTGTCTCAGATTCATGATTTTGGATTAACCGAAAAACAATTGCTAGACGTCGTAAAATGTTCAACAGGCAATAATTGGTTTGCACAGAACTACAATACTTTAAATTGGTCTAAAGAAAATTTTACAAAAACAAATACAATGGGTATATTAGAAAAAGATTTACTTAGTTATATTGAATCAAAATCTAATAAAGGCACTAATACTGTTCTTGATAATTACGAAAATTCTATTGTAAATGGTATAAAAAACATTCCTTGGGTGACTTAAAATTGTTCTTTAATATCAATAATAATTGTTTTTAACTGACTCTTCACAAAACCAACAATATTCATAACTTCTGAAATTGCTGATTGAATGACTAAGCCTTTATTACTCTCAATAAATGATACTGAACTATTATCCAAAGCCTTAATAACAAGACCTTTATTTCTTAATTCAAGCTGATAATTGTATGAATCTCCTGCTGTTACTTTCAATATAATTTTTCTTTTATCAATTATATCTCCAGGCTCTTCAAATCTTTCTTTTTCTTCTTCACTATTAAATTTTGTAGACACCTCTCCTAAATTTGATCCATCTTCATATATACCTTCAACAGTTGGATTTTGTCCATTTGCAGAAATAACAACCTTTGCCTTTATAACCTCACCACCTTGGCTTGATAGGTTTTTTATATTTGTATTGGTTGAAATCTTATTTGAATTTGAATTTATTGTACTTTGATTATTTTGTGATAAATTACCAGTCAATCTAATTGTATCATGCGATATTCTTTCAACATTCGTAGCATTTAATTTAACCTCTAATCGATAAGATGAAGTTGCTGAATTATAATTTAATGTTGAAGAAATATTTGCATTTATAATTGCTGTCCCTACATCTAAAATTGTAACATCACCCGTTCTTGAATTAACTGTAGCAATTGATGTATCGCTAGAGGTATAAGTTATAGGCAATCCTGAAATACTTGAAATCCCAGCTAGTGAATAAGATAAGTCTCTAAAAAATTTAGATTGATCACTTAAACCACTTATGGAAGGATTTCCAATTGTAATATCAGCATATATATCTGGATGGTTTGTAATTGAATAATTTGTTATATCATTACCAGAATAAGTTGGTGTTATAGAAATTAATTTACCTGTACCTACATCAGCATCACTGTAAGCACCCACAAAAGATCCTGTAAAATCATCACTGGTAACTAATCCGTTGTATAATAAATTTGAAGTATTTAATGATACTGATGTAGTTGTATCATATGTTTTATTAGAAGCTGTTATACCAGAAACAATCAAAGTTTTAGCAGTAATAGTTGCTGTAGTTGTTTGACCAGTAGCTATGGAGTAATTTACTGCTAAACCACCATTAGCCCCATCAACTAAAGTGATTGAGTTAACAGTTACAGTTTTTCCAACTCCTATGTTTTTGTTATCAAAAGATGAATTGTTTGTGACGTTTAAAGTTTCTGAACCAATTAAACCAGATAAAGTCAAGGTTGTGTTCGCA
>CACMRG010000016.1 GCA_902616005.1 uncultured SAR116 cluster alpha proteobacterium
CATAAATTTGGAGTTGATTTTGTAATATCACCAAATTTTCATTTATGTTCAATTAAAATACCTCTTTTCTACTAAAATTATGCTTGCTAATACCAAAAATTTTTACTTATGCAGGATTGTTCATCAGGCAAATTTATCAATTCATTATTTTTTTTACTTAAAATATATGGCTTTAAATTTTTAGTCACTTCATCAAGATGCCAAGCAAAATCAAAATTTTTATTAATACTATTATCTTCAAATAAAATAAAAGAAGATGTTTTTCTACCAACGACATTGCCAACTTCTATAAAATTTCCATTAATCCTTTTGAAAGCTTTTGCAAAAATATTATCGTTATTTCTTTTAAATAAAAATTCTGTTTTTTGTTTTTTCTTTAATGCGTAACAAACAATTCCAGATGTTGGTTCAAGTCCAAAAACTTTAATAGGTAAAATAGAATAAATACTAAAAGATATTAAAATTAAAATTTTTAAAACATATTTAAATTATAAATTTAATAAAATTAAATAGCAACATTAGAGCATTAACTTTTATTCAATCAGTGAATACCTCTTCAAGCTCATAATCTAGCATTTAACTTGAACATATCTAAACAACTGACTAGCCATCTTATAACCACTAATTGATGAAACTAAAATAACAATAAATCAAATCCACCAACCCATCAATGAATCCTGGTCAGTGTTCCATGGACTACAGTCAATGGGTAGACCACTACCTAACCATTGACCATTGTTGATTAGGAAAAGGGTGCAGTAACCCCCAACAATATTTGAGTTTAAGATTACACTTTATTGTGGGTAGAGTTGTGGGTAAAAAATATGTTAAATATAAAAATGTAATAATATCAATATATTAAATACACATTATGGCGGAGGGAGGGGGATTCGAACCCCCGAGAGGAATTTCTTCCCCTAACGATTTAGCAAACCGGCGCCTTCAGCCACTCGGCCACCCCTCCGCATTGTGGTAAATGATTAAAATTTACACGCCGTATGCATCTTTTTGATACGCAATTAGTTTAAGAATTTCAAGTTTTATCTAAAGTAATATATACTTTAACAAAATTAATTAGTGAGTTTGTATGGATTTAATTTCAATGATGAGAGTTTTTGTTTCAGTGGCGGATAAGGGTTCTATGGCAAGTGCTGGTAGAGATTTAAATTTATCTCCGTCTGTAATGTCTAAAAATTTATCTGCTCTTGAAGATAGACTTGGTGCAAGATTGTTAACCCGTACCACTAGATCAGTTTCTCTAACTGAAGTTGGACATGCTTATCTTGACAGAGCAAGAAGAATTATTGGTGATGTTGACGAAGCAGAGGCCGCAGTTTTAAGTGTAACTAATGCGCCTAGGGGACACTTAAGAATAACAGCACCTAGTACCTTTTCATATAGACATATTTCTCCACATTTGCCTATTTTTAGAGAAATGTACCCAGATGTTGAAGTTGAAATGATAATTTCTGATAATGAGTTAAATTTAGTTGAGAATAATATTGATCTTGCAATCAGAATCGCTTTAATGAGGGATTCTTCTCTTATATCAAGAAAACTTGCTTCTAATCCGAGAGCAATGGTAGCTTCACCTGATTACTTAAAAAAAAAAGGTAAGCCTATACATCCTGATGATTTAGATAAACATGATATTATTTCTTTCCAACTTGGCAGTCCTTATAATGAATGGCATTTTTTAGTGGATAACAAGCCTAAAGTTTTTACAGCTAAAGGTATGTTGCAGTTAAATCATGGTGATGCAATCTTGAGATCATGTATTAACAATGGTGGAATATGTATGTTGTCTAGATTTGTTGTGGGCAGACATATAGCTGCTGGAACATTAATCTCTTTGTTAGAAAACTTTCTTCAAGAAGATATTCCAATTTATGCTGTATACCCAAGTGGTAAACATCTTTCACCTAAAGTTAGAGCTTTTCTTGACTTTTTGGTAAAAACATACGGTTCAGTTCCTTACTGGGATGAACATGGAAACCACCAATCCGAAGCAGCAATTAGAGCTAGCAAATAATTAACATAAAAAACTTCCGCCATTTACATGAATAGTTTGTCCGTTAATGAAGTCTGAATCTTTGTCGCATAAATTTTTTATCATTTTTGCAACTTCAATAGGGTTACCTTTTCTTCCTATTGGAGGATCTGAATGAGTAGGGTGTACTAGTCCTTTTCCAGCAGATTTACCTCTTATAGTATCAATTAATCCTGGTACAACACAATTTACTGTGATACCTGTACCCGCATATTCCGTTGCTAAAGCACGAGTAAAACCAACTACAGCAAGCTTAGAGGTTACAACGTGTGATCTTCCAATAGCCCCAATATGAGCTGAAAGACCACCTAGATTTATAATTCTTCCCCAAGAATTCTTTCTCATTAGTGGTATTGCTCTCTTACAAGTTAAGAATACAGCATCTAAATTAATATTTAAAACATGTCTCCATTCTTCATATGTCATATCTTCAAATTTAAAAAAATTTCTTTGAGAAGCATTGTTTACTAAAACTGATAGATTACCTATTTTAGATGCTTCATTAACTAAGTCATTGGCAAAGTTTTGATCTGTTAAATCTCCAATTATAATTTTAGAATTAACATTATAATCATCAACACAGGTTTTTGTTTGCTTAGCACCTTTTTTATCAGTATTCGCATGTATCAATATATTGAAATTAAGTTTTGCTAGCTCTATACAAGTTGCTCTTCCAATATTTTTTGCTGCACCCGTTACAATTGCAACTTTATTATTATCACTATTCATTATTTATCCTTAATTTTTAAAAAAACGTTTGATTTTATATTAATATGAATAAAATATAAATTCATATAAAAAGGTTTATAATATGGAAAAATTTTCAAAAGACTGGAGAAATGATATTTATGATGTTTTTAAAGATATTGGTATCTCTTTAGTCTCACATATACCTGATGCTGGACACACTCCTTTAATAGATTTATGTGAAAAAGATAATAATATCGATGTAGTAACCTTAACCACAGAAGAAGAAGGTGTAGGTTTATCGTGTGGAGCTTGGGCAGGTGGGAAAAAAAGTGCTTTACTAATGCAATCTAGTGGAGTTGGGAATTGTATAAACGCTTTAGCATTACCAAATATTTGTAGAATTCCGTTTCTTACAATAGTTTCTATGAGGGGTGAGTGGGGAGAATTTATACCCTGGCAAGTTCCAATGGGATTAGGGACTCCTAAAGTATTAGAAGCAATGGATGTAAAAATATTCAGAGTTGATTATAAAGATGAAGTTGGTGAAACTGTAAATGCTGCAGCCAATTTTGCATTTAATACAAGAAAATCAGCAGCTGTTTTATTGTCTCAAAAAATGATTGGGGCTAAACAATTTAAAAATGGATAAATATGATAATTAGAAGAGATTTTGTTAATAGATTATTAGAAGATAGAAAAGATAATTTAAGAGTTGTAAGTGGGATTGGAACTTCGACTTGGGATTTAATGTCAACTGGAGACGAAAAAAATAATTTTGGTTTTATCGGTGCTATGGGTCAAGCATTGCCATTTGCATTAGGTCTTTCTATTTCTCAATCAGATAAAAAAATTTTATTAATTACTGGTGATGGAGATACTTTAATGAGTTTAGGATCATTAGCTACTATAGCTAATCATCCTGTATGTAATTTAACAGTAATTGTTTTAGATAATGAGTCTTATGTTGAAACAGGGAGTCAGCCAACTGCTACGGCAGGAAAAACAAATTTAGAATTAATTGCTAAAGGTTCAGGAATTGAGAATACTTATACAGTTTTTGAAAGAACAGATGATTATAAAGTGTTGAAAACAATATATGAAGAAGATGGACCTTCATTAGTTGTAGTTAAATGTAAAGCCGAGAGTACTCCATTAATTTTTCCACATTCTTTCGATGGTGTAACAGCAATTAATAGATTTAAGGATACGATGTAAAAGAGGGTTGTGATTATGTTTGATTTAAATTTAAAAGATAAAGTTATTCTTATTACTGGTGGAAGTGATGGTCTTGGTTTTTCTTCTGCAAAATTACTTTCAGAGCAAGGAGCAAAAATTGCATTATGTGGTAGAAGAGGGGATTACTTAAAAGAAAAAGCAGACATTATTAGAGAAAAAACTAAAAATGATGTGTTAGATATTCAGTGTGATGTTACTAATGCTGATCAATGTAAAAAATTAGTAGAACAAACTTTGTCACATTTTAAAGCAATAGATGTTCTTGTTAATAATGCAGGAACATCTGCTGCTTCAGGATTTGAGAATGTAACTGATCAAAATTGGGAAGATGATATTAATTTAAAGTTAATGGCAGCAGTTAGATTATGCAGACTTGTTTTACCAATTATGAAAGAAAAAAAATCTGGCTCTATAATTAATGCAGCCATAGGTGGTGGCAAGGCTCCAAAAGGTGGAAGTCTACCTACATCTGTAACTAGAGCCGCTGGTATTAACTTGACTAAATCATTATCTAATGAATTTGCCCCATTTAATATTCGTGTAAACGCAATTTGTATTGGCTTAATAAAGAGTGCTCAATGGGAAAGGAGAGCAGGAAATTCAGATATTAACCAATTATATGAGGAAATGTCAAAAAGTGTTCCTATGGGAAAAGTGGGTGAAGAAATCGATTATGCTAATTTAGTTGCTTTTCTATCCTCTGATAGAAGTGCGTATATTACTGGAACAGCAATCAATGTCGATGGTGGACTTTGTCCAGTAGTTTAGTTGCTAATTCTTGGTGGTTTTATTTCAGCAACTTGACATGCATAATCCAAGAGAGCACTAAAGTCTTTTTTTGCAAATTCAGATGATCTTGCTTGACCATACACAGCATGTACAGATGATCCTACAGGAAGACCTACTCTAAAGTCACTTCCTGCTTCAATTGCTAGCCCCAAATCCTTATGTGCTAAATCAATCGTAAAGCCTGGTTCAACGTCATTTTTTAAAACTTTTGACATAAAATTTATATGAAACTGTCCATTATTTGCTGTTGTTCCAGCATTAACTTCCTTAAAAACATCTAATTCTAAATCAAGTTTTTGAGCTAAGGTTAGAGCTTCAGCAGTAATTTGAGCAATAGATAAAATTTGGAAATTATTTACTACTTTTGCTCTTATTCCTGTTCCAACTTTTCCGCATCGAATAATACTTGTGCCCATTGCATCTAGAAGGGGTTTTACACGGTCAAAATCTTTTTCGTCATCACATCCAACCATAAATAAAGATTCACCAGCAATAGCATGACTAACCAAACGCCCAACTGGAGCGTCAATAAATCTTAGTTCATTTTCTCTACATATTTTTGCAATCTCATCTGTTCCTTTCGGTGAGATTGTACTCATATCTAAAATAAGACTATCTTTTTTTAAATTATTAATGACCCCATTTTCTCCAAGTAATACAGTTTTTACCTGTTGTGTAGCTGGAAGCATAGTTATTACAATATCTGAATCTTTAACAGCTTGTAAAATATTATTTGAAGCTAATCCACCTTCTTTAACAACTTTATTTTTTTTGTTTTCATCTATGTCGTAAACATATAATTCTATTCCTTTTTTTATAATATTTGTTGCCATAGGACCACCCATAGCACCCAATCCAATGAAACTAATTTTTTTATTCATTATTAACTATTTACCTCATTATTATTGAGCTGCTTCAAGCGCTGCATGCATTAATACATTAGTACTTGTTAATGCCCATTCTTTTTTAATTTCTTCCGCCTCATTGTGACTAATACCATCTACACAAGGACACATAATCATTGCTGCAGGAATTTTTGTATTAATAGCGCATGCATCATGTCCTGCTCCAGATACAATATCTTTATATGTATAATTATATTTTTTTGCAGCATCTCTTATAAAATTTACACAGTTTTTGTCAAAGGTTATAGGGTCATAGTTCGCTACTTCTTTGATCTTAAACTTAACGTTATGATCTTTACTTGTTTTACTAACAATAGATCTAATTTTAGCTTCAATATATTTCAGTTTTTCATCAATATGTGATCTAAAATCAATTGTGAAAATAGTTTTTCCTGGAATAACATTTCTAGAATTTGGATAAACTTCAATATGTCCAACACTAGCAACTAGATTAGGTTGATTATTATTTGCTAGATTATTTACTTCAGTCATTATTTTTGCCATGACCAATCCAGCATCCTTACGAACATTCATTGGTGTTGTACCGGTATGTTGTTCCACACCTATCAATTCTACTTCAAGCCACCTTAATCCTTGACCGTGAGTTACAACTCCAATATCTATATTTTCTCTCTCTAGAATAGGGCCTTGTTCAATATGCAGTTCAAAATAACAATACATTTTTTGAGAACCTACTTTTTCTTTACCACTCCAACCGATTTTAGCTAATTCTTCTTTGAACACTTTGCCATCTAAATCTTTTTTATTTAAGATTTCATTAACATCCACTGTTCCTACAAAACCAGATGATGCCATCAGTGCGGGTGCAAATCTACAACCTTCTTCATTAGTCCAATTAACTATCATAATTGGTCTTTTTGTTTTGATATCGAGATCATTCAAGGTTCTGATTATTTCAAGACCTGCTAAAACTCCTAAAACACCATCATATTTTCCTCCAGTAGGTTGAGTGTCAAGGTGACTTCCAATAACTACTGGTGGTAATTCATTATCTATACCTTTTCTTAAAAAAAACATTGAACCAAGTTCATCAACATTCATTTCTAAACTGGCGTCATTACACCATTTCTGAAATAATTGTCGGGCTTCACCATCTTCATGAGTTAAAGTTTGTCTATTATTGCCACCAGCTATACCCGGTCCAATTTTAGCCATGTCCATTAGTGTTGACCACATTCTATCAATATTTATAGAGATATTACTTTCCATTAATTTATTGTGATAAAAAGAAAAAATAAAATCAAGGTTTCTAAAAATATTTCTATTATTTATCTAATTCTTTGCAACCTTTAATTAAAAACTTATTTAAATTTTTCTGCGATTTTTGAATTAATTTTGATTTTTTACACTCCCACTCATCGACTGGGTCAGCCTCATTCCATTTTAAAAATAGAGATAATTCTCTTTTTTCTAATTTAATATAATTAGAATAGTTTTTAGCCATATAAAAATAAGTCCTAGCTATATCACCTCTTATATTTGGTGAAGGTTCAACAAATCTATTTTGAACTTCAAAATCACATTTGCCATAATTTCTTTTTTCTCCAGGAATTATTGACATTTTAAAATTTTGTCTTCGTTGATTAATTTCACCTACAGTTGGTTGTAAGTTGTATAAGTCAGCTTCCATTAATCTAAATTTTTTACTAATTTTACGAGCACATTTTCTGCCTTTAAACTTTTTTCCATTTTTAATGCATTTTAAATTGCCATTTTTCCAAGATTCAAATTTTTTACCAAATCTTGATGCAGGCACAATATGTTCCCATTCAATGCGATTTGCTCTTTTAAAATTTTTATAAGGTTTGTAACCACATGTTTTAAAGACTGGTTTTTTGTATTCATATCTGCAGTTACAATAAAAAGTATATTGATTATTTTGAAATATATCTCCTAAAACTTTTTTTGATTCATAAAAGTTTTCAATCTTTTGGTTACCTTCAAAACTTATACTTTTTGATGACATACACTGAAATAAAAGAATAACAAAGAAAAATACAATTATGTTTATATAACTTTTAATAAAGATTTCTATTTTAATTTTTTTCTCCAGCTCTTAAAACTATAAAGTAGATAGTTAATGTAATTATTACAATTATACCACCAAATAACATTTGAGCATTAGGTGTTTCTTTCAAAAAAACCCACACCCATAGAGGCCCAAATATAGTTTCTAACAACATTAACAAACTTATGTTTGATGCGTACGTATATCTAGTAGCATAAGCCAAAGCTGCAAAAGAAAGTGGAAGAATAATTAAACCAGAGATTGATATTGCAAGAAAGTTTCCTGCAAAAATTTGTCCTAAATCAATGAACAAAAGACCAACAAAACCAGTAATAATTGCTCCAAAGCCAGTCGTGCCAAAAGCTGGAATTTTTGGGTTTGCTCTTAAAAGAACAAAATATAGGCCAAGTGATATTGCAGTAAATAATCCACAAACTGTTCCAAATACAATACTTCCGTCTGGTGCATTTAACACCTTACTTGGATCAGTAACAACAATTATTATTCCAATAAGACAAAAAATAGAGGCATATATAGTAGGCCTTTTTAATTTTTCTTTTAAAATAATAAGAGAAAAAAATGCAGCAAATAATGGGCTAGTGGCAATACAAAACAAAATTAATGCAACAGATGAGTTAACAATACCAAGTGTAAAAAATACAGAACCAGATGCTTGAATTAATACAATTAAAGCACCTATTTTTTTAAATATTAAAAAGAAATTTTCTCTATACTCTTTAATACTAAGTGTCATTAAAATTAAAATGGCACCCATTTGAAAGCCCCTCCAAAATAGCATTGTCCAGACATCCATTTCAGAGAGTCTCATGAATAATGTATCAGGTGTTAAAAGTAATGCTCCTAAAAAAGCAATCAAAATACCTTTTGCATTTTCAGATTTAAATTTCATTTAAGCAAATGAAGAATAAAAATTTAATATTGTTTTGGCTACATCTTCTGGTTTTTCTTGTTGAACCCAATGACCAGCATTTTTAATTATTTTAATGCCTTTGAAGTTTTTGCATAAATTTTTCATTTCATTTAATGCACCAGGTTTTTGGTACATACCCCAGTCTTTTTCTCCACTAATGTATAATGTAAAATTATTAATTAATTTATCTTGAAAAACGTTTAGTTCTTTGTTCTGATTTTCAGATGTCATGCATCTATACCAATTTAAGGCTGATTGAAAACCATTTTCAAAAAATGTATTTGTGTATACATCTAACTCATCATCATTAAGCCAGTTACAATTTGTTTTTTGTGGAAAAAATTTTGTGACGCTGTCAACCATTGTATCTTCTAGTTTCATTATGTAATATTCTGGAAGTTTTCCTAATTCTTTTCCTGACCAAGAAGATAGTTCAAATGGGTTATTATATTCCCAGTCAGCACTTTTTACATGAAAATAAGATCTTAAAAAATACGCTAATTTTTCTTTGCTTGACAAATGCATATCATCATTCGCTTTTTTTGTTGAGTAATACCATTGATAATGTTTTCTTGGTGGATTTAATTCTTTTAACTGGTTATGTATATCAATTTTATTTTTATTTGATTCAGGTTTTAAAGAACCTGTGAATGGAGCACTCATCATAACCAAAGATTTAAAAAGATCTGGTCTAATTAAGGTTGCTACGCCTGCTACTATAGAGCCAGCATCATGACCAACTAAAAGATCTATATTATTAATATTCATTACTTTTAAAAAAGATACTAAGTCGGAAACTAAATTAATTAAATTATATTCTCTAATGTCATCTTCATAGTTTTTTGATCCACCTATAGTTTTCCCATATCCTCTTTGATCAATTGCAATTACTCTAAATCCTTCTTTAGAAAGTAGTGGTAAGATTTTTCTCCAACTAAAACTTATTTCAGGAAATCCGTGAAGTAATAATGCTATGGGCGCATCTTTTTTGTTTGTGTAATTACATTCTAGATAGTGAACTCTTAATCCTGTTCCAATATCAACAAAATTTGATTTAATGTTTTTATCGAGTAAGTGGAGCATTTATTAATTGATTTTATATTTTTTTAAAATTTCATAATTTACTTCAATTCCTAAACCAGGACTAGTTTGAACAGGAACGTATCCATTTGTTATTTTAATAGGGGTTTTTAAAAGTTCTTTTCTAAAAGGATGATCTGATTGATCATATTCTAAAATGGGCTGTCGTGCGAACAGAGAATGGTTTGTTTCAGGGAGTGAGGCTATGAAATGGATTGATGCTGATTGTGCAACTGCAGATCCCCATACATGCGGATTAATTTCGACTCCAAAACTTTGGGCTAAAATTGATATATGTTTAGCTCCCGTTATTCCTCCACATGACCCAATATCAGGTTGAGCTATATCAATACATCCTAATTTTAAAAGATCTTTAAATCCATATAGTGTGTGTTCATTTTCTCCACCTGCAATAGGTGTTCTTAATTTTTTTCTTAAATAAGCATATCCCTCTAGATTTTCAGGAACAACTGGCTCTTCGTACCATCTTAAATTAAATTCTTCTAGAGCATAACCAAGTTCTAAAGCTTCTGTAACTCCATAGGCATGATTGGTATCAACCATAAAAGTACAATTTTTATTATTTAATACTTTTTGGATTGATTTCATAACATTGATATCGTCTTGTACTCCAAAGCCTAACTTAATTTTCATGTGGTCAAACCCATTTTCATAATGCATTAATGCTTCATCTGATAATCTTGCAGCTTCATCTTTTTCATTTATTCTATAAAAACCTGTTGCATAAGGTTTTATTTTTTTTCTAAAAGCACCACCTAATAATTGGTAAATAGGTTTTTTATAATATTTTCCTGCAATATCCCATAAGGCTATATCAATTGCACTAATACCTGAAATTACTGAACCTTTTCGTCCAAAATCTCTAGTTTTATTATACATTTTGAACCAAATTCTTTCTATATCGAGTGGGTTTTCATTAATTATCAATTCTTTAAGTGAACTTTCTATAACTGCAGCAGAAATTTCTGGTGGTTCTAACCCTTGACAAAATGCTTCTCCCCAACCAGTAATGCCATCGTTTGTATTTATTTCAACTAGTGTTGCAGACCTTTTGTTTACCCAACCTTGGGAAAAAGAAAAAGGAGTTTCTAAATGAGATTGAATAACATGAACTCTTAAGGATATGATTTTAATCGACATGATAAAATAGAATATTATAGTTTTTTAATTATAACAACTTTATTGGAGATTAATCTTTTTTAATTCTACCTCTAAGTGTTAGAGGAAGTTGAGCCAACATGAAAATGCCAACAAGTGGAAATAAAATAAAAAATTTTGCAAATACCCATTCTTCAGTTGAGTAATTTCTCCAAATAAGTTCATTTGCTATTGTCAAAAATCCAAAAAACAATCCCCATCTTAAACTTAATAAAAACCACGTTTGTTCAGTCAAAAAAAATTGTGATCCAAAAAATTCTTTCATCATTGGCTTTTTGTATAGCAAACCTCCTAACAAAATTATAGAAAATAGGCCATTATATATAGATGGTTTAATCTTAACAAAAATTTCTTCATTATATATAAATGCTATAATTGAGAGTAATCCAGATAAAGTTATTGAAAAAATTTGAAACATAGCAATTCTTTTTTCGATAGAATAAAAAGTTATTAAAACCATCAAACTAAATAAAGATGAAATTAATGCTGCTATTATAATTGACTGATATTGTGCTATAATGAAAAAAGTTGTTATAGGTAAAATTTCAAAAAAGAACGCCTTTAATTTCATAATTTATTCTCCAAGAAGAGTTTTTGTAAAATTTGGATCTTTACTATTACTTCTAAGCCAAATATTGAAAAAAAGTTTATTGAATTCTTCATCAAAACTTTCATGTAATTTTTTATCATTATAATAAAAAATAGATTTATCATTCATTTTAATAGCTATAAATTTTTTATTGGTTGTTATATCAACATAAATTGTTTCAAGTAAACTCTTCCAATCTTTCTCTTGTTGATTTGAAATATTTTTCTGTTCCTTTATATCATTAATTGTTTCTTTAACTAATGTCTCCTTATCAATTGACCTATTATATTTAAGAATAATTGCTAATTCATTTGAATTAAATTTATTTGAGGTAGAGTACAATTCAGCATCATAGATATTCCAAAATAAAAATGAATAATTTGCACTTCCTATTAAAAAATTTTTACCAAGATATTTTGAAATAATTAATTCACTTTTAGGGTCTAAAAAAGAAATATATTTTCCAAAAGCTAAGTTTGAAAAAATTAAAAATACACTAATAAGAAAAATTCTTAACAATTTTACTACCAAGAATTCATATTTAATGGACTAACTGTTTTGGTTGTTTCACCTCTTAAAAAAACCAATGTGACAGAGCCAATATTTATTCCAAATTTGCTTACATAAGCTCTATTAATAGCAACATTGCTATCTTGTTTATAAATCCAATCATTAAATTTAACTTTTAGGTTCGATCCTTTTATATTTAAATAAATATCATAAGTCCAATTAAGTGCATTTCCAACTGAAGTTCCAGTTGCTAACCCTTCAACATCATCAGCACTACCCTCATATTTTATTAAGTTTTTATTTTCATTTAATTTTTTAATCTTCCAAATCCTTGTTGCTTTTTCCCCGTCATCGTAAATAAATTTTTCATCCAGTGTAAGGATGTTTTCTTCAACACTTCCTTTGATTTTAACTCTGAACTGTCTTCTAAGTTTTCCAAACCTATCTTCAAAAATACCATAAGCCACTGTTTCACCTTTGAAAAATTCAAAAAGATTAAGCTTTGGAGTTTTATTCTCAAATTCTTTCATATTAGTACTCGAACAACCATTTAATAGTATTACAATTAAAGAAATTAATAAAAACTTGATACTTTTTAAATAAATAAACATACATAGACTCGTTACAATTAATTAATTAATTCAGAAAATATTTTGTAAGAATTAATTCTCTCTTTTTCATCATGACACCAAGTTAATATAGTTAATTCATCAAAATCATTATCATCTTTTATAGAATTAATTTTGTTTTTAACAGTTTCAAATGATCCAACTATTGAATTACTTATCATATTTTTAAATTCTGACATCCAATTATTGTCCTTTAATTTAGATAATGCATCTTTAGGCGATTTTAAAGTATCAAGTTCGCCATAATTTCTTGCTATTTTCCAGTATGCTCTTGAAGAAAATAAATACTCTGCTTTTCCGTCATCATCTGATGCTAAAGCCCATAAACATACATTAACTTTTGGTTTGTTTAAAAACTTACTAGGTTTAAAATTTTCTTTATAATTTTTTATTGATTCACTTATATTTCGGCCTTCAGTTATGAAATATGCATAACAATATGGCATCCCTAGATAAGCTGCTAATTGTGATCCATAATTTGATGTTCCTAACATCCAAATTTCTGGTGAGGTACCACTTATTGGTTGTGCTTTTAATCTTCCGAATGGATGACCTTCTAATAAATCGCCATTTGTTACCCATGCGATTAAATCTCTCACATGTGAGGGAAAGTTCTCTGAAAATTCTCTGTTATTTGAATTTAAAGCCAGAGCAGTTCGTCCATCAGAACCAGGAGCTCTTCCTAGTCCAAGATCTATTCTATTTGGTGCAAGAGAGTTAAGCACTCTGAATTGTTCAGCTACTTTGAACGAAGAATAATGAGGAAGCATTATACCGGCGCTACCAATTCTGATTCTATTAGTTTTTGTTGCTATCGCTGCCATTAAAATTTCTGGTGCGGTACCAATTATTGTTGGATGATTGTGATGTTCAGATATCCAAAATCTGGAATATCCTAAGTCTTCTGCAATTGTACTTAGATTTAAAGTATTGTTTATAACCTGGTCCTGACACTTATTGGCTATTGCTACAGATTGATCTAAAATTGAGAGCTTCATAAATTATAATTTTATATTATATGTTTCTTTTGCGTTTTGGTAAAAAAGTTTATTCTTTTCACCATTAGAAAAATTAGCGCTAATTTTTTTAAAAGCGTTCCATAAAACTCCATAGCTACAGCTACCTTTATCAACTGGAAAGTTGCTTTCAAACATACATCTGTCAATACCAAATAAATCAATAGTTTCAAAAAACCATGATTTCCAAAATTTTGACAATTGATCTGATGTTGGTGGCTTTGAATTTAAATAAAATTTTGATCCACATACTTTCATTCCAAGGCCGCCTAATTTAACCTTTATATTTGGAAAAACTGCAAGTCTCATCATTGAACGCCTCCATTCTCGATGAGTTATACCTTGTTTGCCTTCGTAAGGTCCAATGTGGATGGGTCCTCCAATATGATTTAAAATTATAGACAAATTAGGTAAAGTTTTTGCGATAAATTCTAATTCATTTAATTGAGTATGGTAAATCCAAAAATCTAAGGATAGATTATTTTTTTCTAAAACTTTTGCACCTTCCATAAATTTAGGATCTAGCATAATACTGGTTTTTGTTTTCACAGCGCCTGAACTAATTCTTTCATCGTTATGAGCCGCTAATAACATTCTTATTCCTGTTAGTTTCCCATTACTAATTTCCAGCCCCTTTTCAATAACTGGGGTTAATTTATTTCCGTATCTTAAATCTAATGCACCTACAATTGAATTATTAACAGAACAATGATTTAATTTATTATTTTTAGATTCTAAATATTGTTTGTAAGCAAATTTTATCTCTGGAAGAGTAGATGATTCATTTATGTTATGATTATATATTTTTGTATTTGCAGATGACATAATATAAACACTAGCCTTGATATTATGACCAGATTTTTGGATATCCTCTATAAAATCGTCATTTAAGTATTTGCCAAACTCTAAATTCCATAGATGATGATGTGGATCTATTATTTCTAGATCAGGAAGCAGAGCTTCTTCTTTATAAAGATTAAGCCATTCTTTATTTATAGGTAAATATGGATTTTTTTTATTCATTTGATAATAATATACTTTATGAATTAAAATTAAAATTTCTAATTAGGGTCTTATGAATAAAAAAGAATTTAAATTTATTAAAATTAAAAAACTATCTGGTTCTATTGGTGCAGTTATTGAGAATGTAAAATTAAATGAAGGATTAACAAATGAAATTTTTGATGAAATTTATGATGCTTTTTTAGAGTATCAAGTTATTTTTTTTAGAAATCAAAAATTTTCTCCTGAGAGTCAAAAATCTTTTGCAAATAAAATTGGAACTCCAATAATATACCCTTTTGTTAAAGGATTAGAGAATTTTCCTGAAATTACTCCAATTCTTAAAAAAGAAACAGATACCAATAATTTTGGCGGTATATGGCATAGTGATACTACGTACCAAGATGAACCGCCAAAAGGAACAATGTTATACGCTTTAGAGGTGCCTGACTTTGGAGGTGACACAGAATTTTCAAATCAATATCTTGCATATGAAACTTTATCTGAAGGTATGAAAAACTTTTTAAATGATCAAAAAGCCGTAAATATTTCTGGTAAAGGTAGAGTTGCAAAAACAAGGTCTGATATTATGAAACACTCTTCAGTTGGATTAAAAGGAGATGAGTTAGAAGCAACACATCCTGTTGTAAGAACTCATCCAGAAACAAAAAAGAAATCACTATATGTTAATGAAGCACACACTACACATTTTGTAGGAATGACTGTAGAGGAAAGTACTCCAATTTTAGAATATTTATTTAAACATCAAATTAAGTCAGAATTTACTTGTCGATTTAAATGGGAAAAGGGCTCTGTGGCTATTTGGGATAATAGATGCACAATGCATTATCCAGTTAATGATTATCATGGTTATAGGAGATTAATGCATAGGATTACTTTTCAAGGAGATAAGCCATTTTAAAGGAGATTTAATGAGTCAGAAGAAAAACTTTTATAATATTAATAATTTGGATGAAGGTATTAAAAGAAAACTTGGTGATGGTTTGTGGACAAGTATATTTTGTGGCGATCAAGCAATGATTTCTATAGTTACGATTGAGCCAAATTGTGTAGGACAAATCCATTCTCATCCTGAGGAACAATGGGGGGTCATGTTGGAAGGATCCGGAGTAAGAATTCAAGGAGGCGAAAGAATTGAAATAAAAAAAGGTGATTTTTGGTTAACACCAGGTAATATCGATCATGGCATTGAAGCAGGAGAAAATGGCGCAAAGATCATGGATATATTTAGCCCTCCAAGAGATCAATATAAAAAATCTGGATCTGGGTTTGGAGTATAAATTAGGAAACCTGAATGAAAATTAAATATTTTATGAGTCATGGAAGTCCCTGGACTTTTCTTGGGCACAAAAAAGTAAATGAAATTTCAAAAAAAAATAATTGTGAATTGGATATAATGCCTGTTAACTATGGAGAGATATTTCCAGTATCTGGAGGACTTCCTGTACATAAAAGGCCAATACAAAGACAAAAATATAGATTGCAAGAATTAAAACGATGGTCAGAATTTTTAAAGATTAAGCTTAATCCTGAGCCAAAACATTTTCCTTCAAGGTCTCTTTTGCCATCCAAAGTTATTATTTCTGTAAAGATATTAAATTTTGAAAATGTGAATGATATAGCCTATGCAATTATGGAGGGTCTGTGGATTAAAGAGATGAATATAGATGATCCAAAAAATTTAAAGAAAATATTAACAAGATTTATTAAAACTGCTGATGAAGTTATTGACTTTTCTGAAAGTAAACAAGTTGAGAAAGAAATGAATGAATATACTAAAGAGGCAATAGATCTTGCTGTTTTTGGTGCGCCAACCTATATAATAAATGACCAAATTTATTGGGGTCAGGATAGATTAGATTTTTTAGAAGGATATATTAAAAGAAAAAATAAATAGATTTTATTACTAATAATTAATAAAGTAGATTTCAAATAGAGAAACATTATGGATGATTTAAAAAAAAAAGTTACCAATTTAAATATAGTCAAGTCAGATAAAAAAGGATTTAATTGGAGAGATCCTCTAGATTTAGATGGGCAATTATCAGAGGAAGAAAAGCTTATTAGAGATACAGCTTATGATTATGCTCAAGGTAGTTTATTACCAAGAGTTGAAGAAGCCTTTTTAGAAGAGAATACAGATTTAAAAATTTTTAGAGAGATGGGAGAACTTGGTCTTTTGGGAGTTACCATATCTGAGAAGTATGGTTGTGCAGGTGCATCTTACGTTTCTTATGGTTTAGTTGCTAGAGAAGTTGAAAGAATTGACTCTGGATACAGATCAATGATGTCAGTGCAATCTTCGTTGGTTATGCATCCTATAAATGCTTTTGGAAGTGAAGAACAAAAACAAAAATTTTTACCAAAACTTGCTAGTGGTGATTTTATAGGTTGTTTTGGATTAACTGAGCCAGATGCTGGATCTGATCCTGGTGGAATGAAAACTACAGCCAAAAAAGTTGATGGTGGGTATGAATTATCTGGATCAAAAATGTGGATTTCCAATTCACCAATTGCTGATGTATTTATAGTGTGGGCAAAATCAGAAAATCATTCAAAAAAAATTAAAGGTTTCATCCTTGAAAAAGGTATGAAAGGCCTGAGTGCTCCAAAAATAAATAAAAAGCTTTCATTACGTGCTTCTATTACAGGAGAAATTGTAATGGATAAAGTTTTTGTTCCTGAAGAAAATATGTTGCCAAAAATTGAAGGTCTAAAAGGACCTTTTAGTTGTTTAAATAGAGCGAGGTATGGAATATCTTGGGGTGTTATGGGTGCTGCTGAAGATTGCTGGTATAGAGCCTTACAATATACATTGGATAGAAAGCAGTTTGGTAAACCATTGGCCTCTACACAACTTATTCAAAAAAAACTAGCTGACATTCAAACTGAAATAACATTAGGACTTCATGCATCTTTAAGAGTTGGAAGACTTTTTGATGAAGGAAAACTAGCCCCTGAGGCAATTTCCATAGTAAAAAGAAATAATTGTGGAAAGGCTCTAGATATAGCAAGACTGTCAAGAGACATGCATGGAGGCAATGGTATACATGCAGAATATCAAGTTATGAGACATCTAATGAACCTAGAAACTGTAAATACTTATGAAGGTACACATGATGTTCATGCACTCATTTTAGGTAGAGCACAAACTGGTATTCAAGCTTTTTTTTAAAAAAAATTATTTATTTAAATCCTCTTCAATGTAGACTTTAATTATTTCTTCAAAACTATTTTCAGCTTTAAACCCTAAGTCTAATGCCCTGGTAGTGTCTAAATCTCTTGCCCACCCTTGAACAATATTATCTATTTTAGGATCAATTTCATGTTTAATTAACTTAACTGTATCTTCACCAGCAACTTTTCTTAGTGCTTCAATTTGTTCTTCAACAGTTGCTGACAAACCTGGCATGCTTAAGTTTATTCTATGATTTAGTTTCTTAGTGTCAATTTCAGCAGCATGCAAGAGAAAGCCTGCCGCAGACCTTGGTGAAGCATGCCAATGTCTTACAGTTGTACTGACAGGCAATCTTGCTTCTATTCCATTTAAAGGCTCCCTAATAATACCAGAAAAAAATCCAGAAGCAGCCAGATTTGGTTTTCCTGGTCTAACACAAATTGTAGGCAATCGAATAGAGATACCATCAACCATACCTTTTCTGGAGTAATCTGCTAAAAGTAATTCTGAAATTGCCTTTTGCGCTCCATAAGATGTTAATGGTGTTGTAAAAAAATCATCAGGAATTTTTTCTGGGAAAGGTGCTCCAAATACTGCGATTGAGCTTGTAAAAACTAGTCTTGGTTTATAATCATCGCCTAACTCTCTAATTGCCTCAAATAATTCCCAACTTCCTTTTGTATTAATGTTCCAACCTAAATCGAATTCTTCTTCAGCTTGTCCTGAAACTATTGCTGCTAGATGAAAAATAATATCTGGTTTAGAAGAAACTAAGCTTTTACTAATTTCTTTTTTGGATATATCTCCAGTGATTATTTCAACTTCAAAATTTGTATCACCTGGAAAAGGAGCTTTAACAATATCAAAAAGTTTAAATTTTTTAATTTCTTTACCTTTTACTGATTTTTTTATAATTAATTTATTTAAAAGTTTTTGCCCTACCATTCCTGCAGCGCCTAAAATTAAAACTTCCATCATTTCTCCTTAATTAAACATTGAATAATATGTAATAAAAAGCATAATTCAATTTTAAATAAAAGATAATCGAAAAAATTTTTAAGATGATTAATATAAACTTTAAGAATATAAATGTCTTACCCATTTTAGATATAGATAAAAATGTAGATCCAGAAAAACTTATTAATGCTTTGATTGATGGAAAAATAAATACAGTTGAAATTACACTTAGAAATGATAAAGCATTTGATAACATAAAATTTATTCGTAAAAAATTTCCTAACTTAACACTTGGAGTTGGTACTATCGTTAACATTGACCAACTTAAAAAGGCTATAAATTTAGGAGCAGATTTTGGAATAAGTCCTGGCTTTGAAACTGAAATATTAAAATATGCAAAGGAGAATAATTTTTCATATATACCAGGTGTTTCAACTGCATCAGAAATTATATCATGTTTAAAATTTGATTGTAATTTCCTTAAACTTTTTCCTGCTGAACCACTTGGTGGCATATCATATTTAAATTCTTTAAGTGGTCCATTTCCTAATGTATCATTTTGTCCTACAGGAGGAATTAATAGTGGTAATTATTTATCTTGGTTATCTCAAAAAAATGTTTTGTGTGTTGGCGGAAGTTGGATAGCACCTAAAAATGACATTAAATATGATGAGATAAAGAAAAGAGCATTAGAGGTTTTAAAAAATTAATGAGGTTCTGATGATAGATTTAAAAAATAAAGTTATAATGATATCAGGTGCGAATAGGGGAATTGGTTATGCAACTGCTAAACTTCTTAAAGAAAAAGGCTGCATTTTAAGTTTAGCTGCAAGAAACTCTAATGATATTAAATTTGGTGGAGATAATGTTTTAAACTGCACGTGGGATGCAAAAGAAAAAAATTATCTAATTATTGGGTGTCTGAAACTATTTCACATTTTGGAAAAATTGACGGCTTGGTTATGAATGCCGGTGTTGAACTTGGAGGTGATTTAGAAGGTGATAGTGAAGAAGAATTTGATGAAATGTTTGAAGTTAATTTTAAGGGGCCGTTAAGACTTGTTAGGGAAGCTCTGCCTGAGTTAAGAAAAACAGGGTCAGGTAGAATAATCAATGTTGTGTCTCTAGCAGGCAAAAGACCAAGAAATCCAAAAATATTAGGTTATTCAGCATCTAAATTTGCTGCAATGTCTTTAACTAATGCGATAAGAATTTCAGGATGGGACGATGGTGTTAGAGCAACATCAGTTTGTCCTGGAATGGTTAGAACAAGAATGACAGATGAAGTAACTGTTCCTGACGGAGAATTCAAAATGGAACCCGAAGCTATTGCAGAAACTATATCTTATGCATTAACTTTACCAAATAGTGCTGCAGTTGCAGAAATACTTGTAAATAGTAGATTAGAATCAATGTTTTAATATTGTGTATTATGAAAAAATCTAAAAGAGGAAATGTTGATCCATTTATCGTAATGGACGTTATGGAAAATGCCAGGAAAGCTGAAGAAAGAGGTAAAGATATTGTCCATATGGAAGTTGGTCAACCTGGTACGCCAGCACCAATAGATGCACAAAAAGAACTTATAAAAATAATGAAGAATGATAGTTTGGGCTATACTGTTGCATTAGGTATACCTGAATTAAGACAAAGAATTTCTCAATTATATGGTGATTGGTATAATCTGGATTTAAATCCTAACAGAATTATTATTACCTCTGGATCATCAGCTGGTTTTATTTTATCTTTTTCATCATTATTTGATGCTAAAGACAGAGTTGGAATTTGTTCTCCAGGTTATCCAAGTTATAGACAAATTTTAAAAGCACAAGATTTAGAGCCTGTATTAATAGAGACAAAATTTGAAAATAATTTCCAACCATTTTCAAAAGATTTGAAAGATATTAATCTTTCTGGAGTTTTAATTGCCTCTCCTGCAAACCCAACTGGATCTATGTTAAATTACAATCAATTAGAAAGTTTAATAAATACTTCATTAGAAAATAATATCTCTTTTATTAGTGATGAAATTTATCATGGAATAGAGTATGAAAAAAAGGCAACAACAGCTCTTCAAATAACTGATCAATGCTATGTAATTAATTCATTTTCTAAGTATTTTTCAATGACAGGGTGGAGAGTAGGTTGGATGGTTGTTCCTGAAGATCACGTAAGACAAATTGAAAGATTAGCTCAAAATATGTTTATTTGTGCTCCTCATGCAAGTCAAATAGCTGCTCTTTATGCTATGGATTGTAAAGATGAATTGAAAAGTAATATGAGTGTTTATAAAGAAAATAGAAAGCTAATGATAAAAGGTTTGAAAGAGGCAGGTTTTTCTAAAATATCTTCTCCTGACGGTGCTTTTTACATTTATGCAGATATTAACAAATTTTGTAATGATAGTTTAGGATTTGCAAATAAAGTTTTAGAGGATGCAAAAGTAGCGATAACTCCAGGATTAGATTTTGATCCAAAAAATGGTCATTCAACAATTAGATTTTCTTATGCAAGAAGCACTGAAGACATAATAAGAGGTTTAGATAAACTAAATATTTTTATGAAAAATAATAAATATATTTAGGGTATCAATACAGTTGCACCAATTGTTTTCCTTGCTTCTATAGCTTTATGTGCTTCACTAACCTCTGAAAGAGGATATAAATGATTTACATTAGATTTAATTTTACCAGTTTTTAAAATTTCAAACAAATCATTGGCACTGTTTACTAAATCTTCTCTTTTTTCCATATAATGCATTATAGCTGGTCTAGTTAAAAAAAGAGAACCTCGGGTTCCTAGTTCAATTACATCAACTGGATCGGGCGCACCTGATGCATGCCCGTATGATGCTAGAATTCCCATTGGTCTCAGGCAATCCATTGACCTTTTAAAAGTATCTTTGCCGATAGATTCATAAACAATTGGACATCCTTGACCTTCAGTTACTTCACGAACTGTTTTAACAAAATCTCCCTTTGAATGTATAACAGTATAATCAGCACCAGCATCTTTTGCTTTTTGAGCCTTTTCTTCTGAACTTACTGTTCCAATAATAGTTGCTCCTAAATATTTAGCCCATTGACACAAAATTAATCCCATGCCTCCAGCAGCAGCATGTATCAAAATTACGTCACCTTTTTTTACTTTATATGTTCTCTTGAGAAGAAACTGAGCTGTTAAACCTTTAAGCATTAAAGCTGCCAAGTCATTATCAGATAAATTTGTCAAATCTTCAGGTACTTTTATAAGTTTATTTGCTGGATAAACTCTTTTTTGACTATATGCTCCATGAGGCGGAAGAGCATAGGCTACTCTATCACCTATATTAAAATCAGATATTTCAGAACCTATTCCCTCAACTATTCCAACACCTTCAATGCCAAGAACTATAGGTAAATCTGGAACAGGCCACGGATGTGGCATTCCTCTTCTATGATAGGTATCTATATAATTGACACCTACAGCTGTGTTTTTAATTAATACTTCATTATTTTGTGGATCTGGAACATCAACATCTTCCCATTTAAATACATCGGGCTTGCCTTTTTCATATATAACAGCACCTTTAGTCATGAATTATCCAGTAACACATGTTTGTTTTTGTTCACCTAACCCTTCAATCCCAAGCTTCATAACATCCCCAGGTTTTAAAAAAACTGGAGGTTTCATACCAAGACCAACCCCAGGAGGAGTCCCAGTTGCAATTACATCACCAGGAAATAAAGTCATAAATTGAGATAAATAGTGGACAATATGATCTCCTGAAAAAATCATTGTTTTTGTGGAGCCATTTTGCATTCTTTGACCATTGACATCTAAAAACATAGAAAGATTTTGTACATCATCAATCTCATCAGTTGTGACAAGATATGGGCCAATTGGTCCAAATGTGTCACATGATTTACCTTTAGTCCATTGCCCTGATCTTTTAATTTGGAAATCTCTCTCAGAAACATCATTGACAACACAATAACCAGCAATGTGATTTTTAGCTTCAGATTCAGCAATATACTTTGTTTTTTTGCCAATTATTATTCCAAGTTCGACTTCCCAATCTGTTGCAGTAGAAGTTCTTGGTATTTCGACATTATCATTGGGGCCAATTATTGCAGATGTCGCTTTTGAAAATAAAATTGGTTCTTCAGGAGCTTCTGCACCAGTTTCAGCTGCATGATCAGAAAAGTTAAGCCCTATACATAAAAATTTACCAACATTGTTTACACAAGGACCAATTCTTGGATTACCGTTAACTTCCGGCAAAGAAGAAGTATCTAACTTTTTTAATTTATCTAAACTTTCTGGTGCTATAGTATTACCATTTATATCATCAATTACGCTTGATAAATCTCTTATTTTCCCACTTTGGTCAATTAATCCAGGTTTTTCCTCTCCAGCGTTTCCAAATCTTAGTAACTTCATTTTGATCTCCTAATTTTAATTTAATTATTTTGAATTTATTTAACTACATTGTTGCTCCAATTTGCCATGGAACAAATTCTAAATCACCTAGACCTTGTTTTTCAGACTTTGATTTTTCTCCAGAAGCTACCCTAACTAACAGGTCAAATATTTCGCTTCCAACTGTTTCAATGCTTTCATTATTTGTAACAACTTTTCCTGCATTAACGTCCATATCTTCTTTCATATGTTCATACATTTCAGTATTAGTAGCTATTTTTATAGATGGTGAAGGTTTTGAACCAAAAGCAGAACCTCTTCCAGTTGTAAAACTTACAAGATTACAGCCTGTAGCTATTTGCCCAGTAACTGATGCTGGATCGTAGCCAGGACTATCCATGAATAAAAAACCTTTAGATTTTGCTTTTTCAGCATAAAGAAGTACATCATTTAATGGCGTAGTTCCTCCTTTTGCAGCAGCACCTAAAGATTTTTCTAATATAGTTGTAAGTCCACCTGCCTTATTGCCAGGAGAAGGATTATTGTTAAGACTTCCTTTATTTCTACTAACATAATCTTCCCACCAAAGAATTCTATCAACTAATTTATCACCAACAGTTTTGTTTATTGCTCTCCTAGTTAGCAAGTGTTCAGCTCCATAAATTTCAGGTGTTTCTGCTAAAACTGCAGTACCTCCATTTTTAACTAAAAGATCTGCCGCATGACCAAGGGCAGGATTTGAAGTAATACCTGACCATGCGTCTGAACCACCACACTGAAGTGCTAGTGAGAGATGTTCAACTGATTGAGGAGATCTTTTTAATTGATTGATTTCTGGTAACATTGATTGTATGCGCTTAATACCTTCTTGAATTGTTTTTCTTAACCCTCCCATTTCTTGTATGGTCATTGTTTGAAAAAAAGGATTTTCATTTAAGTTATAAGCGTCAAGTAAAAACTTAATTTGGTTGGCTTCACAACCTAATCCTATTAAAAGAACTCCAGCTAAGTTAGGATGTTGGATATAGCCTAATAAGACTCTTTGTAAAGCTTCAAAGCCATCTCCAGAGTCTGCCATTCCACAACCTGTACCATGTGTAAAAGATACAACTCCATCAACGTTAGGATATTGTGAAAGTATATTATCATCAAAAGCATTTGCAATATTCCTAGCTGCAGTTGCAGAACAATTGACGGAAGTTAAAATGCCGATATAATTTCTTGTTCCTACTTGACCATTGGGTCTTTTAAAACCGTCAAAGGTAGGTCTTTGACTTTCTGGAACAAAATTTGGCAACCTTATTGATGTTGAAAACTCATAATCATGTTCTGTTGACTTGAACTCAGTATTTTCTACATGAACATGTTCGCCTATATTTATATCATTTCTGGCTAGACCAATAATTTGGTCATATTTAATAATCTTTTCACCTTTTAAAATTTTCTTTAAAGCAATTTTATGGCCTTTTGGTATATCATTTTCAACTTTAATATGTTGTGTGATTTCTCCTTTAGCAATGTTATTAAATGCTGTTGCGACATTGTCATTAGAATTAAGTTTTATAGTTAGTATATCATCAACACTCATTGTTGTAATTCCTTAGATAAATAAATATTAAATTTTAATTTTTTATTATATGATTTTAAATTTATTTAACAATTAATTTAGATTAAAAATATAAATTTTAAGTGGAGTAAGATTATGCCAGAAGCTGTAGTACAAAGGACGTATGGTCAATCAGATGTATTAAATATTGAAAAAATAACTGTAAATGACCCAGCTGATGATGAAATTTTAATAAAACAAACTGCAATTGGAATTCATTTTCACGATATTTACGTAAGAACAGGACTATATAAAACATTAAATCTACCTGGAATACCAGGAGTTGAAGCTTCTGGAATTATTGAAAAATTAGGAAAAAGTGTAAATAATTTAAAAGTTGGTGATAGAGTTGTTTATATTACGGGATCTTATGGGGCCTACTCATCCCATAGAGTAATTAATCACAAAATTGTGGCCAAGATACCTGATGAACTTGATGATGCAACTATGGCTACAAATTTTTCAAGAGCTCTTACGGTTAATATGTTAACTGAGCAAGTTTTCAATTTAAAAGATAAAAAAATAATTCTAGTTACAGCAGCTGCAGGTGGTGTTGGAAGATTACTGTGTCAGTATTTAAATTCTATGGGTAAAATTGTAATAGGGACAGTTGGTTCTCAAGAAAAAATAACATTGGCAAAATCATATGGATGTAAAAATGCATTTATTTACAATGATGATAATATAATAGAATATTCTAAAGAGATAACTAAAGGTAACGGATTTGATTTGGTTTATGACTCAGTAGGTTTGGATACTTTTGAACAATCTTATAATTTAGCTTCCAATTGTGGTTATTTGATCAACTTTGGTCAATCATCAGGTCCAATTCCTCCTGTTGAAATGTCAAAACTTGCTCAAAAATCTTTATCTATTTCTCGACCTATATTATTTCACTACACAAATCAAAGAAGCTTGTTTGAAAATATGAGTAGGTCGGTATTTGATCAATTTATAAATAACGTTTATTCACTGGAAGATAAAATGTGTTTTGATCTTAAAAATGTTTCTCAAGCACACGATATTTTAGAGTCAAGAAAGGGTGGAGGAAGTTTATATTTGAAACCTTAATTGATTTTAAATAATATTTAAGTATGAACAAAATATATTGGAAGTTTCCAGAATATATATCATCTTTTGAATGGTTAAAAAATAACTTGGATGATGATAAAGTTAGAATTTATGATTGTACTACATACTTACACTATCAAGATCAGAATCCTTCATTACCTTACATTGTAGAGAGTGGGTTTAAACAATATCAAATTTCACATATAAAAAATTCTGCTTATTTAGATCTTCAAAATGATTTGTCAGATAATTCGAGTAAGTATAGGTTTACACTTCCTGATTATCCCACTCTAGCAGAAAAATTTTCAGATTTAGGCATAGGTGACAAATTCCACATAGTGTTATATTCAAGGAATGGACTTCAATGGGCCACTAGAATTTGGTGGATGTTATATGTTTTAGGATTTAAAAATCTAAGCATTTTGAATGGTAGTTTTTATGAATGGGAAAAAAATAATTTACCTACCGAAAGTAAAATAAATAAATTTGAAAAATCTGATTTTAAGAAAGAAATTGATGATACAATTTTTGTTGATAAAAATAGAGTGTTAGAATCCATGAATAAAAAGCACTGCGTGATTTTAAACTCTTTAACAGTAGATTTACATAATGG
The DNA here is from genome assembly GCA_902616005.1 of uncultured SAR116 cluster alpha proteobacterium. GTDB lineage: Bacteria > Pseudomonadota > Alphaproteobacteria > Puniceispirillales > Marisalimonadaceae > TMED54. The sequence goes on from CACMRG010000016.1 coordinate 26,483, forward strand.
AGAAAATCCAAGGTATGGTAGACCTGGAAGAATTCCAGGAAGTTTAAATATTCCTTTTCATGAGTTAACTGATATAAGAAAAGGATGTTTTAAAACTCCAAGTGAATGTTTAGAAGTATTTAAAAAAAAAGGTATTTCTATTAATTCACGTGTTTTAAATTATTGTGGTGGTGGTATAGCAGCATCATTAGATGCATTTGTTTTACTTCAATTGGGTTATGATGATATTGAAATTTATGATAATTCTATGAGTGAATGGGCAACTGATGATAGCTTACCTATAGAAATTTGATGATATAAAGTTTAAGGAGAAGATATGTCAAAAAAATTTAATTCAAAACTAAGAAGTCAACAATGGTTTGACAATCCCGAAAACCCAGGTATGACCGCTTTATATATTGAAAGGTCTTTAAATTTTGGACTAACACCTGAAGAGTTGCGTTCTGGGAAACCTATTATAGGAATTGCTCAGACTGGTTCTGATATTTCTCCTTGCAATAGAATTCATGTAAAATTAGCAGAAAGAGTAAGAGAGGGAATAAGAAGTGCAGGAGGAATTGCTCTTGAGTTCCCAGTGCATCCAATACAAGAAACATTAAAAAGACCTACTGCATCATTAGATAGAAATCTTGCTTATTTAGGGTTGGTTGAAATTTTACATGGATATCCAATTGACGGGGTTGTTTTAACAACTGGTTGTGATAAAACTACTCCAGCATGTTTAATGGCGGCTGGTACAGTTGATATTCCTGCAATAGTATTATCTGGTGGCCCTATGCTTGATGGATGGCATGATGGAAAATTAGCTGGATCTGGTATGGCTGTATGGGACAGTCGAGTTGAGTTATCTGCTGGACGAATTAATTATGATGAGTTTATGGATATAGTTACATCCTCTGCGCCATCCGATGGACATTGTAATACAATGGGAACAGCATCTACAATGAATTCTTTAGCTGAGGCTCTAGGTATGAGTTTGACAGGTAACGCTAATATTCCAGCACCTTATAGAGAAAGAGGTCAAATGGCTTATAGAACAGGTTTGAGGATTGTTGAAATGGTTAAAGAAGACTTAACTCCCTCTAAAATTATGACACGAAAAGCATTCGAAAATGCTATAGTTGTTAATTCTGCTATCGGAGGATCAACTAATGCTCAAATTCATATAACTGCAATAGCAAGACATGTTGGTATTGATTTAGAAACAGATGCTTGGCAGAATGTCGGATATGATATTCCATTGATGGTTAATGTACAACCTGCAGGAAAATATCTTTGTGAGAGTTATCATAGAGCTGGTGGAACTGCTGCTGTTATGAGTGAGCTTTTATCAAATAATAAAATACATGGAGACGTAACTACAGTTTCAGGAAAGAAAATGTCTGAGTGTCTTAATGGACTTAAAATTAAAGATAAAGATGTAATTTCAGAGTTTAAAAATCCATTAAAAACAAGAGCAGGCTTTATTGTTTTAAAAGGAAATTTATTTGAATCAGCAATAATGAAAACTTCTGTTATTTCTGATGAGTTTCGAAAAAAGTTTTTATCTAAACTTGGCAAAGAGGGGGTTTTAGAAGGCAGAGCTATTGTTTTTGAAGGATCTGAAGATTATCATGATCGTGTAAATGATGATTCACTAAATATGGATGAGAATTGCATTCTTGTAATTAGAGGAGCTGGCCCAATAGGTTGGCCTGGTTCAGCTGAAGTAGTAAATATGCAACCGTCAGATAAATTAATTAAACAAGGCATCACAGAACTACCATGCATTGGTGATGGAAGACAATCAGGAACTTCAGGGAGTCCTTCAATTTTAAATGCATCTCCTGAAAGCGCAGTTGGTGGAGGATTAGCTTGGCTAAGAACTGGTGATACAATACAAATTGATTTAAATAAATTCACGGCCAATATGTTGGTTGACGATGATGAGATACAAGAAAGGAAAAAAAGTGGTCCACCAAAATTTCCTTGTCATCAAACACCATGGCAAGAGATTTATAGAAATCATGTTGGGCATATGGCAGATGGAGGAATTTTAGAAAATGCTGTTAGTTATCAAAAAGTTAAAAAATCTTTACCAAGAGATAATCATTAATTAACTGGACTGAGTGTAGTATTTGTTGTCAACATTTGTACAATGTTATCATAAACAAGTTTCCCCATGTCGTATCTAGTTTCAACAGTTGCTGATCCAATGTGAGGAGTTAGAATAACATTATTTAAATTAATTAAATCGTCAGGTACATTTGGTTCATTTTCAAAAACATCTAAACCTGCACCACGAATGATATTATTTTGCAACGCGTAAATAAGTGCCTTTTGATCAATAACTGTACCTCTTGCAATGTTAATTAAAAATCCATTTTTACCAAGTTTTTGAAGAACATTAGCATTAACTAAATGCTTTGTTTCTTCACCTCCTGGAGTAATTACACATAGTGTATCAACGTATTCAGCCAAATCTTCTAATTTTGAAAAATATTTGTATTTAACATCTTTTTGATTTCTTGAGTGATAACAAATTTCACAATTAAAAGATTCAATTCTTTTTGCAATTGTTTTTCCAATTCTTCCCATACCTAAGATCCCAAACTTAGTTCCTGAAAACTTTTTTGATAATGGGTATTCAGATTTAAGCCATTTTTTCTCTAATAAAAATTGATTTGCTAAAGCAATGTTTTTATATACACATAATGATAAGGCAATTGCTGTGTCTGCAACTTCGTCATTTAATACATCAGGGGTATTTGTTACTTTAACGTTTGATAAAGTTGCTTGTTTAACATCAACAGCATCATAACCCACACCATAGTTCGCGATTATTTTTAATTTGGGTAGTTTTTTAATGAGTTCGCTTGAAACAGCAGTTCCTCCCATAACTGCTATGGCTTCAATTTTATCACTTAAGCTTTCAATGAATTTTTCTGCATTTTCCTGTTCATAAGATTTAAACGTATTAAACGTTTCATCAAAAAGTTTAGTAATTTTATTTGGAAATAATGACATGATTAATACATTTTTTTCAATTTTCATTTACACCTCTAATTATATTTTCATTTTTGACTTTGGAATGATTGCGCCTCTATATTTGAGTACATTTTTTGTTATGACATGAGACCTTAAAATTTTTTCTTCAATTGATAAATGTTTATTTTTTAGATGATATGCTAAAAAAGATCCATTAAAAGAATCTCCTGCAGCAGTTGTATCAATTGCTTTAATAATTGGTATATTTATTGAACCAATTTTATTGAATTCAGAATAAAATATTTTTTCGAAATATTTTAAAATAATTATATTATCTTTTCTTTTAAAAGTATTTATAAATTGAAATGGATCAGACTTTCCAAATATTTCAATTATATCATCAAATGATATGAAATTTATTTTAGAAAAAAGATTACTTTTTTTAAATAAACTTTGAGATTTAATTTTGTTATCATGGAAACTATTTCGATAATTAAAATCAAAAGCTGTAAGTTTAGATTTTTTTGATAATTCAATTAATTTATTTTGATCCTTAGGCTTTAAAATCCCAAGAGAAATGCCTGTGTAATAAAATAATTCAGTATTACTAATGAATTTTTCTAAATTATCTAAATTACATTTTTTTATCATTTCTTTTGCGGCTGATTCATTTCTCCAATATGCAAAACTTCTATTCCCTTTTTTATCTGTTTGAATAGAATAAATTCCAGGATACTTTCCCTTAATTCTTTGTATTAGGTTAGTTTTTAAATTTTCATATTTAAATCTTTCTATCATCATTTCAGATAAATGATCTTTACCCAATCCAGTAAAATAAAAAGTATTAAATAGTTTATTTGTCAATCTACAAAAATATACAGCTGCATTAAACGTATCACCACCAAAATTTAAATTCATTTTAATTTGCTTTTTATCTAAATTATCAGTATTACCACTGACTTCGATCATGCATTCACCAGCAAAAATTGAATTTTTAATATTTTTTTTCATTTAAAATTATTATATTTAATGTAGTAATATCATAAGTATATTAATTTTAATAGGGATCAAAAGTGAGTGTATTAGAAAAAGAATTTGAAGTATCTGATTTAAATTTTGATTTTAATAAAAAAGATGCTGTTACAGAATTGACAAAAGAATTCGGTCAGCAATTTTCTATATCAAAAAGTGTAAGGGAACAACACACTGATACGACTACAATACATACCTCAAAGTTACCTGACGGAGTTGTTTTTGTAGAAAATGAAATAGATATAAAAAAAACAGTTGAAATTTGTCAAAAATACAAATGTCCTATAATTCCTTTTGGAGTTGGATCTTCGCTAGAAGGGCATGTTAATGCTTTATATGGAGGTATATCAATTGATCTTAATAACATGAATAAAATTTTACATGTATCCCCCGAAGATGGTTATGCAGTAGTGCAACCAGGTGTTACTAGAGAGCAGTTGAATGTATATCTAAGAGATACGGGACTTTTTTTCCCAATTGACCCAGGTGCAAATGCATCTCTTGGTGGTATGGCAAGCACAAATGCTTCTGGCACTAATGCAGTACGATATGGAACAATGAAAGATAATGTTATTTCTTTAAAATGTGTAATGCCAAATGGTGAAATAGTTAAAACATCCAATAAAGCAAAAAAAAGTTCAGCTGGTTATGATTTAACAAGACTGATTGTTGGATCTGAGGGCACCCTTGGGATTATTACAGAAATTACAATTAAATTATATGGCATTCCTGAAGTTATAGCAGGAGGTAGAGTAACTTTTCCATCAATAAAAGACGCTACTGAAGCAGTAATTATGGTAATTCAGGCTGGTATTCCTGTCGCAAGAATTGAATTATTAGATCAAGAACAGGTTAAGGCTTGTAATAACTACTCTAAACTAAATTTGCCAGAAGAACCACTATTACTTCTTGAATTTCATGGAAGTGAATCGTCTGTAAAGGAGCAATCTGATTTCTTTTCAGAAATTGTAGCAGATTTTGGAGGAAACAATTTTGAATCAACTTCTAATAATGAAGAAAGAAATAAACTTTGGAGAGCAAGACATGATGCCTATTACGCAACTAAATCTTGTAAGCCTAATCATGAATATATTGCAACAGATGTGTGTGTACCAATTTCAAAGTTGTCAGAATGCATCGAAAAAACACAAAACGATTTAACAAAATATGATTTATTTGGTCATATTGTTGGACATGTTGGGGACGGAAATTTTCATGTTCAATTAATGGTAAATCCTAAAAATGACATTGAAATTAATAATTTAAATAAATTTCTTGACGATTTGTCAAAAAGAGCAATCTTACTTGATGGAACATGCACCGGTGAACATGGAATAGGGCAAGGAAAAAAACAGTATCTAGTAGAAGAATTAGGTAGTTCAGTTGATTTTATGAAAAATATTAAAAAAGCTTTAGACCCATTTAATATTATGAATCCAGGAAAAATATTTTAAGGCTTATTATGTCAGTAAATGAAAGCCAATGGTTAGGAAAAACATATAATAAAAAAAATATTCAAGAATGTATTTCTAAAATAAAAGATAAATTTGGACAGCAATTTTCCGATTCTAAAAGTATTAGAGACCAACATTCACATACGATGACTATTCACGAATCTGAATTACCAGATGGAGTTTTATTCGCATCAAATAAAAATGACGTATCAGATGCAGTAAAAATTTGTAATGATTTCAGATGTCCTATTATTCCTTTTGGTGTCGGATCCTCTTTTGAAGGGCATGTTAATGCTCCATTTGGTGGTTTATCTATTGATTTGAATAATATGAATGAAATACTTAATGTATATCAGGATGATTTATTGGTTACGGTTCAACCAGGAGTTACAAGGGAACAACTTAATACTCATCTCAGAGATACAGGTCTATTTTTTCCAATTGATCCTGGTGCAAATGCGTCAATTGGAGGTATGTCTTCAACGAGAGCATCTGGAACAAATGCGGTTAGATATGGAACAATGAAGGATAATGTTGTTTCGTTAGAGGCAGTAATGCCAAATGGAGAAATAATTAAAACTTCAAATAAAGCAAAAAAAAGTTCTGCTGGTTATGATTTAACTAGACTTTTAGTTGGTTCTGAAGGAACTTTGGGCATAATTACAGAAATTACATTAAAGCTTTATGGCATACCAGAAGTTATAGCTGGCGGCCGAGTATCATTTACATCTATAAAAGATGCAGCAGATACAGTTATAACTACAATTCAATCTGGTATTCCTGTAGCAAGAATTGAACTCTTAGATGCAATACAGGTTAAAGCTTGTAATTTGTATTCAAGATTAAGTTTGCCAGAAGAACCATTGCTACTTTTGGAATTTCATGGAAGCAAAAAATCTGTTGATGAACAGTCAGAGCTTTTTGGTGAAATTGCTCTTGAGTTTGGAGGCAATAATTATGAATGGACTTCAAATAATGAGGAAAGAAATAAATTATGGAAAGCTAGACATGATGCATATTGGGCTGCAAGATCTTATATGCCTGGTACAGAAATGTATTCTACCGATGTTTGTGTACCAATATCTAGACTATCAGAATGCATTGTTGAAACAGTAAAAGACTTAAAAGATAATGATTTAATTGGTCCCATAGCAAGTCATGCTGGTGATGGAAATTTTCATGTTGCTGTAATGCTAGATACAAATAACGAAAATGAAGTTTCTAAATTAGGACCTTTCTTAGACAGGTTATCTGATAGAGCCATTAAAATGGATGGAACTTGTACAGGAGAACATGGAATTGGGCAAGGTAAAAGAAAATATATGTATAATGAATTAGGTAATTCAGTTGATGTCATGGAGGCAATTAAAAAATCTTTTGATCCAAATTTGATTATGAATCCTGGAAAACTGTTTATCTAAAATAATCAAAAAAAATGTTAGCTTTTACAATTGCAATCTTTTTAATGATAATAACGCCTGGGCCTGGGGTTTTGTCTTTAGCAGCAACAGGATCAGGTTTTGGATGGAAAACCGGTACATTATATTTAGCTGGGTTATTTATTGGAACAAATACAGTTTTAGTTCTTGTCGTAACAGGCTTTAAAGGTTTCTTATTTGAAATCCCATGGGTTGAACCTTTGTTTTTAATAATATCTTTATCATATTTGACTTGGATAGCTTGGAGGATAGCCACTGCAGGAAATGAAATAAAATTTAAACAATCAAAAAAAAAACCTACCTTCTTTGAGGCAATATTCTTACAGGTAATCAATCCAAAAGCTTATTTGGTAAATGGTATTTTATTTACTGGGTTTCCATTGCAAGGTTTTAATTTGCAGCAAGAAATTTTAATAAAAACGTTAATAATAAATTTTGTCTGGGTTCCAGTTCATTTTATTTGGTTATGGCTTGGCGTAAAGCTAAGACAGTGGGGCTTAAGTAAAGGAAGACAATTAGCAGTTAATAAGAGTATGGCTTTTTGCTTGTTTATAGTGATATTGTTGGCAGGTCTTAGTGAATTTTGATTTGACCCAATATTCAAATCTAATAATTATTATAAACTATTCTAATACATATGGTGTCCACCATTTATAGAAATGGTAGATCCAGTAACAAATTGAGAGTCTTCTCTTGCTAAAAATGCAACTGCTCTAGCAATTTCTTGTGGATGACCTAATCTCCCAACAGGGATTGTACTAATTATTTTATCTAAAACATTTTGTGGAACTGCAGCAACCATTTCTGTGTCAACATAACCTGGAGCAACGGTATTAGCTGTAATGTTATAGCGAGCACCTTCTTGAGCTATAGCTTTTGTCATTCCAATTATACCTGCTTTAGCAGCGCAGTAATTCACCTGTCCGTATTGGCCTGCCTGTCCATTAACAGAAGAAATATTAATTATTCTACCAAAATGTTTAGATGTCATTTCATCCCAACAAACTTTAGTCATATTGAAAACAGAATTGAGATTAACATTTATAACGTCTTGCCACTGATCAATTGACATTTTTTTGATTGTACTATCTCTGGTTATGCCAGCGTTATTGACTAGTATTGAGAGTGTTCCGTACTCTGAAATAATTTCTTTAACAACATTGTCGCATTCCTGAAAATTAGAAACATCCCATTTAATTGATTTAATATTGGTTTCTCTTGTAAATTTTTTTGCTTGCTCATCATCTGAAGCGTATCCAGCAATAACTGTAGCACCAGCTCTTTTTAAAAT
>CACMRG010000017.1 GCA_902616005.1 uncultured SAR116 cluster alpha proteobacterium
TCGAAAATTAGATTTGAGGATAATTTTGAAGGCAATTACTTTGGATCAGGTGATTTAACTTTAAGTGGAACTTTTAAAGGAACAATAAAAATTGATAAACTTATTGTTAGTGAAAATGCATCCTTTATTGGTAATATTACGGCTCAAGAAATTATCGTAGAAGGGCAAATTAAAGCTGATATATCTGCTGAAAAATTACATGTCATGTCGACAGGGAAAGTTGAAGGTGACTTGCTTTATAGAACCTTAAAGATAGATGAAGGTGGGTATTTAAATTCCTCAAAAGTTATAAAGATGTCTGATCAAAAGAATTTAAAAAGTAAAGTTTTAAAAAGTTAAATGGAAATTAATTTTGAAAATTTCATTAAATTTCATATTCAAGTAGGAACAATTGTTGATGTTAAAGAAAACAAAAAAGCAAGAAAGCCATCTTATGTAATAGATATAGATTTTGGAGAAAAAGATGGGATAAAAAAATCATCTGCTCAAATTACAAACTATTCAAAAAATAAATTATTAAATAGAAAAATTATAGCTGTAACTAATTTCCCACAAAAAAATATTGCTGGCGTTTTTTCTGAAGTCTTAATTTTAGGGGCAATTACAGATCAAGAAGTCAAATTGCTTGGAGTTAATCCAAATGTTGAAAATGGCACAAAAATAGGATGAATGCCAAACTCTCTCCTCTTAATGAGTTAAATGGCATTATACCTAGTTTACATACACCATTTAAAAATAATAAATCTATAGATTATAAAAGTCTTGAAAAGTTAGTTTTGCATACTATCGACAAGAATTGTGCTGGCATGCTTCTGTCAGCTGTTGCGGGTGAAACTCAAAATTTAACATTTAATGAAAAAGCAGAAATGATGGAATTTGTATTAGATATTAGCAAAAATAAAATTCCAATTATTTTTGGATGTAGTTCACAAAAAATAGAAGAAATTTATTCTTTAATTGATCTTGCGAGACAAAAAAAAATTAAATGGGTTTTAATTCAAGCTCCACTCAATTTAGATGAAGGTGATTTGATTGTCTTTTATAAAAAAATAAACGAAATTGGACCATCTCATTTAATGATACAAGATTTGTCTTGGGATGGATATGGTCTTTCAGATGTAATAATTCAAAATCTTATGAATGAAGTTTCAAATTTCAAATCCTTAAAAGTAGAAGTTGTAAACTCAGGAAAAAAATATTCAAATATTATTAATTTAACAAAAAATAAATTACATCTTACTGGAGGATGGGCTGCAACTGGTTTTATAGAGGCTATGAGAAGAGGTGTTCATGGATTTATACCGTCCACCATGGAAACAATTTATAATTCTGTTTATAATTTGATGATAAATAACGAAGAAAAAGAGGCAAGAAAACTTTTTTATAGAATTTTACCAGCTATTTCTTTTGCGCATCAGCATATAGACATATCAATTAAGTTTTATAAAATGTTAAGAGTTGCTGAAGAAATATTTTCTACAGATGTATGTAGAGGTAATATTCAAGAATTTGATGAAGCTCAAAGATATGAAGCAGAATTTCATATTGATAATATTTTAAATTTAGAAAAAGAGTTGTTAAACAAAAATAATAAATAGTCGTACTTTAAGATATAACGATATCCTCCAAAAAAATTACAGTGGACACGAAATGTGTCCACTGGATCTATAAAAAACTTTTTAAGTTTTCAAAACTCATATAATATTTAGATATATGGATGATATAAAAATTTCAAAAAAATATTCATTGCCAAAAGAAATGAAAGCTTGGGTTTTAAAAAGTCCAAATGAGTTGGAATTAAAAACAAAAGCAATACCCACTCCTGGCTACTCAGAAGTTTTGGTAAAAATAGATGCAGTTGCTATATGTGCTACAGATTTGGATGTTATAAGTTATGGTCCTCCAGCATTGATCGAAGGAGAGAAACCCTTTAATAAAGAGTTTACTCCAGGCCATGAATATATGGGTACAGTTGTTGCACTTGGTCCTTCAGTTGACGAGTTTAAAATAGGAGATAGGGTTACAGTAGAAATACATTCAGGATGTGGACAATGTAAAAGATGTAGAATGGGGATGTATACATCATGTCATAATTATGGACTTAATTATGGAAAAAAAAATAAAGGTCATAGAGCAAATGGCTTCACTTCAGATGGTGGATTTAAACAATATGCAATTAACCACATCAATACATTAATCAAAGTACCTGATGATATGACTGATGAAGAAGCAACACTCGTTGTAACAGCAGGTACAACAATGTATGGTTTAACTGAATTAGGTGGTTTAGTAGCAGGTGAAAGTCTAGTTGTAATTGGTCCTGGTCCTATAGGGTTGTTAGGAGTGGCGGTAGCAAAAGCTCTTGGTGCATATCCAGTTATATTAATTGGCACAAGAAATGATAGACTTGAAATAGGAAAAAAACTTGGAGCTGATTTTGCTCTAAATGTAAATGAAGAAAATGACATTGTTAATTCGGTTAAATCTTTGGTTGGAGATTTAGGTGTGGATTATGTTGTTGAATGTGCTGGAACAGAAAAAGCTTTAGATGACGCAATAATGATGACTAATAGAGGTGGAAAAATTTGTTTGGCAGCTTTCCCCCATGATCCAATAAAAGTTAATATTCCTCACATGGTAATAAATAATATTTATATATATGGCATAAGAGGTGAAGGTAAAAGTGCAACGCACAGAGCAATGGCTTTTATGAAACAAAAAAGATTTAATGCTAAACTTGTTCACACGCACACATTTAAAATGAATGAATTACCAACTGCTTTAAAATATGCAAGGGAAAGAATTGATGGTGCAATTAAAGTAGTTATAAAACCATGGGAATAAGATGTCTATAACCACAAATTTTTTCCTTGCCTACATCACAACTAAAAATGAAAAGGAGGCTCTTACTCTAGCAAATTTTGCTGTAGAAAAAAATCTTGCAGCTTGTGGTAATATTTTACCCAAAATGAAATCTGTTTATAAATGGAATAAAAAACTTCAAAATGATAATGAAACTCTTTTAATTTTAAAAACTAATTCAAGTAAATATCCTTTACTTAAGAAACTAATTAAAGAAAAACATTCTTATGAAGTTCCATGTATTTTAAAAATACCCATTATTGATGGAAATAAAGATTACTTAAAATGGATTGACGATAGCTTGATTTAATTTGGTTGAACTACTTTTCCAATATAGGGTAAATTTCTATTATTTTGTGCATAATCAATTCCATAGCCAACTACAAATTCATCAGGTATATCAAAACCTACCCAGTTGATATTTATATCCGTTTCTCGTCTTGATGATTTATTTAAAAGGCAACAAACCTCTAAGGATTTTGGCTCTCTTTCATTTAACATTTTAATTACTTGATTAAGAGTATGGCCAGTATCTATAATATCTTCCACAAGGAGAACATCGGTATTTTTAATGTCTGTGTTTAAATCACTAAGTATACGAACGTTATGAGAACTTACCATAGAATTTCCATAGCTTGAAACTGTCATAAAATCTATTTCTACTGGTACATTAATTTCTCTTGCTAAGTCAGCAATAAAAACAAAAGATCCTCGTAAAAGTCCAACTACTAAAAGTTTAGTCGTTGTTGTATAAAATTCATTTATTTCACTACTAAGTTCTTTTATTCTATTTTTTATTTTTAATTCATCAATTAAAACTTGGACATCATAATTTTCAGTCATAATATGAAATATTAAATAATAATATGCTTAACTTTAAAAGTTTTTTTTGGAGGTTTATTTGATTATTTTGATTATAGGAATGATTTTAGGGTTTATGATTTTTTTTCCTATTGTTGTAGCCCCTAGTATTTTTAAAAATTTTAATGAAAAACAATCTAGTGTTTTTTTAAGGTCTTTTTTCCCTAAATATTATTTATTTGGTATAATAATTACTTTAAGTGGGATATTTGTTTCAGCATTAGAAAAAGATTTTATAATTATTTTTAGTTTTAGTTTGATTTTTCTTGGCTTTGTTTTTTCAAGACAATATCTAACCCCACTCATTAATAAAGCTAAGGATGAAATAGTTAAATCTGACGATTTGTCAAAAGTTAAATTTGAAAGACTTCACAGATTTTCAGTAATAATCAATATTTTACAAATATTTGTTTGTATTATAATTTTATTTTATAAAATAATAAATTGATTTAAATATGATTAAAAAACATCAGCCACTTAGAAAATTTCCTGACTACAAATCAAGTATCTCCAGATCTCCAAACAAGGAGCCTTTATGGATAAATTCTTCTAGTTCAGAAATGTCAGGGCCACTTTTTAGTGAAAAAATTATAAATAAAAATGACAATGATCTTACTTTAAATTTTTCTAAAATTGGAGAAAAACCTCTTGGACAAGAAATATTTGTACATGGATTTGTTAAAGATGAAAATGGAAATAATTTAAAAAATGTTTTGATTGAAATTTGGCAAGCAAATGCAGGAGGAAAATATAGACATCAAAATGATCCTAGTAATATAAAGTTAGATGAGAACTTTGGAGGTTGTGGAAGATTTATAACTTCTTCAGACGGATATTATATATTTAAAACGATTGAACCTGGTGCATATCCTTATCCAAATAGAGGTACTGAATGGAGACCTAGACATATTCATTTTTCTTTGTTTGGATCAATGTTTCTCCAAAGACTAATTACTCAAATGTATTTTGAAGGTGATCCATTAATTAAATCCTGTCCCATGATTAATTCTATACCTGATATTAATGCTAGAAAATTACTTATTGGAAGATTAGACCTTTCAAAAACTGAAAATGAAAAAATTCTTGGTTATAGATTTGATATAATCTTAAGAGGTAAAGAACAAACTTTCTTTGAAAACAAAAGAGAAGGCTTGTAATATTATGAATGAACCTAAAAAGTTGATAGATACACCTTCTCAAACGGCTGGTCCTTTTTTACATATTGGCTGTACTCCTAGAATAACAGGGATCAATATTTTTAAGAATGAATTGGGTCTGACACCTTTTCAAGACATTTCCGATAATGAGGCCATAAATATCAAAGGAAAAATATATGATGGGAATGACGAACCAATAATAGATGCGATGATAGAAACATGGCAATGTGACGCAAATGGAAACTATTCAAATAATCAAGGATTTGCAAGAATAGTTACAGACTTTAAAACTGGAGAATATCAACTTAAAACTATTCGGCCAGGAAATGAAATTAATACAGATGGGTCTCTTACTGCTTCTTATATTACATTTTGGATTGTGGCAAGAGGAATGAACAGGCCATTAATTACTCGCATGTATTTTCTGGAAAATGATTTAAAAAATGATTTAATGTTAAAAAGTATAAAAATTGAAGATAGATTAAATACTTTAATCCCTTACACAAAAGATAATAAAAATTTTATTTTTAATATTTATCTTCAGGGAAAAAAAGAGACGATTTTTTTTGAATTTTAAGTTATGATTAATCATGCCTAGGTCAAACTTGATTATTCGACACTACCAATCCTACATAAAGGAAACATTGGAAGAAAATAAAAGGACAAAAGATAATAAGCCAATGGGCCTTGTCGCATATTTTCTTTTTTTCTGTTATGTAGTTTTTTGGGGATATGTCTTTTGGATGCCTCCTTTGGGATAGTCAAAAAAAATTATGCAAAGAAATGATAATTCAATAATTTGGAACCCAGGAGAATTAATTTATGAAATTGGAAATATTCCTGAGGAAGCTTATTTGATATTGGAAGGTTATGTAATTATAGAAACAAAAGATAAATTTCAGTTAAATAGATTAGGAGTCGGCGAAGTTTTTGGAGAAACTTCTCTGCTTTTAGGAACTAAGAGAACAGTTACAGCTAAAGCTTGTTCCCAAAAAGTTGTAGCGAACATTATTCCAAAAGATTATTTTGTAAAATTAAAGAAAAATGATGTTGTTTTAAATGCTTTGATTAGAAAAACGCAGGTTCGTTTAATGGACGCTAATAGTAAAATTAATCAACTAGCTAACGAAGTTTCCGAGTTATTATCATCTTTAAAGGGAGACTCTAAAGTTGATGGAGAATTATCAAGCAGAATAACAAATCTGAGAAAAAAAATATCTCAAATAAATGATATAGCTAGTGATTAGCTTAGGAAAATAAGAAGCCTTTGTAGTTATTATTTTTTATATTTTCACAAATCTTTGTGTAAGTGGGAAGTCCTCCTGCGTAAGGCATAAATACTCTTGGTTTGTTAGGAATATTAGCACCTAAATACCAAGAATGTTTAACAGTAGGAAGTAATGTTTTATCTGCTGCTTCTTTAACTTGCTTACCCCATTCGACTGAATCTTTTTCTGAAGTTGTGATTTTTTTAAAATCATTTTTTATCATAAATGAGATACAATTTGTAATCCATTCAACATGTTGTTCAATTGCTGTAGGCATATTCGTTAACACCGAAGGGCTACCAGGTCCTGTGATAGTAAACATATTAGGAAAACCTGCGATTTGTAAACCAAGGTAAGTTTTTGGACCTTCATTCCAATAATTTTTTAAATTCAAGCTATTTTCTCCGGTTATATTTAAATTAATAAGAGTACCGGTCATTGCGTCATAACCTGTTGCGAAAACAATTGTATCTAATTTAAAATGATTTCTTTCAGTTTTAATTCCAGTTTTATCAATTTCAATTATAGGATCTTTTTTAATATCTACTAAATGAACATTGTCCCTATTATAAGTTTCAAAATAATTTGTGTCAATTGGAGGTCTTTTGCACCCATATGGATGATCAAAATTCGTTAGTATTTTTGCAAACTCTCTATTTTTAACAACTTGAGTAATTTTTTTCTTTAAAAAATTGGATGCAGAGTCATTGGCTTGTTTGTTTGTAATTATATCTTTAAAAACACCTCTAAATTGTAGCCCCCCTTTTTTCCAGAACTCTTCGTATTTTTGTTCTCTTTCCTTTTCATCAACATCAAATGTAAGTTTTTCACTAATCCTAAAAGCATGACCATTAGGTGTTTCTTTTACAAGTGTTTTAAGTTCATTGTAATTATTTTTTACATACTCTTTGAAATCTTTGGTCAGAATATTATTTCTGGCTGGCACACTAAAATTTGGTGTTCTTTGGAAAACTGTAAGATGTTTTGCTTTTTCTGCAATTACAGGCGCGGCCTGTATCCCAGTGGACCCAGTCCCAATTTGCCCTACTTTTTTTCCAGAAAAATCAACGTCATTTTTAGGCCAATTTCCTGTATGGTAATATTCACCTTCAAATTTATTTAAACCTTTTATATTAGGTATATTTGTTGTTGAAATACATCCAACTGCTGTTATTAAAAATTTAGTTGTAAATGTTTCATCATTTTTGGTTTTTAAAATCCACAAATTATTTTTTTCATTATATGTTGCTGAAATAACTTCAGTATCAAGCTGTATATCTTTATTTAAAGAATATTTATTTGAAACAAAATTTAAGTATTTACGAATTTCTGCATGACCTGGATAGCGTTCACTCCACTCCCATTCTTGAAATATTTCTTCGGAAAAAAAATACGTATATGCATGACTTTCAGTATCACATCTTGCTCCGGGATATCTGTTCCAATACCAAGTCCCTCCAATACCAGAACCTTTCTCTAAAACTCTACAATTGAGATTCAATTGATCTCTTAATTTATAAAGTTGATATAAACCTGAAAAGCCAGCTCCAATTATTATTGCATCATAAGAATTTTTCGTCATTATACTTTTGTACCTTCATATAAGGTAGTGTATAAGGATAGATATCGTCAATAATTTAATAACAAAAATAGAATAAAATGGATCCATTAACACAAGGAACTTTTGGGGGTTTGTTCTCTCAGTTTTTTTCTTCAAAAAAAAAATTAACTGTTGCTACAATTATTGGAGTTTTAGCTGGTTTAGCTCCAGATCTTGATGTATTTATTAAGTCGTCTTATGACCCATTGCTTGGCTTAGAATATCACAGACAATTCACCCATTCTTTCATTTTTATCCCATTAGGCGCACTAATTGTAACTTTATTTACTTATTATGTTTTTAAAAATAATATTACCTTTTTTGAAAATTACATCTTTGCTTTTATTGGTTACTCTACTCATGCTTTGCTAGATGCATGTACAAGTTATGGGACACAGTTATTATGGCCATTTTCGAATTATAGGTTTGCGTGGAATAGTGTTTCAATAATTGATCCTCTTTTGACTATACCAATATTATTACTCATGGTCTTAGCTGTTATTTTGAAAAAAAAGTTTTTAAATATAGTTAGTTTAGTTTGGATTTTTGCATATTTAGGGTTTGGATTTTTTCAAAGTTCTTTAGCTTTAAAAGAAGCAATAAATCTTGCTAAGTATAGAAATCATGACTTTAAAAAGATTACTGTAAAACCTAGTTTTGGAAATATTTTTTTATGGAAAATTATATACTTACATGATGGTAAATATTATATAGACGCAGTAAAACTTCTTGGAAAGACAAAATTTTGTTTTGGAGAAACAATTGATAAACTTGATACTAACATCCATTATATAAATTTAAACAAAGATAGTAAGCAATTTCAGGATATACTAAGGTTTAATTGGTTTTCTCAAGGTTATCTAGCATATGATAATGAAAAAGACTTGATAATAGATGTAAGATATTCTGCACTTCCGAATGAGGCGGAAGGTCTATGGGGAATAAAGATTAATCCAGATCTTAATTATAGAGATCATGTAAAATGGGTAGTTAATAGGGAAAACTTCTTTGAGAGATTATCAAAATTAAAGGCTATGTTATTTGGTAATTTTTGTAATAAAGAAATCTAATTTAGTAAAGAAAAATCTGGATCTTTAAAAAAAGTTTCAAAGAATTTTTTTACATTATTAATTTCACCTGAGTTTAGATTACCAAATTTCAAATTATCTAAAAATTTTTCTTCAACTTCTTTCCCATCTAATGGAAATAGTCTTCCTCCTCTTAAACTCGGTTGTGTCTCTTGAATGACTTGAGAATTATTAAGAATTATTTTAATGTCACCACTATAATTTTTTGGATATTCATTTTCAGGGTCAATTTCATAAGAAATCTTTGAACACAGATTTAAAATATCATGATTTTTTATCTGTTTTTCCGTGAATTCTGAGAGGCCTGCCTTACCAAAAAAAAGACCTGCAGCAATGCAAAATGGTACTGAGAATTTTGCACTATATGGAGTTGTAGGATTTCTTTTTTCTGATAATGGTTCCCATAACCTATGAACAGTTCCTTCTCCTACTTTGCATACAATTGATTTAATTTCATTTAAATCTTTTATTTTATCTCTCGCTTTGATTGCACAATCAATAAATGGTTGTGTCATTGTCCCACATGCAAAAGGTTTTATAGCAAGATTATTTGTATGCCAATATGATCCTAAATCATTAGTTAATTTTTCAAAGTTAGGCATTATCTTTCTATCAGCAAAAGAATTAAAAATACCGTTTTTCCCATCAAATACAGTTCTGGGACCTTTAAAATTACTTTTTCCTAAGTGAGCAGATTTCCAACCTGAAGCTCCAGCCCAACCTGGATGTAATCTCTTGGTCCAGGTACCCTCAGCTAGATATTCAATAATACCTGAAGCCATACTACCAACTATTCCTAAGGATGAAGTTATTTGAGATATATTATTTTTTAATATTTTTGAAATGCCGATAGATGCTCCAAATGCACCAAGTATCGCAGTTGGATGAAATCCATTTTTATGAATTGCCATTGGCGACACTAGAGCAAGTCTGCACATTAGCTCTGATCCGACAGCAAATCCTTTTAAAATCTCTTCAGGGTTTAATTTATAATATTCTGCAGCAGTTAATAGTGAAGAAGACATTACAGAACCTACATGGACCGGTGTTCCCTCAAAAGTATCGTCAAAATCTTCTCCATGTATTGCAGTGCCATTTAATATAATAGCATCTGATGGACAAAGTTTTTCTGAATGTCCAGGAACACTACAATTGCCACTATCAGTAATAGATTTTTTTATTGCTTTAATGTAATCTTCATTTCTACTAGCAAAGATTAAACCTAAGTTATCCATAAAAATTAATTTGATTTTATCAATAACTTCATTTGGTATGTCTTTAAATTCTAAGTTATAACACCATTTAGCAAAATTTTCAGCAATCGCAAATTCGTCAAATTTATTTGACATTTAATTTGTCTTAAAAATTTTTGTCCAAAGTGGAGTAGTTAAGCTTAAGAAAGTGAGTATGAAGAAGAAAACTACTATTGGTTTATCTAGCAATGCAAAGAAATTATTATCGTGAATAATCATTGATTGAGAAAAACTTTCTTCAACTAATTTTCCAAGAATCAAACCCATTACTAGTGGAGCGGCAGAAAATCCATGTCTACTCATAAAATATCCGATCACACCAAATGTTAACATTACCCAAACATCAAACATTGAAGAACTAAATGAATAAGAGCCAATCATGGCAAATATAAAAACAGCAGGCCATAAAAGTTTTTTAGGTATGAATGCTACTAATGAAAAAAATTTAGCTCCAACTAGACCAATAATAAGAAAGCCAAAATTTGCAATTAACATTGCACCAAAAATAGCATAAACAAATTCAGGAGTTTCATTTATCAAGTAAGGCCCAGGACGAAAGCCGTGCATTATTAGAGCTGCTAGTATAAGAGCTGTAGATCCACTGCCAGGGATTCCTAAAGCTAAGGTTGGAACCATAGCACCACCAGCAGCAGAATTATTGGCAGCTTCTGGCCCAACAATACCTTCTGGCGAACCTTTCCCAAATTGATCTTTATTTTTTGACCATCTCCTAGCTTCATTATAACCCATAATAGCAGCCACCGTAGATCCTTCTGCAGGAAGAATTCCTATAAATGTTCCTATCCCTGAAGATCTTAAAATTGTATATTTCAATTTTTTTAACTCTGCAATTGTTGGCAATCTTAAAGCTTTAGCATGTATTCTATCAACAACAGAGTTAAGTGTTTCTGACTGCTTAAACAGTTCACTAACTGCAAATAAACCAATTAAAACAGGAACAAAACTTATACCTTCTTCTAACTCAGGTATATCAAAAGTAAATCTCTCTACTCCCGTTGTTAGATGAATTCCAATAGTACCAATTAAAACGCCAACACAACCTGAGATAAGATTTCTTATTGAAGATTTGCCACTCATTGTTGCAAGCATAGAAAGTGCAAAAATAGCTAAACCAAAATATTCCTGTGGTCCAAATTCGAGGGCAACTTGTGCAAGTAATGGTGCAGCGAAAATAAAAACAATCAAACTAAATATACCACCAAGTACACTTGAAACAGCTGCGAGACCAAGTGCTCTTCCAGGCTCTCCATTTTTAGCCATTGGATATCCATCAAGAGCTGTGGCAACTGCCGGAGGTGCCCCAGGTGCGTTAATTAAAATAGCTGTAATAGATCCACCAAAGGTGCCAGCACAATATAAAGCTGCCATCATAGCGATAGCGGCTACCGGATCTAGTGTTATGGTAAATGGTATCAATAAAGCAATAGCCATTGGTGAACTTAAACCAGGCAGAGCTCCTACTAAAACTCCAATTAATACTCCACCTAAAATTAAAATTATATTTTCAAATTCTAAAATTAGGGATAAACCTTTAACTATATCTTCCATAAATAGTCCTAATTATAAATAACCTTCTAAGATACCTGGTTCAAAATAAACACCTAGTAAAATATTAAATATCAATATTATAAATAGTGGAAATAAAATGATATAAGGTATCAATAATTTAAGATTTTTTTCTCCCCAAAAGACTGGAAGAATAAAACATGCTAAAAAAATAGTAACATAAGCTCCTAAAAATTCTGAAAATACAATTATCGTTAATAAAATAGCCATCGTACCGTAAGTTGCAAATTTAATTTTTTTCTTCCTACCTGAGTTGATATCTTTGCCAGACTTTTTTAGTAAAATATGTTCAAAAGGTATTAATAATGTTAATAAACCAATTGTAATTAACAAAATTTGAGGAAACAATTGAGGTGGAATGTTTTGTGCAAACAAATCTGAAACGCTATCAAAGTTATCTGCAGCATTCCATAAAAATACTATCATAGCAAATATTATGATTGCTATGATAGTATCAGTTTTATTAAATAAATTTTTAAAAGAATTATTCATTAGTGAATTAAATTATTTCAATAACCCCAAATCTTTTAATGCACTTTGAGCCACCTTAAATTCTTCTTTAAGATGTTTGTCCCAAACTGCTGTACCTGCAACACTACCTTCCACAGTTAAACCTGCACTAGCTAAATAGTTAGCAAATACCTTATGTTTCATCGCTTTAACTAATCCTTTTGAAATTTTTTCAATAATTGGTTTTGGAGTCGAAGCTAACACAGCATATCCTCTCGTTGTAGAACATTTAGCTTTAATGCCTAATTCGTATGAAGAAGGAACATTAGGATAATCTTTTAATCTTTTTTCGGCTAAAACAACTAGCGCTCTGAAAGTTCCATCTGCAACTTGGTTTGTGGCTTCACTTACATTAGGTAAAGTAGCATCAATTTTGCCAGCCATTAAAGCTTGAACCATTTGTGCTCCAGAACCAAAAGGTACTACTTTAACTTTTATGCCAGCTTCTTTTGCAAATTGCACAAGACCTATATGTTCAGTTCCACCAATATTTGCCACACCCCAGTTTAAAGGAGCTTTTTTTGATGCACTGATTACGTCGTCTAATGTCTTATACTTACTTTTTCCAGACACAGTAATAAAAGTTGGATCGTCCATAGCTCTAGCTACCCCAACTATGTCATCAATTTTCATGTTAGATTTACCTCTAGCCATAGTATATAAATGAGTTTGTGTGAGGGCCATTACAGTATAACCATCAGCAGGTCTTGTCAGCACATAATTTTGAGCCTTTGCTCCTGCTCCACCTCTTTTTGAAACTATTCTAATATCTGTTTTTAATATTCTTCTTGATCTTATTGATGCCATTCTGGCGGTTGTATCAGTTCCACCACCATACTTAGCATGAATAACTATCTCAATTGGTTTATTTGGATATTCGTCCGCGTTAGCTGAAATTCCAAATAAAAGAGATAATGAAATAAGTGCTATTGAGCTAAAAAATCCAATAATAAATAATTTAAATTTTTGAAAAATTAATTCCACAAAATCCTCCGTTTATATTTTAATTATGTAATCTTTACATTTAGAAACTCTTCGAACAACAACTTTTTACAATTTATTTGCTATCTTAATTTAGATTGTCATTCCCTTTAATTTGAGTTCTATGCATAATTCTTCTTGAATTTGGATCAAATGCATCTCTTTTATGAAGAACATATAAGTTTTTCCAAATTAACAAATCACCAACTTCCCAATTTTGAGTCCAGGTAACTTCGTCAGTTGTCGCATAATGCCAAATATCATTTAATAATTTCTCGCTCTCATTTATTCTTAAACCTAAAATGTAAGCATTAGGCCTTCTTCCTAAAAAAAGTCTTTTTTTATTATTTTGAGGATTAGTTATAACAGCAGGATGTCGTGCACCTGGTGTTAAATCTGGCCTATCAACTTTTTTAAAACCTTTTCTAAGCATTCCTGCACTATTATGAGAGCTATCATGTATTATTATTTTATCATCAATAATTTTTTTTAAATTATTTGGCAGTTTGTCATAGGCTTTATACATGTTTGCAAAATGAGTATTTCCTTGATTTTTAGGTACTTCAACTGCATAAAGTATTCCGTATTTTGGAGGTTTTTTAAGATAAGTCATATCTGCGTGCCATGTTGCTTCGCCGTCTCCAAGGTTTCCAATAGGAATTCCTTTCGAGTTTTTAACGTTTGATATTACATTAATTTCAGGATGTTCTGGCAAAAAATTAATACCATAAGGATTTGGTCCTGGTGGGTCTAACTCTCCAAAAAAATTACTAAACTCTTTAAGCTTATATTCATTTATGAATTGATTTTTAACAAGTACCACTAAATTATCGTCAACAAATTTTATAATATTTGTTTTTGTTTGATTTGATATAAAATCATTTAAATCAATATCTTTTATTCTTCCAGATAGTGGTGCATCATGTTGGATAAATTCCAAAAAATTCTCCTTAATTATTGTTCAAAAATGTATTTGGTTTCACATTAAGACCTTAATATTCCTTTGCCCCATAAATTTAAAGTTTTTTCAGATTGTGGCCATTCGTTTACTTTTCTATCATGAATTATTTCTAATTCTGCAGAAAATTCTAACCAATTTTTGTCCAAATCTTCAACAAATATAAATAAATTATTTCCAGGACCATGCCTTCCTGGCCCCCATACTATTTTAATATTTTGTTGTGAAAAATAATCGCACAAAATTTTGATGTTTTCCCATTTACTGACTTCATATGAATGGTGATCAATACCAATTCTATTAGATTTGAAACATGCAATTGTATGGTGTTCGTGATTCGAAGTTAAAAAACATGTAGCTAAACTTCTATTCTTATGAATGACTCTATCTGTAGTTTTAAAACCTAACATTTCACAATAAAAATGTTCAAATCGTTCAACATCTCTGCTAGCAAAAGTTAAATGTTGTAAAGGCAAACAAAATTTATTTTTAAATACAATTTTTGTTTTTTTTCGAATTCCGAAGGATATTATATTTCTATCAGGGTCAATAATCGAGAAAGCCCCTTTTTCTAGGTGATTATTTACAAATTTTGAAAATGGGACTTCATTTGAAATTATAAAGTTTTTAAAATATTCAAGATTTTTTTTATTTCTGCACGAAAAACCTGCATAAGAAAGCTTATTTTTTTTTCCTTTGACTAATATGACTTTTCTATTTTGTCCTTCGCAAATTATTTCTTTATTTTTTTTCTCAACGCGTTCCATCTTAATGAACGTTTTATAAAATTTTGATAACTCATTTGGAAAAGGACTTTCAAGAGCAATATGATCTAAATTAAAACCTGCTTGTAATGCACTTAATTTCATAATTTTCAACTAAACTTAAATGTTGATTTCTCGATAAAATCATTAATTTTTGAATTATCATTTAATGAACTTAAAATAAATCTATCAGGTCTTAAAATCAAAGCACTAATATTTAGTTTATTGAAAACGTTCATTACTTCTTCATATTTGTTCACATTTATATGTTTGATTTTTTTATTATCTACGTTTTGTTTTGAAAGCAAAACTAACTCTGTTTCAAATTGCGTATCAAAATTTGATACATTTGAATTTTGTAAATTTATGTAAGGAAAAATTTTTCCTCTTAACTTATCTTTATTATCTCCTAATCCAGGACCTAAAGGGGGGTTTATAGAGGTCATTTTTTTTGATCCATCTTTTTCTTCTTTTACTGTATTAGAAACATTTGTATCACCAATTGAATTTAATAACCTTCCCATATTAATTGTGGTTACGATATATTCTTTTACATTTTTTAATCGTTCACTCTCATAAGTTTTGAGAAGCTTTTCTTTATGTCCAAAATTACAGCAATAAGCTATTTTCCAAAATAGATTTGATACGTCTCTAATCCCAGAACACATTCCTTGACCCATAAATGGAGGTGATAAATGAGCAGCATCTCCAGCAATAAATACTCTTCCTTTTTTCCATTTCTTTGCAATCAAAGACTTAAAAGTATAAATTGTTTTTCTCTCTATGGATGCATCTTCTGGGGTAATCCATTTAGATAAAAAATGCCAAATTTTATCATCATTTAAAATTTCTTTATCTACTGAATTTTTACCTAAAGAAAATTCCCATCTTCTTCTTCTGCCAACATTTCTACAGTAAGTTGCTGGATTTTTTTTACTGCAATATTGTATAGTTCTGTCAGGTAAGTTATTATTATTTTGTTTCATAATTAAATCAATAACTGCCCATTTTTCTTCAAAACCAAAATCTATTATTCCTTGACTAATATATTCTTTAACAAAAGAATTGGCTCCATCACATCCTACAACATAATCTGCATTAATGAATTGACAAGAATTGCTGACTTTATCTAAATATTTTGCAATAACAACATCACCTTTATCTGATATCTCTAACAACTCAGAATTATAACTAATTTGAACTTTTTTATTTTTAATTAAGTTTTTTCTTAAAATTTTTTCAAGATCTGGCTGATGAAATCTATAACTTGGGTAAAAACCATTTTCTGTAATTTTTTTCGGTCTTGGCCAATCTAAAATAAGATTATCATGTTCATCAACAAATTTTGTGCCCTTATTGATAATAGTTTTTTTCAAAAATTTTTTAAAAATACCGATACTTTTAAATGTTCTCATAATTTCATCATCAAAATGAACAGCTCTAGGCAAATTATAAATTTCGTTCTCTTTTTCTAAAATATGGATAGTGATGTTGTATTTTGATAGTAAATTAGCAAGCACTGATCCAGTTGGACCAAAACCAACAATTAAAACATTACATTTAGTATTATGCATCTTTTTTGGTTTGATTTTGATAAAGCCATGGACAATCAATTATTAAAGGTGCTTGAATTCCATTAGCTGCTATTTCCATCCTTTTATTTCTAAATTTTAGTCTTTGGTCTTTTGGGAGATGAAGTCTTTCATGTCCCCAAAAACTAGGCCCTATATTAGTCAATTCAGGTTTCCATGTGTTTGGATCAATGAGTCTTCCTCCCCATCCATTTTCGACAAAAAATCCTGAAGGTGAATATGAATAGAATGAAGTCATGTAGTCATTAGTGTGTCTGCCCATGGTATATGCAATTCTATTGTCTTCAAATTGAAGAAGATCATAGCCTTGCCCAACATCATCCAAATTGTTGTATTCTATCATAAAATGATGAAAACCAACTTTTCCTGTTTCAACAAGTGCAAAACTATGATGTCTTTCATTGACATGAAAAAAGTGAAGTCTAATAGGTTCAAAACTAAAATCACTTACTTTAAAACCCAATAAATCCCTATAAAATTTTACGAGTGGTTCTATATTGTCAGTATGCAATACGGCGTGACCTAAACCACAAATTCCAGTTTTGAAACCAGATATTGCTCTTCCAGGTTTAAACTCTTCATCAGTTTTAAATGGATTAAATATGAATTCAATTTGGTTTCCAGCAGGATCATTAAAATAAATTAAATCTTCAACGTATCTTTTATCACAAAGAAACTTTTGTCCTCTAAAGACTTTTACATTATTTTGATCTAATATCGCTGCAAAATTATCTAAGTCACTTTTGTTTTCTACTTCCCAGCCTAAAAATGATAAACCTTCACCACCATCATTAGAAATAGAAAACCTTTGTTTTTGATCATCCATTCTGAGCATCAAAGAGTTTTTTGTTTTATCAATTTCCTGCATACCAAGATTCTTTGTTGCATAATCAGACCAATCTTGGATTTTTTCTGACGTAACGCCTAAATATGAAAGAGCTTTTATTGCCATTTTAATTACCTTGTTAAATTTTATCAATCCATTTTTTAAAATCAATTTTTTAAAATTATATTAGTAAGTTATTTTTTTTTGTGATTTAATTTCTCTTATTTAGGAGGAAAAAATGAAAATATTTATAAAAATGATTATTTTGTCATTAACTTTTTTTTCATTTTCTGCACTTGCTGATAAGGTAACTTTGAAATTTCATACATTTGTTCCTGCACCAGCTAATTCTAATGCAAAATTTGTTTTGCCGTGGGCAGAAAAAGTAAAAAAAGAATCAAATGGTGAAATCATAACTGAGATGTATTATTCTATGCAACTTGGAGGGAAGCCACCACAGCTAGTTGATCAAGTCAGAGAAGGGGTAGTAGACATAGTTTGGACCGTTGCGGGTTATACACCAGGTAGATTTCCAAGACTTGAAGCTTTTGAATTACCATTTTTGCCAACAAAATCAGTAATAACATCACAAGCGGTTCAGGAGTATGTAGAAACCATAGGAGCAGAAGATCTAAAAGATTATAAAATCTTAACAGTTCATGTGCACGCTCCTGGTATGATACATACAAAAAATAAGCTGATTAAGTCTATTGGTGATTTTCAAGGTATGAAGATGAGAGGTCCTACAAGAGTAATTACAACTATGCTTAAAAGTATGGGTGCCACTCCAGTCGGAATGCCAGTTCCGAAAGTTGCCCCGTCATTGTCAAAAGGAGTAATTGATGGAATGGTTGTGCCTTGGGAAATTATGCCTTCATTTAAATTGCAAGAATTAACAAAAGCACATACTAATGTTGCAGGTAATAGAGGTTTATATACAACACCTTTTTTATTTATAATGAATAAAGCAAAGTATGAGAGTTTATCAGCATCGCAAAAAAAGGTTATTGATAACAACTCAGGTTTATCTTTAGCAAAAGAGGCAGGTAAACTTTGGGACGGCTTTGAAATTCCTGCAAGAAAATTAGCAGTAAATGCTGGTGGACAGTTTTTTACTTTGCAAGGCGAAGAACTAGCTAAAATGAAAACTGCAGGAAAAAAAGTAACTGAAGATTGGATTAAGAGTACTAATAAAAAAGGTTTAGACGCTCAAAAACTTTTAGATACAGCAAAAAGCTTAATTTCAAAATATGAAAAATCATTATAATTAAATGAGTTTATCAAATAATCCTATTGATGAACTTACAGAACGACCAAATAATAAATTTGGTCGTTTTTTATATGATTTAGCATATATCTTAGCTATTTTAGGAGGTATAATTCTTGTCATTGTTATTTTAATTAACTTTATTTCAATATTAAGTAGAATTATATTCTTAAATCCTCTAGTAGGTGATTTTGAATTAGTTGAAATTGGTAGTGCAATTGCGGTATCTTCCTTTTTGCCTTTGTGCCATTTAAAAAAAGGTAATGTTATTGTAGATTTCATAACTGCAAAATTAAATTTTAAAAAAATTGCATTTTTAGATTGTATTAGTTCAGTTATTTATGGACTTATAGCCTTGTTTTTTACTTGGAGGATGTTTTTCGGAGCAAAAGACATGTATAATTATCAAGAAGAAACTATGTTACTACAATTTCCAATTTGGATACCCTTTTTGCCAGTAACATTTTCATTTGGATTATTATCTGTATGCTGTTTATACACATTTTATCGTGAATTAGTTCTATCGAGAAGTTAATCATGGACAAATATTTTCTTGGTATTCTAGCCTTCCCAATTCTATTTTTACTTTTAGCATTCAGAGTTCCTATTGGTTTAGCCATGTTATTAGTTGGATGTACTGGTACAATTTTAATTACAGGATGGCTTCCTGTTATGTCTCTGGCTAAGACAAGTGCATGGCATTTATTTTCAAATTACTCTCTTTCAGTTATCCCACTTTTTTTACTTATGGGTAACTTTGCATCCAAAGCTGGTATGAGTGAAGCATTGTTTAAGTTTGCCGGTGCATGTTTAGGACATAGAAAAGGTGGCGTTGCTATGGCTGCCGTTGGAGCATGTGCTGGGTTTGGCGCAATTTGTGGATCATCATTGGCAACTGCAGCAACTATGGGAAAAGTAGCCTTGCCAGAATTAAGAAGATTAGGGTATTCAGGAGCACTAAGTACTGGTGCATTAGCTGCAGGAGGAACTCTAGGCATTTTAATTCCTCCTTCAGTGATATTAATAATCTATTCTATTCTGACTGAACAAAACATAGCTAAAATGTTTTTATGCGCTTTCATACCTGGTTTACTTGCAGCCTTAGGTTATATACTTGCAATTAGTTTATATGTCAGATTAAGCCAAAATTCTGGACCAATTAAAGATAGAGTTCCTTGGAAAAACCGTATGTATTTATTTAAAAATATTTGGCATATTATCTTAATCTTTGTTGTTATGATTGGTGGAATTTATATGGGTTTTTTTACACCTACTGAAGGTGCTGCAATTGGTGCTGCAGGAACCGGTATAATAGCCATCACAAATAAATCATTTAATATAAAGTCATTTATTGAGGTTATTGAAAGTACAGCTGTTACAACAGGAATGATATTTTTTGTTTTATTAGGTGCAGAATTTTTTAATTCTTTTATTGCTTTAACTCAGCTTCCAAATTTATTAACTGAATTTTCTAAAGAAAATAATTTAGAACCTTTAATAGTTGTTGCATGTATTATGATTTTATATCTGTTCTTAGGATGTTTGATGGATAGCTTAGCCATGATATTGTTAACAATCCCTGTTTTTTTTCCTTTAGTGATGTCACTTGATTTTGGATTATCTCCAGAAGAAACAGCAATTTGGTTTGGAATATTAACTCTAGTTGTTGTTGAAGTTGGTTTAATAACTCCACCTGTTGGACTAAATGTATTTATAATTAATAAAATGGCTAAGGATGTACCTATAATTGATACTTTTAAAGGCGTCATACCCTTTTTGTTAAGTGATATAATCAGAATAATACTATTATTTTCATTCCCAAGTATTACTCTAATAATGTTATGGGCTTTTTATTAACAAACGTAATAAAAATTTAAAATTAATTTTTTAATTCAATTTGATTTTTAATAAAACATTCATTTACTATAATTCTCATATATGTTTTTGTTATTAAAAAATAAGATACACAGGATATTTTTATGAGGACACAAGTTCTTATCATTGGAGGAGGGCCTTCAGGATTATTATTGTCGCAACTTTTAAGTGATATTAATATTGATTGTTTAGTTTTGGAAAAACACACCAAAGAACATGTGTTATCCAGAATAAGAGCAGGTGTTTTAGAAGAAGGAACCATAAAATTACTTAAAAAGGCAGGAATTTTCAAAAGGATAAAGGATGAAGGTTTTTCTCATGATGGCATTTTTTTGTCTTTAAAAAATCGTGGATTTAGAATGGATTTTAAAAAATTGATTAATCAAAAAGTTACTGTTTATGGTCAAACAGAAGTGACAAAAGATCTATATGAGTTAAGAGAAAAAAATAATGGTAAAGTTTTTAATTCAGTTAAAGATGTAAAAATTCATGAAATTGAAACAAGTAATCCTTACGTTACATGCAAGATCGTTGATAAAGAAACAAAAATTAATGCAGATTTTATAATAGGTTGTGATGGATTTCATGGTGTTTCAAGAAATACAATTCCTAAAGAAAAAATTAAAACCTTTGAGAGAGTCTACCCTTTTGCATGGTTGGGAATTTTATCTGAAACACCTCCAATTAGCGAAGAATTAATTTATGCAAACCATAAAACAGGTTTTGCTCTGGCTTCTATGCGGAATGAAAATCTAAGTAGATATTATATCCAAACTTCAATTGACGAAAAAACTACTGAATGGAGTGATGATCGTTTCTGGAATGAAATAAAAAAAAGATTACCAGAAGAATCTTTAGAAAATCTCGTAACAGGTCCATCTATAGAGAAGTCACTAGCTCCTTTAAGATCATTTGTGGTTGAACCAATGAGTTATGGAAATTTATTTTTAGTTGGAGATGCTGCTCACATAGTTCCACCTACAGGTGCAAAGGGACTAAATTTAGCTTTTTCAGATGTAAACTATTTAGTTGAGACCTTAGAAGAATATTACAAAGAAAAAAATAAAACGGTGTTATCTAAATATTCAAAACGAGCATTAAATAGAGTTTGGAAAGCCATTAGATTTAGTTGGTGGATGACAGTAACTTTTCATAAATTTCCCAATCAGTCTGATTTTGATCAAAAAATGCAAGAGACTGAAATTGAATATTTAGAAAATTCAGAAGTTGCTCAAAAATCATTTGCTGAAAATTACGTTGGATTACCGTTTTAAATTATTTAAAAATTAATTAGAAAAAAAGCATATTTGGATATATATAAAAAACAATTTAATTGTAGCGTAAAATATTTTCTTTTCTTGACAATAATTATCCTTGTTGATCGAATTAGTTAATGAATTAATCATTAGTATTAAATATAATTATCAGGGAGAAAAAATGCCGATTTACAATTTAGGAAAAAAAGAGCCTCAATTACCTTCCGAAGGTTCTTATTGGGTGGCACCAGATGCACATGTTATAGGTAATGTTATTCTAGGTCAGGATGTTGGAATTTGGTTTGGTTCGGTTTTAAGAGGTGATAATGATCTCATCAAAATAGGAAATGAGACTAATATTCAAGAAAATACAATTATTCATGTTGATCCAAATACTCCAGTAACAATTGGAAATAATTGTACTATAGGCCATAATGCAATAATTCACGGTTGTACTATTGGAAATAATTCTTTGGTAGGAATGGGAGCAACTATTCTTAACAATGCAAAAATTGGAAATAATTGTCTTGTTGGAGCAGGAGCTTTAGTTACTGAAAACAAAGAATTTCCTGATGGTATGTTAATTATAGGCTCTCCCGCTAAAGCAGTAAGAGAATTAAGTCCTGAAATGATAAAAGATATGACTAGATCATCTAAGCATTATGTAGATAATTTTAAAAAGTTTATAAAAGAGCTTGAAGAAATTAAATAATTTTTTCGTTTGTTAAATTTTCAATTTCATCATCTGTATATCCTAACTTTTTAAGAATTTCTGAATTGTGTTCACCAAGTTTAGGAGCTCTTTTAATATTTGCAGGAGTTTTAGAAAACTTCCATGGAGTTCCATGTACTTTCAAATTTTTATTTAATTCAGGATACCAAATTTCAGTTACATAATTATTATTTACTATATTTGGATCAGATGATGCTTCTAACATTGTATTTACATGGGTTGAAATCTTGTCAGCTTTTCTCAATATTGAAATCCAGTGATCTCTTTCGTTAGTTGAAAAGAGTTCTGCTAGTTTATCTAAGATGTCGGTTTTTTTATCTTCTGATTCAAATGCCAGCCCTAAATCTAATAAACCATCTTTTTCTAATTTGTCTTTGAAGCCTAAAACATTCATAGCATCTAACCAACTGTTAGGTTCTAACTGAAGAGCAAAAGGTTTGCCATTTTTGTCATTAAAACAAGCAGCAATGCCAGGACGTTCTCTTGTTCCGTTTATTCTTGCGCCAGTAATTGGAGGTTTATTACTCCACATCGCAGTTGTCATAGTCCAGCCCTGTAATCTAAATGCGCTTCCAACTAGTGAAGTTTCTAGTTTTTGGCCCTTACCTGTTTTTTGCGCATTAATATATGCTGCAAGTATCCCTCCAAAAGTTAAAATTGCACAGGTTTCGTCAGCTACAGAAGCAACTCCAGTTCTCAAATTGTTCCCTGGTGTAGAATAAGCCTCTGCAATTCCGCTTAGTGCTTGTCCGACAGCATCAGTGCCTGGCAAATGACCATCTGGCGCGTCAGGACCATAGGCTGAAACAGATGCATAAATGATTTTAGGGTTAATTTTTTCAAGTGTTTCATAATCAAAATTAAGTTTTTTTGCTACACCTGGTCTGAAATTTTGTCCAAAGATATCGGCTTCTTTTACAAGTTTATGTAAAATTTTTTGACCTTTCTCAGATTTAAGATTTAAAGTTAAACTCTTAACACCACGATTGTTTGTTTCAAAAAAAGAACTAGTTTCTCCAAATAAATAACCTGATTTACGGTTATTATCTCCTTTGACAGGTGTTTCAATTTTTATCACATCTGCTCCTAAATCTGCCATGAGCATATATGGCACAGTTCCAGCTTGGGCTGTAGAACAAGCCACTATTTTTAATCCTGATAAAGCTCCATTAATTGCATTCATTTTATGACCTATTTTATTCTTCTTCTAACTTTGGCATATTGTATCTGTCATCTGGGTTTAACCATCCTTTATAATTTGGTTCTCTTTTTTCAGCAAAAGCTCTTCTGCTTTCCATACGATCTTCGGTATCGCCATGGAGGTGAAGTTTTTCTGCTAAATTTGTTATATTTGAAGGTAGTTTAGGTGCCATATGTTTCATCATGTACAAAGTATTAACTCTTGAGGCTGGTGGAAGTGAAAGAAGATGCTTTGCCATTGAATGTGCTTCTTCCATTAAATTTTCTTGGTCAACAAGCCTATTAACAAAACCTACTTGATACATTCTTTCTGCATTTATTCTGTAACCAAAAGCCATTTCAGTAGCAACGGGATGTGGTAAGTTACCATAGTGTCCGTGATTATATCCTCCTAACAACCATCTTTTTGCTTCAGACATTTCAAAAATAGCTTCTTTCACTGCAATTCTTAAGTCGCATCTTTCAACAAGCATGAAACCTCCTCCCATTGCAAAACCATTTACTGCTGCTATTACAGGTTTTTGTAAAATCCCATCTTGAAAAGGGTTTGTTAAATCTTTTTTAACCATCTCTTTTGGAGATCCAGCAATTCCTCTATCTAACGATTCTTTCATGTCTTCGCCTGCGCAAAAACCTCTTCCAGTACCAGTTAAAATAGCAACTTCTAAATTACTATTATTATGAAACTTGGTAAAAGCTTCAGCCATTCCTTCTCTAATAACAGTGCTAAGTGCATTTAATCTTTCAGGTCTATTTAATTTGATTGTAAAAATCTGACCATTAGTTTCTGTTTCCACAAAACTCATCTAAATCTCCAACATTTAATTTAATAAAACGTAACAGAATTTTTGTTTTTTAAAAAGATTTTTTGGGAGGAATAGAATAGGTTAATGAGGCATGAGCTACAGGATCTTTTAAATCAACGGAATATATTAAAATATCTCCTACACATAAAGATTTGCCAATTTTTAAAATTCTATTTTCACTATATATATTTTTTTCAGATGGTTTTCTTAAGAAATCAATAGAACAATTAGTTGTAACTGCTAAGCTCTCAGGGCCTATTTTAGATAAAATTGATAAATAAAAACTTACATCTGCTAATAGAAACATTGTAGGTCCAGATATAGTATTACCTGGTCTTAAATGTTCATGGTTAATACTCATTTCTAAGGAAACATTTCCTGGAGTTAAATTTCTTATTTTAAAAAGATTTGAAACTTGAGGAAAAGCCTCACTTAAAAAGTTATAAAAATCATTTTTGTTTAAAGAGTTTTTCATTTGATATTTTTTAAAAGTTCCTCTGCCATTCTTGGTGCGGCACCTAGATAATTTTTAGGATTTAAACAAAATTCTATTTCTTCTCTTCTAAAATTTTTAGATATATTTTTATTCATCATCAGTGCTTCAAGTAAAGTTATTTTATCAGTTATTGATTTTCTGCAGCAATCATATACGAGATCATGAGCTATTTGTCTTCCAAGTTTTGGAGCAATTGTCATCATTACAGATTCGGCTAAAATTAATCCGTTAGTTTGATTTAAATTATTTATCATCTTATTTTTATCAACTTGAATTCCTTCTAGTAATTCTCTTGAGCATCGAAATGAAGAAGAGGCAATTATGAACATTTTAGGTAATGTGTACCACTCCAAATGCCATTGACCAGTCGCTCTTTCATGATCTAATACCATACTATCAAGCATAGCAGAGTGATGTTCTCTTAAAAGTTTAGAACAAGCTAGAATTACTTCAGATGAAATTGGATTTCTTTTTTGTGGCATAGTAGAAGATGAACCCCTACCGTGAATAAAAGGCTCATTAACCTCTTGTACCTCAGTTTGCATCATTAGCATAACATCATAAGCAATTTTACCTAATGATGCGCTAACTAGAGAAATCCAAGATGATAACTCACAAAAATTATCTCTAATCGAATGCCAACTCACATCTGGAGATTTTAATTTTAATTCTTTAGCAAGTCTGTTTTTTGTCCTTAGCCCATTTTTCTCCCCTAAAGAGGCAAGAGTTCCTGCGGCTCCAAAAAAAGAAACGTAAAATAATCTCTCTTTTATTTCTTTAATTCTATCAATATGCCTTTCAATACCAGATAACCATGTGCTACATTTATAGCCAAAAGAAGTAGGTAAAGCGTGTTGTAAGTGAGTTCTTCCAGACATTGGTGTGTTGATGTACTTTTTTACAAGTTTTTTTAAAGCTTTTTTAATTCCAACTAAATCAGATAATAAGATTGATAAAGCATCTCTAATTTGTAAAACATCAGCTGTGTCCATTATATCTTGTGTTGTTGCTCCCCAATGACAGTACTGCCCAAGGCTCTTTTTCACTTTTAAGCTTAATTGTTCAACTAATGGTAAAATTGGATAACCTACAATGGATGTTCTTTTTTCTAATAATTTCCAGTCAATCCAATCGGTTTTAGCAACCTTTGAAATCTCTAAACCACAAGTTTTAGGAATTATTCCTAATCTTGATTGAACTCGAGCGAGTGCAGCTTCAACTTCGAGGTAATATTGTATAGTCTTTTTATCTGAAAAAATGTCTGACATTTCTCTAGTACCAAACATTTCGCCCCAGATTTTTGAATTTATAACTAATGAAGACATATTAATTATCCTTTATTTTTTGGGTACCAAGAAGGAGATCTTTTTTCAGAAAAACTATTTAGACCCTCAAAAGCCTCATCGCTCATTCTTTTTAGTGAATGTTCTTCAACTAATTCTTTAAATTCCTGCTCATTCAAAATCAAATTTGCTTCTTTTAAAGCTCTCATTTTTGTTTGGTAAATTGCCTCAGGGCCACATAGTAAAATGTAATCTAAAATAGATTCTAACTTTTCATCAATAAATTGTTGATCTAAAACTTCATGAACTAAACCAATTCTTTTGGCTTCATCTGCATTAAACCTCTCAGAAGAAATTGCATATCTTCTAACATTTCTAACTCCAATAGATTTATTTAGTTGAGGTATTATTATGCCTGCCATCACACCCCAACGCGTTTCCGATATTGAAAAAATTGATTTTGTCTCTGCTATTACAATATCAGATGCAGCTACAATTCCTGTTCCACCACCAAAGCAACCGCCATGAACTATTGAAATTACAGGTCGAGGAAACTCTGTTAGACCTTTTATTGCCAAAGCAGTTTTTTCAGAGACTATAAAATTTTCATCTTTTGTTAATTTTCCTATTTCCTTTAACCATTCTAAATCTGCTCCAGCTTGAAAATGTTTTCCAT
Organism: uncultured SAR116 cluster alpha proteobacterium; assembly: GCA_902616005.1. Taxonomy (GTDB): domain Bacteria; phylum Pseudomonadota; class Alphaproteobacteria; order Puniceispirillales; family Marisalimonadaceae; genus TMED54. The sequence continues at coordinate 26,900 of CACMRG010000017.1, forward strand.
TACCTCTTATTACGACAGCTTTTAGAGTTTTGTCAGAATTTAGTCCCTCAAAAACTTCTAGTAATCTCTCAATCATTTGCCCATTGTAAGCATTATTTTTATGAGGTCTGTTTAAATGAACATTTGCAATTCCTCTATTATCTGTTTCGCAAAGTACAATGTTTTTATCTGTCATCATCTTCCCCTAATTTAATCTGTGCAGCATTAATGAATTCATCTTTGATTGAAAAAGATCTTAACCTAATATTTGTTGAAAAACTTTTTGATAATTTTTTACCAATTTTGTTTAAAAAATTATTTTTGATTAAGTTAGTACGATTTTCATTTTTTCGTAAAAGTAATTCACCATAAATTTTGTGCTCAGATTTGAATATATCTGTTGTTTTCCAAATTATTTGACAATTTTCAACCTTAGCTTTTAATTCTACATTCATCATTTTTATGAGATAATCCTCAATTGAAGCTAGATCTATCTTACAATCTATATTTTTATCTTTATATAATTTTAAAACAGGCATTTATTTAAATTTATGAATTTGTTCATATTAATAATTTATCTGCTAGATTAAAACCTCAATTAAAAATGGACCATTTTCTTCTATTCCGTGTTTAAAATATTTAACCAAATCTTCTATATTATCTACTTTAACTGCATCTATACCCATTCCTCTAGATATTGAAACCCAATCTAATTCTGGATTTTTAAGTGACAACATTTCAATCGCAGATTTTCCAGGATTTATTACACCAACATTCTTTAATTCTCCTTGTAAAATTTTGTAACTTTGGTTGGCAAAAATTAAAATAACAATATCTAAATTCTCTCTTGCCATTGTCCATAAAGATTGGACGGTATACATAGCGCTACCATCACCTTCAAGAGAAATGACTTTCTGATTTGGACAAGCTATTGCCGCGCCAATTGCTACAGGCATACCAAATCCAATAGATCCTCCACAATTATTTAACCATGTGTGAGGATGAGATCCTGAAGTTTGATAAAAAAATTCTCTGCCAGTTGTTACTGACTCATCAACTATAATTGCGTTCTCTGGTATTAAAGCTCCAAGGGCCATGCCTAGAGAAGTTGTGTTAATAGGCCCTTGAGGTATTTCGGGAGGATTAAATTCTGATATTGTTTTAGGGTTATTAGAAGTAACATTTGCAAGATCTGAAAACTCATTGATTAAAGATGTGATATCATCAGATAATCCAGCTAATTCTAAAAAATTTGTTTTATCTTGGGTCAAAATTCCAGGCTTATTAGGATAAGCAAAAAAAGCAACAGGTTGTCTGGCACCAATAGTAATAATAGTGTCAAAATTTTTTAAGGCTTCAACTGCTTTGTCAACAACATATGGGATTCTTATTGAATTTATCCTTCCTGCTCCTTTGTCTAGTCGTGCGTTAAACCAATCTGTTTTTAATTCACATCCAAGCTTTTCTGCTATTAGAGCTATTTTAATTAGATTGTTTTCTTCTAATGCAGATCCTCCAACAAGAAGTAATGGGTTATTTGCTTTTTGTATTTCTGCTATTGCTTTTTCAATTAAATCTATTGGAACTTTTTTAGAATTATTTTGTAATATAACTTCTTCAATTTCAGAGCCCTCATTCCAAGCAGTGTCACCAGGTAATATCAGAGTTGCAATTTCTCCAGGTTTTTTATTGGCTACTTTTATAGCTTTTGCTGCATCCAATCCTATCTCTTTGGATGATTTGCTAGTTTTAACCCAACTCGAAACAGGTCTTGCTATACCTTCTA
>CACMRG010000018.1 GCA_902616005.1 uncultured SAR116 cluster alpha proteobacterium
TTCCATACTTTTTTGCCTCTCATTAATAATAAACGTACCTGATTTTTTTTCAAAACTACTCAAAACTTGAAGCTTTACATTAAAATTCATTGCTAAAGCAACAGATCTAGTTTGAAGAACTTTTGCACCTTGCGAAGCTAATTCTAACATCTCTTCAAATGTTATAGTCTCCAATTTGAGAGCATTAGCTACAATTCTTGGATCAGCAGTATAAACACCATCAACATCTGTGTATATATCACATCTTTCAGCTTTAAAAGTAGCTGCTAATGCCACTGCTGATGTATCAGAGCCTCCTCTTCCAAGTGTTGTTATTCTATTTTCATGCACACCTTGAAAACCAGGGACGACAATCACTTTATAACCATTTTTAAATTCAGATAAGAGTTTATCTTTTTTTATTTTTTTTATATTCGCCCTGCTGAAATTATTGTCAGTTTCAAATGGTATTTGCCAACCTTGATAGGATTTTGATTTTATCCCTAGCTCGTTCAAAGCAATCGTAACCAAGCCAGATGTAACTTGTTCGCCAGAAGAAACAACAGTATCATACTCACTTGATCTACAATTATTTGTTAAACTTTGTACAAGCTTAATTAATCTATTTGTTTCTCCAGCCATTGCTGATACTACCACAATAACATTATATCCATTTTTAACCTCATTTTTTATTCTTTTAGCCACAGAATTTATTCTGTCTATTGTACCAACAGAAGTGCCGCCAAATTTTGCAACAATTAAACTCAATTAAATCCTCTTTTGCTTATTTTTATAAAATCGTGTAACAAATGTTTATGAATACATCAACTTTTAATAATAAAAAAGACCCTTTTACGGAACTATCTCGTGATTGGTGGGACAAAAATGGAAAATTTCAATCCTTGCATACATTCACAGATATTAGAATTCAATATATAAAAAGGGTAATCTCAAGATATAAAGATTGTAACACAGAATATACATTAAAAAAATTCAAATGCTTAGATATAGGATGTGGTGGTGGATTATTATCTGAAAGAATAGCACGTCTAGGAGCTTCAGTTACTGGTATAGATATAACTAAAAGCTCCATTGAAGTAGCAAAAAACCACGCATTAAATTCTGGCTTAAGTATTAATTACGTAAACTCGAATGTTTCTTCATTTATAAAAAACAACACTTCAAGTAAATTTGATTTAGTCATTGCTTCAGAAGTCATTGAACATATTGATAATAGAAGTATATTCTTCAAGGAAGTATCTCACTTGTTAAAAAATAAAGGTATCTTGATTTTAACAACAATCAATAAAACTGTATTAAGCTTATTATTTGCAAAATTCATGGCAGAAAATATTTTAAAGCTTCTTCCAAAAGGCATTCATGATTTTGAAAAATTTGTAAGCCCTAACACTCTGATAAATGAAGCTAAGCCATACAAAATTCAACTTAACGAAATTGTTGGATTCAAGCCCATTTTAGGTATTTCTAGTGACTTTAAGCCAATTATCAAGAAATTCAAATTTACAAATTTTTTAAATGTAAATTATGGTATATCCGGTATAAAAATTATCTAATTATCTTCTTGTACCCAAGGAACATTGATGACATCAATATTTTTGCTTTTTAATTCTTCTAAGTCTTTTGTGTTTGCTTGCCCATAAATGGCTCTTTGTTTTGATTTCCCTTCGTGAATAGCTTTTGCCTCTTTTGCAAAGTTCTTTCCTACAAACTCAGCATTTTTTTGGATTTGTTTTTTTAGATTTCTTAATACAACCATCATATCTAATTGTTTATCAGTTTTTTGATATAATTCTTTGTTTTTAAGATTTTCTGAATTTGTTTTTAATTTTATTTCCTTACTAGTTTTTACAGATGGTGACATTAAATTTTTTCTTACTTTTAAACTTCCGCAGTAAGGACAGGAAACATAACCAGCTTTAATTTGTTTTTCAAATGAAGAACTATTATGGAACCAGCCATCAAAAGGCTCCCTTTTATTACATACATTTTCACTACATTTAAGACTATATTTTATCATTTTAAAATAATTGGTTATAGCTTTCCACAGCAGTGTTTAAACTTTTTACCTGATCCACAAGGACACGGTTGATTTCTTGAAATCTTTCCAAAATTTTCTTTTGTTTTTTTTGAAGGAAGTTTATCTGATGTATTATCTTTACCAATTTCGACTTTAGCTAAAATTGATGTTATCATGAAACTAATTTTCGATAACATCATCTCAAATAGTTGAAAAGCTTCTTTTTTATATTCATTCAAAGGGTCCTTTTGACCGTATGCCCGAAGACCAATTGATTGTCTTAGCTGATCTAGATATAATAGGTGGTCTTTCCAACACTGGTCTAATACTTGTAACAAGATACTTTTTTCAGCCTCTCTAAAAACGTCGTTTCCAATTTCAGAGACTTTCTGAGCCATGAAATGGGATGAATCTTTATCAATTCTATCAATTATTTCTTTTTCTACTATGCCATCTTCGTTAACCCACTCTTTTGCAGGAATAACTAAATTTAAATTAGTCTCGACTTCATTTTTTAATTTTCCGTGATCCCACTCAGAATAATAACTATTCTCAGGAATACAGTCAGATACGATCTTTTGAATAACTTCCATTCTCATATCTTTTATCATTAAATTTATATCATCTGAACTCATTATTTCTTTTCTTTGTTCAAATATAACCTTTCGTTGGTCATTCATAACATCATCATATTTAAGAAGTTGTTTCCTTATTTCAAAATTATGAGCCTCAACTTTTCCTTGAGCTTTTTCGACTGCTTTATTTATCCAAGGGTGAACAATAGCCTCACCTTTTTCAAGACCTAGTTTATTAAGCATATTCTCTAATTTTTCAGATCCAAAAATCCTCATCAAGTCATCTTGTAATGATAATAAAAATTTAGACTTTCCAATATCTCCTTGCCTACCGGTTCTTCCTCTTAATTGATTGTCAATTCTTCTGCTTTCATGCCTTTCAGTCCCAATAACAAATAAACCACCAGACTTAAGTGCGAGGTCCTTTTTTGCTGATATATCTTGTTGCAAATCAATAACCTTTTTATCATCATCGGATATTCCATAGGGGATTTCTAATTGTTTTCTAATTTCAAAATTTCCTCCTAATTGAATATCGGTTCCCCTTCCAGCCATATTTGTTGCAATAGTTACTGCACCAGGCATGCCAGCATAACCAATAATTTTGGCTTCTTGTTCATGAAATTTTGCGTTCAATACTTCATGTTTTATGCCTTTTTCTTTTAACAATTTTGAAATTTGCTCAGATTTACTTATAGATACTGTTCCAACTAAAACTGGTTGATTATTTCCAGACGAATTTTCAATTAATTTAATCACAGCTTGATCTCTCTCTTCATTAGTCTTGTAAATTTCGTCATCTTCATCAATACGTTCAACTTTTTCGTTTGTTGGTATCTCAATGACCTCTAGACTATAAATTTCAGAGAACTCTCCCTCTTCAGTTAGAGCAGTACCTGTCATACCTGACAATTTTGGATACATTCTAAAATAATTTTGAAATGTAATACTAGCTAATGTTTGATTTTCTGGCTGTACAAATACATTTTCTTTAGCTTCAATCGCTTGATGTTGCCCATCCCCAAATCTTCTACCTTCCATAGCTCTTCCGGTAAATTCATCAATGATAACAACAGAATTATTTTTTACCATATAATGAGTATTTTTTTTAAATAAATTATGAGCTTTTAAAGCCTGATTTATATGATGAAGTAGATTTACATTATTTACATCATACAAAGATCCATTTTCGATTAATTTATTATCAATCAGCAATTGTTCAATAGTTAAAATACCATTTTCAGTTAAATTACAAGTTCTTTGCTTTTCATCCAATTCAAAGTCATCTTTTGATAATTGAGGTATGATTTTATCAATTTTTTGATATAAAACCGATGAATCCTCTGCTTGTCCTGATATGATTAGTGGTGTCCTAGCTTCGTCAATTAGAATTGAATCAACTTCGTCAATTATAGCGAAGTTAAATGGTCTTTGAACCATATCTCTAATCCCAAATTTCATATTATCCCTTAAATAATCGAACCCAAACTCATTATTCGTTCCATATGTTATATCACAATCATATGCAAATTTTCTTTCTATATCATCTATCTCATTAGTAATACAACCTACTGAAACTTCTAAATACTTGTAAATTTCACCCATCCATTCAGAATCTCTTTTGGCGAGATAATCATTGACTGTTACAATGTGAACACCTTTTTTTGATAAAGAGTTCAAATAACTTGGAAGAGTAGATACTAATGTCTTTCCTTCTCCTGTCTTCATTTCTGCAATTTTACCTTGATGAAGGACAATTCCACCTACCAATTGTACATCAAAATGCCGTTGTTTAAGTGTTCTTTTTGAAGCTTCTCTTACAACTGCAAAAGCTTCAGGAAGAATTGAATCTAAGTCTTCACCGTTATTTATTCTATTTTTAAAAAGTTTAGTCTTTTCTATTAATTTATTCTTATCAAGCTTGGAAATATCTTTTTCAAGATCATTAATCTTATTAATGATAGGTCTTAACTTACTAAGCTGTCTGTCATTGGAAGATCCAAAAATTACTTTTCCAATTTTAGAAAACATAATTGTCCTTTGTTATAATTCTATTTACTTATTACATTTAAATGGTATTTTTAAAATTAATTTCTATAGATAATTAAATCTTTATCCATAAAATGTTAAAAAATAAAGATACAATTAAAAAAATCCAAATTAAAGGACTTGATTTTAAAATATTTAAATCAGGTATAAAAAAAAATAGTACCGATTTATTGTTGATAACTTTACCTAAATTTTCTTCAATATCTGGGGTCTTCACAAAATCTAATACGCCAAGTGCTTCCGTAATTGATTGTAAAAATAAAATTAATTTAAAAAATAATTCAATTAGATGTTTAGTAGTAAACTCAGGAAATGCAAATGCTTTTACTGGTATAAAGGGCATAAAAGCAGTTAATAAAATTACTAAATTTCTTTCAACCCTTTATAATTGCAATGAAAATGAAGTTTATTCGTCCTCCACTGGAGTAATTGGTGAAGAATTAAATCCATCACAAATAACATATTGTATTAAAAATAAAAGGCCTGCATTTGTGAACTCCATTAAAGAGGCCGCTAAATCTATTATGACAACTGATACTTTTCCTAAATACACTACTTCTAAAGTTAAATATAAAAATTTTGAGGCTAATGTTATTGGAATTGCTAAAGGATCTGGTATGATTGCACCAAATATGGGGACGATGTTAGCATACATATTTACTGATTTAAATATAAGCTCAAAAGTTCTTCAAAAAATTTTAACAAATGAAAATGATAGAACCTTTAATTCTATTACAGTTGATAGTGATACATCAACTAGTGATACATGTTTACTGATATCAACAAATCAATTAAAAAATAGAAAAATAAATAACTTTTCTGATAAGTTTCTAAATAATTTCAAAAAATGTATCTCAAATATTATGCTTAATTTGGCTAAACAGATTGTTATTGATGGAGAAGGTGCAAAAAAAATTATAGAAATAACTGTCAAAAACGCTAAAAATGTCAACTCAGCTAAAAATATTGCTTTTTCCATTGCTAATTCTCCCTTAGTTAAAACAGCTATTGCAGGAGAGGACGCAAACTGGGGCAGAATTGTAATGGCAATTGGTAAATCATATGAAAAAATAGATCAAAATAAAATAAAAATTAGATTTGGCAAACATTTAGTCGCAAAAAATGGCATGAAATATTCAAAATATTCAGAAAAAAATCTGACTGAATACTTAAAAAACAAAGAAATTAAGATTTCAATTGATATAAGTATGGGTAAACAGAAATGGACTGTTTATACTTGTGATTTAACTGAAAAATATATTCGTATTAATGCAGATTATAGAAGTTAAAAATCAACTAGTTTCAACAATTGCATTAATTGATGATGAAAATAAAATACTTCTTGGCAAAAGACCCGAAGGAAAAGAATTTAAAAAGCTATGGGAATTCCCTGGAGGTAAAGTGAAAAAAAATGAGACTCTAGAACAGGCTTTAATTAGAGAAACAAAAGAAGAAATTAATGTTAACCTAAAAATAAATTGTATTGCCCCTCTAGCTTTTTCAACTTATTACAGTCAAAATATTAATATAATTATTTTACTTTTTGTAAGTAGAAAATGGGATCTAGATCCAGTTTGTAAATTTCATTCAGAATTGAAATGGGTTAAAGCCAATGATTTAAATAAATATGATATGCCACCAGCAAATAAACCTTTAGTATCTAGTCTACAAGATTTGTTTTTATAAAATTTACTTCCAGGCAGTTAAAGTAAATATTTCAAAAGGAACTAAAAACTCTTTATCTTTATGATCCTTAATTAATAATTCATTCACTTCATAAAATAAGCTTTTTGGTGTAAAAGATTTTGATCTATTTAGTAGATTATTTGTCATGCCCATACCACGAAGATCCTGCATTAACTTGAAAAGACTATTATACTTAACTTGAATAATTTCGGTTTCTACAATAACATTTTTAAATCCTATTTGTTTTAAATTATTACCTATCGTATTTAAATCAAATAATGGATGAAAGCGAAGAGATATACCATTGTATTTTTTTTCTTCAACTTTTATGAAACACTCTTTTATATTTTCTATTGTTTTTTTCCCAAAGATTGAGAATATTAAAAATCCATTATTTTTTAAAATTTTGTAAACATTTGAAAATAAATTTTCAGAGTTACATGTACTATCTACATATAAACAAGAAATTACTCCAGAAATAGATTTTTGTTTAAAGGGTAAATCATATTCATTAACAACAATATTATTATTTGAAGAGCTGTTTTGATTTATAAATTTTATTGAATTGTCTATTGATACAAAAAAACAATTACTAATTTTGTTATACATGTTTCCTATATTACTATTTGAACCAAGCTCAACTAATACTTCAACCTTGGAAGAAAAATTATTTATTTTATTTAAAATTTGGTTTTCGCTTAATTTTATTAAGAAATTGTGATTGACTAGACCATAAGATATTCTACCTCGTTTAAGAGTTTTTGTTTGATAGTCAATTTTAAAAATATTGCTTTTCAAAAGATTTCATTAAAAAAAATTTAAATTATGTATAACATATATATAATTAAAATAATAAATCATTTATGAAACCTTTTTATGAGAGTAGCTTGTATACAATATAAATCTTATGAATATGAAGAAAAGACTCTAAAAAAAATATTACCTTTAATTTATATTGCAGCCAAAAAAAAAGTTGATCTAATTGCTTTACCTGAATGTGCAACCTTTTTAAATTTTAACAAATCTGAGACCATGGCCAATGCAAGTTTTGAAAAAAATAGTTTTTCTCTTAAAACATTGAAAGAAACTGCAAAGACTTTGAATGTGAATATTTTAATTGGATCTATTCAAACTCTTGAGTACAAAATGTCAAAAAAAAAACTTTTTAATCGATCATTTTTAATTAATAGAAAAGGAAAAATAATTTGTAAATATGATAAGATTCATATGTACGATGTTAAACTATCAAAACATCAATCCTATCAAGAATCAAAAACTTATGAAAGTGGTGACTCTGCAAAAATTGCTAGATTAAATATTGACGGACAATATTTCAAAATAGGAATGACTATTTGTTATGATCTAAGATTTCCTCATTTGTTTAGAGATCTAGCACTGAATGGAGCTGACTTAATTAGCGTTCCCTCAGTTTTTATGCATATTACGGGTAAAGATCACTGGCATAATTTATTACAAGCACGTGCAATTGAAACAGGATGCTACATAGTAGCTCCTGCTCAATATGGTCATTATTTTAATAAAAGAAAATCCTACGGGCATTCTTTGATAATTTCACCATGGGGCAAAATACTTAAAGACGCTAAGACAGACAAAAATATAATAATACAGAATATTGATAAAAATGAGATAAAAAAAGCTAGGACAAAAATACCTTCAATTTTTGTTAATAAAACATATAGAGTTAATTAGATAATTTTATTAAGATCATGTAATTTTAAGGTATTTATTTTGTTTTGTTATTTTTAATTCTTGTGGATTAAGTTTTAATAATTCAACAAGTTTTAGCTCAATAGTGTCCCCTAGAAATTTCAATGATTTTTCATAATCTCTGTGCGCTCCACCAAGAGGTTCTTGAATGATATCGTCAATTATGCCTAGTTTTTTCATGTCGTTAGCAGTTAATTTTAAAGCGTTTGCAGCCTCATTAGCTTTACTTGCATCTCTCCATAAAATAGATGCGCAACCTTCAGGTGAGATTACAGAAAAAACTGAATGTTCAAACATTAAAATTATATTACCAGAGGTTAATGCAATCGCCCCTCCAGAGCCTCCTTCACCCAGAATTGTAGAGATCATTGGCGTTTGTAATTTTAGACATGCTTCTATAGAGGATGCAATGGCTTGAGCTTGCCCCCTCTCTTCTGCACCTTTTCCTGGATATGCGCCAGCTGTATCAATAAAAGAAAGTACGGGTAAATTAAATTTGTTAGCTAGTTCCATTAATCTAATTGCTTTTCTATATCCCTCAGGTCTAGCCATGCCAAAGTTTTTCAAAATTCTATCGTTAGTATTCTTTCCTTTATCGATGCCAATTAATAATACTTTTTTTCCTCTGAAGTAGCCTACCCCCCCTGTAAGAGCATTATCATTTCCAAATAATCTATCTCCTCCAAAACTTAAATAATCGTCAATTAAATACTCAATAACATCCTGAAATTGTGGTCTATCTGGGTGCCTTGCTACTTGCACTTTTTGCCAAGGATTTAAATTAGAATATGTATCCGTTAATTCATTAGCAACTTTATTTTGCAAATTACCTATTTCTTCAGCAATATTTAAATCAGAGTTTGAGGAAATATGCTTTAGATCCTCTATTTTGCCCTCTAGATCGGCAATGTTTTTTTCAAACGTTAAAAAATGTTTAAGCATTATTTTATCCTTTATCTTTTAAGATATTATTAAGTGGATGTATATTCTTAACTAAACCTTTTAGTCGATTTTGTCTAACTTTTGTATATATTTCTGTAGTTGATATATCAGAATGTCCCAAAAGCTTTTGAATGCTCCGTAAGTCAGCTCCTCTATTTAACATATGACTAGCAAAAGAATGTCTGATTGAATGAGGAGAAAGCTTTTCTGTTTCAGTATTTGATTTAAGTGCTAATTTTTTTAAATCTTTATATATATGTTGACGCGAAATAACATTTGTATTGTGCATATTTTCAAAAAGATAAGAGTTTTTATTTTTATTATTCTTAACCATTATATTGACCCAATTTTTAAGTAAGTCTATAGCTTTTTTATTAAATACTACTAATCTTTGTTTGTTCCCCTTGCCGTTTATATATAATTTATCTTTAATATTTGCAACTTGATTGATTTTAATATTTAACAATTCACTAATTCGAAGTCCTGTTGAATATAAAATCTCTAAAATAACTTGAATTCTTAAATAAGATATATTTTTTATTGGATTTTCTATATAAATTTCATTAGATTTTTCTATTAAATATAGTATCTCTTTTTCAGATAAAAGTTTGGGTAAAATTTTTTCTACTTTCTGAGATACCGTTGTTTTTAGTTCATTTGAGTTTATTAAATCTATTTCACTTAAATAATCATAAAAACTTTTAATAACAGATATTTTCCTATTTATAGTAGAACTACTCAATTTTTCATCTCTTAAAAATTGAATATAAAAATTTATATCTTTTTTTTTAACTTCATAAAAGCTAATTTTTTGATTTAAACACCAATTTGTAAATAGATTTAAGTCTTTTTTATAGGCTAAAATTGTGTTGCTAGTTATTCCTTTATCCAAAACTTTGGTAGAAATAAAGCTCTTAACTATATTATCAATGTTATGGTTATCAAAATTCATTATAGAGATTTTTAGAATAGAAAAACTTACTTTTCAAAACTTCATTCCTAAATTCGTTACGCAAGGTTAAAAAATCTAAATTGGTTAAGTACAAATCAATTTCTTGAAATGTTGTTAAATTTAAATATTTCAATTCTTTACTATCTATTAATTTGCCAATTAATAAAATGGCTTTTAAATAGTTTTTTTCTTTAATATTATAAGAAATTGATTTGCTTAAAATAAAATCATCATGAGAAACATTAAAAGAAAATTTATCATTAAATTTTTTTAACTTATTTGAGGTAAAGTTAATTCTATCTTCCCAATTTATATCTGGTGACCTCATTCCTATATACTTAAGAAACTTTATAATATTCCAAGCATTATGTTGTGAAATAAATTCTTCATTCCACAACCTATTTTTTGGATTTAATACAATTTGTGAAAAAGGTGAGTCAATAATTTTTTCAGGATTTTTTAGATTATGTAAGTGATTAATTATTTGTGTTTGAGACTGAGATAATGAATTAGTTTTTAATGTAATTAAAGTAGGTATATATAAATCTGAGGCAATTTTTGAATTATTATGTTTATGTTCAATTATAAGACTTTTTATAATAAACTCAGCTTTTTCTGAATTATCTTTAATATTAACTGTGTTTAACCAAGTTTTAGCCCTATTTAATCCATTAGGATTTATATTGAGACTTTTTAGGATTTCATCTTGATTTAAATTTTCTGATTTGATGTCTTGATAAATCTTGATCAATAAATCTCTCTTTAAATCTTTTACAGTTGTTATTTGGTCAATAAGTAATGCTCTTGCTTCAGGCTGCAAATATATTAGATTTGATAATTGTAATTTATATTCAAATCCAAAATCTTTAATCATTTCAAAACTTATAGGATACTTAATTATATCTAACAAAATCAAATTAAGGGGTGTTATCGTATTGTTTTTCACATCAATTTTTTCAATTGGTTTTTCATTTAATATTTTATCAATTAATGTTTCAAATGTGTTGTCTAATAAATTTTGAGAACGCATTACATCATAAATAAAATTTGCTTTAGAAAAATCCCTTTTAAGAATTAAGCATAGTAGATTAGCTTTTTTCCAAAATATACTGTCATAATTATTAATTGTGTTAGATACATTACGACAAGCATTAAGGTCATCTTTAACCAAGAAGTGGTGAATAATGAACCATTTCTTCCATTTTTCCCATTTTTGAGTATCAGGCAATTGTGAAATAATTTTAATCAAATAATCTATTTGACCATTTAAAGCTAACTTAACCAACCTTGCCTTTAAAAATTCAGAAATTTCATCAGGATTTCCTTTAGGAGGTTCTGAAGTGCTTGCATATACTTCATTTAGAAGTCTTTGAAAAGATCTACTAGAACTTGTATTAGGTAGTAGATTTATATACTTAACTGCATTAATGGCTGAAAAATTGTTCCATAAACTTAATCCTATTTTTGTATTTAAATTAGTTTCAACACCAATTGAACCTAAAGAAGGTATTCCAAGTTTACCAATCGAAACAGGTTTTATTTTTTTAATTTTTTGATCATTTAGTTCGTCTATTTTTTTCTCACTCTTTTCATTAATTGAAGGTTTTAGCTTATCTTTTGTATCACCAGTTAAGTTAATAAAATTATCATTAGAATTTTTTTCTTTTTGAGACAAAGCTGCGCTTGAAAACGAAATGAGTAATATAATTAATAGTAATTTCATAAATTTATTTCTTAAAATCTAATATATTTATCTCTTTTTTTAATTTTTTTTCAGGTGCAGGAATATCCCATGTATAGACGTATGTGAAAATACCCAAAGAAAATAAAAATACTATTGAAATTATAATTTTCATTAAATTGTGATAAGAAAAGATTGTGGCAAGTTTTTGTCTTTAGTTATTTTTTTATAAAAAGAAATTTAATGAGTAACGCTTATATGATAATGACAATTGATGAATAACGTAATAAGCAGTAATATCAAAATAATTACTCTAGTTGGTATGATGGGTTCTGGCAAGACAAGCTGTGGAAATATGTTGGCTAAAAAACTAGGAATAAGCTTTATTGATATTGATTCAATCATTGAAATAGAAGAAAATTTAAAAATAAATAAGATTTTTGAAAAATTTGGAGAGAACTATTTTCGTTCAATAGAAAGAAAGCTTACTTATTCAAAAATCAATGAATGCTTAGCACAAAACCTTAGAGCTGTAGTGAGTCTAGGTGGTGGTGGTTTTGAAAGTAAAAAAATCAGAAATTTTCTACTAAGCAACTCTAAAGTAATTTGGCTAAATACTGACATTAAGACTTTAAAAAAAAGAGTTGGTAATGCTTTGAACAGACCTATGATTAAAGGTAATATTGAAACAAATATGGAATTTTTATTAAATAAAAGAATTAAAAATTACCAAAAATCACATTTAAAGATTAATACTGATAATTTTTCTATTAACGATTTATGTGATAAAATAATACAAGGTATTTCATGACTATCTTAAAAAAATTATCAATCAAAAATGAAAATAAATCATTCAAATACTCGATATTTATTGGAGAGAATTTCATTCAGTTACTTGAAAATAATTTCTTCAAAATTTTAAATGGGAAAAAAATTTATGTAATTTATGATGAGTTTTTTAAAAAGTTTAAAATGAATAAAAATATGATTGAAGAATTTGAAAATCTCTCTAAAAGGCTTTCCGCAGAAGTATTTTTTTTCAAAATTAAATCAAAAGATAAATATAAAAATTTTGAAAGACTTTCAATTTTATTAAATTTTATTTTATCTAATAGAATTCATCGAGACTCTCTTATTATTTCCATAGGTGGTGGTGTAACAGGGGATTTAGTAGGTTTTGCCAGTTCTATTGTATTAAGGGGAGTTAAATGTATACACATTCCAACAACTCTTCTTTCTCAAGTTGATAGTTCAGTAGGAGGCAAAACTGGCATTAATACAAAACATGGGAAAAATTTAGTTGGTACTTTTTATCAGCCAGAAGGCATTTTAATTGATATAAATTTTTTAAAGACACTTCCAAAGAGAGAGCTTTTAGCGGGCTTTGCAGAGGTAATAAAATATTCCTTTATATATGATAAAAAATTCTTTAATTATTTAAAAAAAAATACTGAAGATATTATAAAACTTAAAAGTCCATATATTCAAAACATTATATTTAAATCATGTCAAATTAAAGCAAGAATAGTATCTATGGATGAGAAAGAGCAAGGAATAAGAGGCATATTAAACTTTGGTCATACTTTTGCACATGCATTTGAAAATCTAATAAATTATGATAACAAAAAATTAATACATGGAGAAGCTGTTGCGATTGGAATGGCGTGTGCATTTAGACTCAGTGTTATTTTGCAATTATGTTCAAAAACAGAAGCTGAAAAATGTATGAGCTTAATATCCAAATTTAATCTTCCAACAAAAATAAAGGACATAAAGGGAATAAAATTAACTTCAAAGAAGCTTTTTGATAAGTTTTATTTAGATAAAAAAGTTAAAAATGGTAAAATTACACTTATTTTATTTAATGAAATAGGAAGTGTTTTAATTAAAAATGATGTTGATGAGAGAGTCTTGAAAAAGTTTTTTAATGAGTTGATCAATGAGTGATTTGAGTATTTTTTTACTAATTATTTCTTTTTTAATTGTATGTTCTGCATTTTTTTCAAGTTCTGAAACTGCTTTAACTGCTGTATCAGAAGCACGTATTAATGAACTAGTTAACAAAGGAAATAAAAAGGCAAAGTTAATCGAAAAGATACTGAAAAATCGAGACAAAATGATAGGAACGATACTAATAGGCAATAATTTTGTGAATATAATTGCCTCGGTATATGTCACTAGTTTTGCTATAGAATTTTTTACAAACATACCTTTAATAGTTGTCACAATTATTTTAACAATTGTTCTTGTCATTTTTGCTGAAATGATACCAAAGACTTATGCACTCA
The DNA here is from genome assembly GCA_902616005.1 of uncultured SAR116 cluster alpha proteobacterium. GTDB lineage: Bacteria > Pseudomonadota > Alphaproteobacteria > Puniceispirillales > Marisalimonadaceae > TMED54. Next base: position 13,919 of record CACMRG010000018.1, read on the forward strand.
AAAATGCAGATGAAATTGCACTTACAGTTTCACCCATAATTAATCTAATAATTATATTTTTTACTCCATTAACTTTTTTAACTGAAAAATTCTCAAAAATAATTACTGGACCAGATCGTGCTAGTGAAGACGCTAAGACAGAGGAATTAAAAGGAATGATAAGATTACACGCTGGAAAAGAAACAAGAGCTATTGAAAGAGGTAAAATAATGTCAAGCATGATTGACATTGAAGATGTAAATATTGATGAAGTTATGACACATAGAGGAGTTGTGACGATGATTGATATTAACTCATCTGCAACAAATATTTACAAAATCGTAGGTGAAAGCCCTTATACTAGAATTCCAGTTTTTTCAGGGACTCAAGATAATATAATTGGTATACTACACGCAAAAGAGCTTTTTAGATTTTTACAAAGAAATAGATTTCAAGATACAAAATCAATTGATTTAACCAATATTTTAATTGAACCTTACTTTGCTCCAGAAACAACCCCAATATTAGATCAATTAGAAATTTTTAGAGGTAGAAAAGAACACTTTGCAATTGTTGTCAATGAATATGGTGACTTTCGAGGCATTGTAACTTTAGAGGATATTATAGAAGAAATTGTTGGAGAAATTGATGATGAAACAGATATGAATGTTGAGGGTGTAAAACCACAACCTGATGGCTCTTTGATAATTGATGGTTCAGTTACAATAAGAGATTTAAACCGTTCTCTTGCTTGGGACTTACCCGATGAAAATTATAATACTATTGCTGGATTGGTTGTTTTTGAAACAAAAACTATTCCCAACCCTGGGCAGGAGTTTAGACTTTTTGGAATTAAAATAAGAATATTACAAAGAAATAAAAACTTTTTATCTAAATTGAGACTATGGAAAGAACAGGACAAATAATGGATAATATAGAACGTAAATTACTTCATAATAGGCGTATAAGTCTTAAAGGTTATATTAGAAATGATGAACTTTTTGAAATTGAAGCAGAACTTGTTGATACTAAGAATTACGATTTTGAAAATTATGATAGGGGTACTATAAGAAAAAATGATCCTATACATCAAATGAAAATAAAGTTAGTTCTTGATGATAATTTGTTTGTTCTAGATGCAGAAGCTAACACAATAAATAGTCCTTACTCTGTTTGTAAAAGTGCAAATACAAATTTCAAGAAAATTATTGGATTACAAATTAAATCTGGCTGGAAAAAAGAAATAACAAAAGTAATTGGTGGGATAAAAGGTTGTACTCACATAACAGAGTTGTTATCTTCAGTTGCTACAACTGCTTTCCAAACGATATATCCTTACAAATCAAGAAAAGAAGATAAAAATGAAACGGAAATAAATCAAAGTCAACAAAAACCTCTTCTTCTGGAAACTTGTCATGCATTTAATACTAAAAGTGAAGTAGTTAAAAGATTATGGCCAGAATGGCATGAAAATTAATTTTTCTTACTTTCTGAAATGGTCATCAACCTATAAGTTATTGAGTGTAAAGATCCTTGAAATTCACTTTTTAGACATTTATTAACCATCTTATGTCTTTCTAATCTATTTTTATTTTCAAAATCATTCGAAATAATAGTAATTTCAAAATGAGTTTCTTCTCCATTAACATATCCAATATGACCTTTATGTGATTCTGATACATCTGAGACAAAACATCTATAAAGATTAAAATTTTCATTTAAAATATTAGTTATTTTTGCTTTTCTATTCATTTATGCTATTTGTATAAATTATGAGTTTAATATAAAATCAATTTACAACTGATCAAGGTTAAAAATATAAGAATGAAAAAAATTTGTGAGTTTTTGAATTGTAAAAAAGAAGGCATTTATCCTGCACCTAGATCTAGAGAAGATATTAATAATTATAAATATTATTGTATTGAACACATAAGAGAATTTAATAAATCATGGAATTTTTTTGAGGGTCTTACGGAAGAACAATTTGAAAATGAAATTAGAAAATCAACAACATGGGACAGACCGTCTTGGAAATTTGGTACTAGTAATTACGTCAATAGAATAAATGATCCTTTCAATTTCTTAAATGATAGAGAAGATAAAAATTTTTCTAAGCAAAAAATTAATCCCAAATTGCTCTCTTCTTGGAAATTATTAGAATTAAATCCAACATCAAACATCGAAGAAGTAAAAAAACAGTATAAATCATTAGCAAAAAAATGGCACCCAGACAAAAATTTAAAATTTAAAAATGATGCGAGTGATATGTTTGTAAAAATAACTAATGCATATAAAGTGATTATAAAATCTTTTAGAAGCCCATCAATAGAAGATACTAATTAATATAAAAATTTGGAGATATATATGAATGATATTGGACTTGCACGAAATATGGATAACGATGAAAAAGCATTTCCAAAAAAACTAGAAGAACTAAATACCAAGTCACTTTTTGGATTTTCTTCAAATATGAAAGTTTATGGATTCAAAGAAAAAACAAAATTTGTTCCTGATTTTGATGAGTCATATGTCTTTGATGAAGTAACTACTAAAGCCATTCTTGCAGGTTTTTCTTATAACAGAAGAGTAATGATTCAAGGATATCATGGTACCGGTAAATCAACACATATTGAGCAAGTTGCATCTAGATTAAATTGGCCTTGTATTAGAATTAACTTAGATAGTCATATTAGTCGCTTAGATTTAGTTGGAAAAGATGCGATTGTACTTGAGGATGGCAAACAAGTAACTGTTTTTAAAGAAGGGGTTTTACCCTGGGCTCTACAAAATCCAGTAGCTCTTGTTTTTGACGAATATGATGCTGGAAGACCTGATGTTATGTTTGTAATTCAAAGAATTCTTGAAGCTAGCGGAAAACTGACATTATTAGATAATAATAAAGTAATTACTCCTCACCAAAATTTTAGACTTTTTGCTACAGCTAATACAATAGGTTTGGGAGATACCAGTGGTCTTTATCATGGAACACAACAAATTAATCAAGGTCAAATGGATAGATGGTCTATAGTATCTGCTTTAAATTATTTGCCTAACGAGATTGAAGAAAAAATCGTTTTAGCTAAAGTTCCAACATTTGTTGGGAAAAATGAAAAATTAATTAATCAAATGGTATCATTAGCTGAATTAACCCGAAATGGTTTTATCTCTGGTGACTTATCTACTGTTATGTCTCCAAGAACTGTAATAACATGGGCAGAAAATTTTAATATTATCGAAGATTTAGACTTAGCATTTAAAATGACATTTTTAAATAAATGCGATGAAGTAGAAAAACCCATAGTGTCAGAGTATTATCAACGTTGTTTTGGAAGGACATTAGTGGAAAACGAAATCATTGAAAATGAATAAAGAAAAAAAACTAGCAGAATTTGAAAATGCAACTGCGGCCACAATTAAAGCAATTGCAGCAAATAATTTAAGAAATCGTGAAATACAATTTTTTGGAAACACGACTAGATTTAACTCAAAACAAATAACAATTGCTAAACAATCTAATGACTTTAATAAAACAATTGTTAACAAAACTAGAGGTGAATCAGACGAAATATCACTAAAATTACAATATCATGATAAAGCAATTCATTCAAAATTAAAGCCATCATCTGATTTAGCTGCTACAATTTTTAACTTGGCTGAAGATACAAGAATTGAAAAAATAGGTAGCAATAAATATTTTGGAGTAAAAAAAAATCTACAGAAATTAATAGAAAAAAAATTTGAGACTAATTTGATTGCTCCACCAGGAAGTGATGATACAACTTCTTTTGTAAATGCGATGCATTTGTATTTGAGAAAAAAACTGTCCAGTGCACCTTTACCTGAAAATTCAAAAAAAACTATGTCTTTATGGGAGCCATGGTTAGAGAAAAGAGTTGGAAAATTTATATCTGAACTCTCAAAAAATATTAATGACCAAGAGCTATTTGGAAACAATATTAATAATCTCCTTGTTGCATTAAAATCTGAATTAGGCGAATTAGATGATAATAGTAATGATTCTGACGATGATGAAGATAATGACGGAAATGACGAGGAGAACTCAGATGATCAAAATAATACCTCACAAGGAGATAGTGAAGAAGAAGATGAAGACGGAATTGAAACAGGTGTAGAAGAAAATACAGAATCTATATCTGATGAAAATGAATTTTCTGACGATGATATCGAAAATAATGATGGAGAAGGAAACGAAGAATTAATTTCTAAACAACAAAATAATCAAAATCAATTAGATAACAAGTCTAACACCTATAAGATATTTACAGATAAATATGACGAAGTCATAAATGCAACAGATCTATGTGATAATGACGAATTATTGAGATTAAGGAAAACCTTAGATAAGCAACTTGAAAATCTTCAAGGTGCCGTCGCGCGCTTAGCTAACAAACTACAAAGAAAGTTACAAGCAAGACAAAATAGAACATGGGAATTTGATTTAGAAGAAGGTATGCTTGATGCTGCAAAATTGGCAAGAGTGGTTTCAAATCCTTTATTTCCACTTTCATATAAAGTTGAGAAAGATACAAAATTCAAAGATACTATCGTTTCAATTTTGATTGATAACTCAGGTTCAATGAGAGGTAGACCTATCACTATAGCTGCTATTAGTGCAGATATTTTAGCAAGAACATTAGAAAGATGTGGAGTTAAAGTTGAGATTTTAGGTTTCACAACAAAAGCTTGGAAAGGAGGACAATCTAGAGAAAAATGGATAAATGAAGGTAAGGTAACTAACCCTGGTAGACTTAATGATTTAAGGCATATTATCTACAAATCAGCAGACGCACCATGGCGAAGAGCAAAAAACTCTCTAGGTTTAATGTTAAGGGAAGGTATATTAAAAGAAAATATTGACGGTGAAGCTTTAATATGGGCTCATGACAGAATTTATCACAGATATGAAGAAAGAAAAATTTTGATGGTTATCAGTGACGGAGCTCCAGTGGACGACACCACATTGTCAGCCAATAGTGGCAACTACCTTGAAAAACATTTAAAACTGATAATTAATTTCATTGAAAATCAATCTCCAGTCGAATTAATTGCAATTGGAATTGGTCATGATGTTACAAGATACTACAAAAAAGCTGTAACCCTCACTGATGCAGAGCATCTTGCAGGAGCAATGACGGAACAGCTCGCAGATTTATTTGATGAGAATGTAAAATAAATTATTTTTTATTATTTTTTAAAATCTGTTTTTTAATCTTAATAGCTGTATCAGCCAAATTTCTATTACTTGTTTTAATCAGATAAGAATCTAAACCACCATTTTTTTCAACAGTTTTCATAGTTCTAACAGTAATATTCAGATTAATATGTTTCTGCAGTATCCCACTATACAATTTTACATTTTGCAGATTTGGAATAAATCTTCTTTTTGTTCTATTATTAGCATGACTAACATTATTGCCACTCATTGGTTTTTTACCTGAAATTTCACATACTTTAGTCATAATTATTCCTTGATGAGTTTATAAAGGAAGCTCTTTTAATGGTCAAGCAAAAGTAAAAATTAACCTATATTTTTTTGTTTAATCCATTCTCTACAATTTTGTAAGCTTCATTTATGTTTTTAGCTAATCCTCTAACATCTCTCCAATGTTTAATATTGTCTCTTTCTCTGAATCTATCCAATTGATCTAAAATATTTTTTATAACTAAAGGTCCTTCATAAACCATTCCAGTATAGAGTTGAATTAAATCAGCTCCACATAAAATTTTAATATATGCCGACTTTCCATCACAAATCCCTCCAGATGCAATAATGGAGATATCAGAACTATAATCATTTAAAATTTTTCTTGCCTTAATTAATACTTTAGTTGATACCTCAAAAAGTGGGGTTCCAGACAACCCACCAGTCTCTTTTTTGTGTTTAGATTTAACGTTTCTTTTGACAGTTGTATTAGAAATGATTAAGCCATGCAATTTATGCTTAATTGTTTCTTTTATTATTTTGTTTAATTCTGTTTCACTTAAGTCTGGAGAAATCTTAATTAATATAGGTGGAAAATTATCAAGCTTACTAATTTCTTTTTTTATTGAAACAATTAAATTTTTAAAGTTTTTATCTGAATGCAGCTTTCTTAAATTTGGAGTGTTTGGAGATGATATATTAATTGCTAAATAGTCAGCATATTTGGCAAATTCATGAATTAATTTAGTATAGTCTTTAATCCTATCAGAAGAATCTTTATTAGGGCCAATATTTATTCCCAATTTTATGTTTGAAGATTTATTATTTTTTCGAAAATATTTTATTCTATTTTTAATTAAAATAAGACCATCATTATTAAAACCATTTCTATTGATTATAGCTTTATCTTCAGATAATCTAAATATTCTTGGTTTTGGATTACCTTCTTGAGGTAATACTGTGATTGTTCCAACCTCTAAAAAACCAAAGCCCAACTTGTGTATTTGATTTATAGTCTGTGCATTTTTATCAAATCCAGCTGCCAATCCAATTGGATTTCGAAATTTAATATTCATTACTTTTAATGGAATAGATTTTGTTTTTATTTTTGGTAACAAACCATTTTCAATAATTTTTAATATTAAATTATGTGCTCTTTCTGGATCTATTAAACTTAAAATTTTATAACAAAATTTCCAATACATTATTTATTTAACAAGATTTCCATTAATAACATTTTCTAGTAATTCAATAGTCTTGTTAATTCCATATAATTTTATGAATCCGCCTATTCTTGGCCCACTAGATTGCCCTAACGCTGTTTCATAAAGGCAAGAAAACCACTCTCTAAGATTTTCATAACCATTTTCTTTTCCAACTTTAAACACAATAGATTGAATCTCTTCACTAGATACTTCATTGTTTAAGTCTTTTAGATAAGTGATTAAACTTACTATACTTTTAGTTTCAGTTTCACTAGGTAATCTAAAATTTTTAAATGGTAAAACTCTTTCTTTATAATAATTAATAGATAAATCGACTAACATATCAAATTTTTTGTTTAACCCTTTTTTCAATTCTGGTATGTAATTAGTAATGTAACTCCACAAATCATTTGCATTGTCAGCATTACATACTGAAGATAAATTTAATAGCAGATTAAATGAGACTGGGAAAATATCTTTTGGAGGATTACTTTTATGAATATGCCAAACGGGATTGTCGTATTCACGTTCATCATTTGAATGGTATTTACTCAGAAATGAAAAATACTCATCTATAGTTTTGGGAATTACGTCAAAATATAATTTTTTTGCTCTTTTTGGATTATTGAACATGAACAATGAAAGAGATTCTTCCGTTCCATAAGTTAACCATTCTTCTATTGATAAGCCATTACCTTTAGATTTTGATATTTTTTGGCCATTTCCATCTAAAAACAACTCATAAGAAAATCCTGCAGGTTGGAAACCACCTAATATATTTAAAATTTTTGTTGATAAAATTACACTTTCACTTAAGTCCTTTCCTGCCATTTCATAATCTACTCCAAGTGCATACCATCTCATAGCCCAATCGCATTTCCATTGTAATTTACAATTACCATTTAAAATTGATACTTCTTCTTCTTGATTACTGATAGGGGAAAAATATTTTATTGAATTTTTTACTACATTTATGTCTATAACATTAGCTTGTAAGACTTTTCCTGTATGGGAACAAATAGGTAGAAAGGGACTGTATGTTTTCTTTCTTTCTTCACCTAAAGTTGGAATGATAACATTTTTAATTTTATCATAATTAAGTAATATTTTTGATAATGCATCATTAAATTGACCTGTTTTGTAACATTCAGTTGAAGATATAAATTGATAATCAAAACAAAACTTATCTAAAAATTCTTTTAATTTATTATTATTGTAAGAACCAAAGCTATCAAACTTCTTAAAAGGATCTGGCACATCAGTAAGAGGTTTTTCCAAATGTTCCCTAAGCATTGTTTGATTTGGCACATTTTCAGGAACTTTTCTAAAACCATCCATATCATCAGAAAAACAAATTAATTTTGTGGCTTTTCCAGTAAGATTATAAAAAGCGTTCTGAACCATAGCTGTTCTAGCCACCTCACCAAAAGTTCCTATATGTGGCAATCCAGACGGGCCATATCCTGTTTCAAACAATACTGGGTTATCATCATTAATGTGATCATATGATTTATTGTTTTTTAATCTTTCAATTAATACTTTAGCTTCTACAAATGGCCAAGATTTTAAATCATTTGAAATTTTTTCGTTTATAAGATTCATTACTTAAATATCTATTAATCTAATTTAAATTATTAATAAAGAAATATTGTAAAGTTTAAAAAAAAACACCTAATAAACATTAGGTGTTTTTAGAGTTTTATTTTAGTTAGGGTTGTTACATCATTCCAGGCATGCCTCCCATGCCACCCATGCCGCCCATGCCGCCCATGCCGCCCATATCTGGCATTCCACCACCTGATCCGGATGCAGGCTCAGGTTGGTCTGCAATCATAGCTTCTGTAGTAATTAATAATCCTGCTACAGACGCTGCATTTTGAAGAGCTGATCTTACAACTTTTGTTGGGTCTATAACACCGTCTTTAACAAGATCAACGAATTTTCCAGACTGAGCATTGTAACCAAAATTTGCATCATCGTTTTCTTCTAATTTTCCAACGATAACAGCACCATCTTGACCAGCATTATCTGCGATTTGTTTAGCAGGAGCCTTTAGAGCTTTCTTTACAATCTCAACACCAACGTTTTGATCTTCATTCTCGCCTTTTACTTTAGATAGTGCTTTAATAGCTTTTATGTATACAGTTCCACCACCGGGCACAATTCCTTCTTCTACAGCTGCTCTAGTAGCATGCATCGCGTCATCTACTCTATCTTTTCTTTCTTTAACTTCAACTTCAGTAGCTCCACCAACTTTAATCACGGCCACACCGCCAGCTAACTTTGCAAGTCTTTCTTGAAGTTTTTCTTTATCATAGTCAGATGTAGTTTCTTCTATTTGAGCTCTTATCTGATTGCATCTTGCGCTAATGTCATCTTTAGAACCAGCCCCATCAATAATTGTGGTTTCTTCCTTAGTTATCTCTATTCTTTTTGCAGTACCTAACATTTCTAAAGAAACATTATCTAACTTAATGCCTAAATCTTCAGATATAAGCTCACCTTTAGTAAGTATAGCAATATCTTCTAACATGGCTTTTCTTCTATCACCAAATCCAGGTGCTTTAACGGCAGCAATTTTTAAACCACCTCTTAATTTATTAACAACTAAAGTTGCTAAAGCTTCACCTTCGACATCCTCGGCAATTATTAGTAATGGTTTACCTGATTGAACAACTTTTTCTAATAAAGGCACCATTTCTTGTAAGTTGGATAATTTTTTTTCATGTAACAAGATGTAACAGTCATCTAATACAGTTTTCATTTTGTCAGCGTCTGTAATAAAATATGGAGATAAATATCCTCTATCAAATTGCATGCCTTCAACTACATCTAATTCAGTGTCAAGACTTTTAGCTTCTTCAACTGTTATAACACCCTCATTGCCAACTTTGTCCATAGCTTTAGCAATCATTTCACCAATTTCTTTTTCGCCATTAGCAGAAATTGTTCCAACTTGAGCGACTTCAGCATTCGTATTAATTTTACTAGCTCTTCCTTCTAAGTCGGCTACAACAGCTGTTGTTGCTAAATCAATGCCCCTTTTTAAATCCATTGGATTTCGACCAGCAGCTACTGCCTTAGAGCCTTCGGTTGCAATAGCTTGTGCAAGAACAGTTGCAGTAGTAGTTCCATCACCAGCAACATCATTAGCTTTTGATGCAACTTCTCTAACCATTTGAGCACCCATGTTTTGAAATTTATCTTTTAAATCAATTTCTTTAGCTACGGTAACACCATCTTTAGAAATTCTTGGAGCACCAAATGATTTATCCATTACAACATTTCTACCTTTAGGTCCTAAGGTAACTTTAACCGCTTCAGCAAGTACATTAATACCCTCAAGCATTTTTTGTCTTGCATCACCGCCGAATTTTACGTCTTTAGCAGCCATTATATTTTCCTTTCAAATAATTAAAAATTTAAATTTAGTTTACAATTCCCATGATGTCACTTTCCTTCATAATAAGAAGGTCTTTACCATCAATTTTAACTTCTGTACCTGACCACTTGCCAAAAAGGATAGTATCACCTTCCTTGACGTCTAATGGTTGTATCTTTCCAGAATCATCTCTTGCTCCAGAACCTACAGCTAATATTTTACCTTGCATAGGTTTTTCTTGAGCTGAATCTGGGATTATAATTCCACCGGCAGTCTTTTCGTCTGAATCCAAACGTTCGACAACTACTCTATCGTGAAGTGGCTTAAACTTCATTGCTATCTCCCTAATTATTTAATTTACGCTCATAAGAGCACAAACAATAAATAGTTCTAAATTCAAAAGTTTCAAGATTAAAAAAAAAAAATATTCATATTTACTTAAACGATAATTTTGATAAATAAATTAATATTATGTATAAAGATATTAATCCCGTAAAACAACATGTATTTCTCTTAAGCTGGCTTATATTAATTTTTATATTAGTCTTAGCAATGATTATTATTGGAGGCATTACAAGAATTACGGATTCAGGCTTGTCAATGGTTGAATGGAGGCCCATTCTAGGATTTTTACCGCCTTTAAGTCATCAAGAATGGGAAAGAGTTTTTGACCTTTATAAAAGTACACCTGAATATTCTTTCTATAATAAAGGTATGCTTCTTTCTGATTTTAAATTTATTTTTTTCTGGGAATATTTTCATAGATTATGGGGAAGAATAATAGGTATTGTTTTTATCATACCATTTATATATTTTTTTGTTGCAAAGAAAATAGAAAAATTTATTACTCTAAGACTTCTAGTGATTTTGTTTTTTGGTGGCCTCCAAGCATTTATTGGTTGGTGGATGGTAAAATCTGGTTTAGTTGACAAACCAGATGTATCTCAATATAGGTTAGCTATTCATTTTGGAAATAGCCTACTAATCTTGTTTCTATTATACTGGCTAATTCTAGATTTAAAAAATAAAAAATCTGAAATTAAATTTGATTTAAACTTAATCATTTTTCTTATAATATTTATAACAATTATTGCAGGTTCTCTGGTAGCTGGAATGGATGCTGGACTAATGTATAATACATATCCTTTGATGAACGGTAATTTTTTTCCAATTGATTATCTTTCTTTGGGTTTTTTAGACCCGTTTGAAAATCCTGGGTCAGCACAATTTCATCACAGACACTTGGGACTAATTTCACTAATTGCGATTGGTATATTTTTTGTTAAAAATTTATACAAAAAGAAAGTATTTCTTGAGTTATTATTTTTAATTGTCTTAATAATTATTCAATTTTTATTAGGAATTTATATACTTATAAATTATGTTCCAAACTTAAATGCAAGTTTGCACCAAATTGGTGCAGTTTTAATATTTCTAACAATGATAAAAATTATCCACACTCTAAATATCAAGACTTGATATTTTTATTAATACCTAATTCTTTCAGTTGAATTTCATTAACTTCAGAAGGTGCTCCCATCATTAAGTCTTCTGCTTTTCCAGTCATTGGAAATAACACAATCTCTCTCAGATTAGGTTCATCAGCTAACAGCATAACTATTCTGTCGATACCTGGTGCGATACCTCCATGAGGAGGGGCTCCAAATTTAAAAGCATTAATCATTCCCGGAAATTTATTGTCAACAACATCTTGTTTATGACCTGCAATTTCAAATACTTTATACATAATATCTGGCTCATGATTCCTAATTGCTCCTGAAGACAATTCTACACCATTACAAACTAAATCATACTGATATGCTAAAATATCTAGTGGGTTTTTTTCAATTAGTGACTTTATCCCACCCTGAGGCATTGAGAAGGGATTATGAGAAAAATCTATATCACCAGTAATTTCATTTTTTTCAAACATAGGATAATCAACAATCCAACAAAACTTAAATTGATTTTCATCAATCATATTTTTTTCAGTAGCGATTTTTGTTCTTGCCTTACCTGCTAAATCTGCAGCTTCTTTTTCCATTGCACATGAGAAGAATAAAGCATCCCCATCATTTAAATTAAATGTTTCTTTTAATATTTGAACTTTTTCAATACCAATTGCATTTGCTATTGGACCTTTTGCTTCGTTATCAGAGAAAATTATATACCCCATACCTGGAGCTCCCAGCGATTGAGCCCAACTATTCATTTTGTCTGCAAAAGCTCGACTACCACAATCTATACCTGGCACACCTCTTACGACTGATCCCTTTTCAATATTACTTGCAAAAATTTTAAAATTAGAATTTTTAAAAACATCGGTTACATCTTGTATAATTACATCATATCTAATATCCGGTTTATCAGTTCCATATTTTAACATTGAATCTTTAAAAGTAATTTTAGCAAAATCTTTGACTACCTCTTTTTTTGTGAATTTTTTAAAAACATTATAAATTACTGGTTGAACGGCTTCAAAAACATCTTCTTGCTCTACAAATGACATTTCTACATCTAATTGATAAAACTCGCCTGGAGATCTATCAGCTCTACTATCCTCATCCCTAAAACAAGGGGCAATTTGAAAGTATTTATCAAAACCTGATACCATGACAAGTTGCTTAAATTGCTGAGGTGCTTGAGGAAGAGCGTAAAATTTACCTTTGTGAATCCTTGAGGGAACCAAAAAATCTCTAGCACCTTCAGGACTAGATGCAGTTAAAATTGGGGTTTGAAATTCAATAAAATCCTGCTCTAACATTTCAGATCTTATCTCTTGAATAATTTGAGATCTAAGAATTATATTTTGATGTGGCCTGTTTCTTCTCAAATCTAGATACCTATATCTTAACCTTATTTCTTCTCCATAATCACCATCCGAATTAACCTGCAGAGGTAGACTTTCCGCATGTGATAAAATAGTAATTTTATCAACTTGAAGCTCTACCTCACCAGTAGGAATATTATGATTTATAGTTTCGTCAGATCTTTCAACAACTTTTCCATGCACAGAAATAACTGACTCTAAAGAAATTTTATCTAGAATATCAAAAATGTCTTTTTGTGTGTCTGAAACTATTTGAGAGATACCATAATGATCTCTTAAATCAACAAATATTAATTGACCATGATCTCTTTTCCGATGAACCCATCCAGATAACCTTACAGTTTCACCTACTAAAGATTTATTAATTTCATTACATTTGTGAGTTCTATAAGTGTGAGCTTTATTCATCAAGATTACCTTTAACAATTTTTATAGCATCAAACTATAAAATTACTATAAGATTTTTTAAATTTATCATTAAGCCGACCACTTTATGAATGTCTTTGATTTCAAATGAAAAATGAATAACATTAATAGTGGCATTATCATTTGTAGTATAGTAGCAACAGCTAAATCTTTTCGATCTCCACTAGTTTGTAAGTTGATAATTTCTAATGATAAAGTTGTTATTTCGCCATTGCCTATAAAATAGATTGGCGTATATAGACTTATAGAAATGATAAATCCTATTGCAAAGCTAAGAAAAATTATATTTAACATTAAATTCAATTTAATTTTAAATAAAATTGTTAAATAACTCTTG
>CACMRG010000019.1 GCA_902616005.1 uncultured SAR116 cluster alpha proteobacterium
TTTTTCAGCTAGCTTCTCTTCTTCTTTTTTGTAAAGTTCTTTTGAAAGAATTTTAACATTTTCAAAATCATATTTTTCTAAAAATTCAAAACCTAATTTGTTCATTTGTTTTAAAGCTTTTTTTTGCTTTTTTTCTAAAAATGATATATTTTTCAAATGATCGTATGTATCTATTGTCTTAATAATTTTAGTAAATTTTAGTTCACATTGCCTTCTATAACTTCCACTTGAAGCATATTTACCTTTTAATGTTTGCCTTAAAGCATCCTTAATAGATTGGTTTTTTAGATCTAGAGCGTATCCATTAATCCAATTTAACATATTGTCCCATCTTTCATGAGCTTCTATAACTTTAAAAATGATTTTATCATTTTTTCTTATGCCCATGTAAATTCTAACTCCATTTTGCGGCGTAAAACCAATTGAATAATCACGAACTCCCCATAAGAAATTTTTGTCTCCATAAAAAATTATTGTATTTTTCCATTTATTATTTGTGCTTTTATTACTTTTACAACTTTCTTCTCCTACAAGTCTAAATCTTGGAAATGTTTTGGAAATCCTTATTTTTTTAAGTGAATTATAATCAAATTTCTCTTTACTCAAATTGAATGTTTTAATTTTAAGATATTTAATATTTTTATTTTCAGATTGTTCTTCTGTTTTCTTTTTTAAAATCTTTTCTTTATTTAATTCATGTGGCAAAGAAGTTTGGGGCACGTCTTGAGCTTTACTTTCTGTATTTGATCGAATAAATTTTTTGAATTTACCAAAACATAAATTCTTTCTCAAATTTGGAATTATAAAATCACCAAATTTTTTTCCTCGAGGCAAAGCCATAAACAATGTTATGCTTGGTGAATTTGGATTATTGATTTTTTTTATAGTAATTTGAATTGAGACCTCTAAGTCTTTAGTAGAAGTATATTTAATTTCTGGTGTTCTTTCCTGAATTGTAAATATTGCATTATTATTTTTAATTTTAACGAAATCTTTGAAATAATTTGAAAATGCAAATTTACAGCCCGGTGTAACATTTTCTGATATAAATGTTTCACTTTTCACATTTGTTGAGTATAAAAAAATATGTGTCAAGAATATTAGGATAAAGTTTATAAATTTTTTATTAATACTTACCTCTATCATAAACGTTAATATTAAAAAGCAATGTAAGTAAATGGCATAAAAATTTTCAAAGCTGTAATCAATAATGATAACAATCCAATTATGAATATAATTGAAATAAATATTGCTTTTACAAGAGAATATTCCTTATACACACTAGAAAAAATCTCGCAAATTAAACTTAGGTAATGCATAATTTATACTTTAACATATAAATTTTTATCAAAAAATAAATATTTAATGTTCATTTTTTTCATGCTTACATAACAATCTATATAATCAAATACTATAGGTTCTCCTGCAGTATTAAACGAAGTATTAATTAGCATTTCATGACCAAGTTTTTCTAATTTATTTAATATATTATTATAAAAAGGCTGATTATCATTTATAACTTGCACACGAGAAGTACCGTCTACATGAACGCAACTTTTATAATTTTTAAAAGTAAGTTTTTTTGATTTGAGTGTTAATCCCATCCATTGCAGATTATGGTTGAATTTACTTTTAACATAAAAATATTTAGTGACATTTTTTTCTAAAATCATAGGTGATAAAGGTCTAAAACTTTCTCTTTTTTTAATTTTAGAATTAAGTTTTTTTACTATTTGCGGTAGTTTTGCAGAACAAATTATTGATCGATTACCTAATGCTCTTGGCCCAGTTTCAGCTCCATTATTAAAAACACATATAATTTTACCTTTTACTAATAAATTTAAAATATACTTTTCGGCATCAAAATTTTTTGATATTTTTTTGAATAAATTTTTAGAAATATTAGATTTTGGATAATAAAAATTATTAGAATAAAACAATGGAGCCTTAGTTAAAAATTTTTTATTTATTAAAAAATTTCCATAGTTTGCCGCTCCCAAAGCCGCACCTGAATCTCCTGGTGATGGAGGGACAGTAAAATTTTTTACTTTGTTTAAGTTTGCTATTTTGGCCATTGCTCTAGAGTTGTGTGCAATGCCCCCAGAAAAGTAAATATCATTAATTCCGGTCTTTTTTATTCCCCATTCAGTAACTTGTACTAAAATATGTTCCAATACTTCTTGAAAAGAAGAAGCAATATTTGATGCTTTCTGAAAATTACTGCTGTTTGAGGTTAAATTTAAATTTTGCTTTCCAAAATAATTAAAAAATTTGTTTGAATATGATCTCTCGGGATTTTTATCAAAATCAAACCAATCCATGTTTAATTTAACATTATTATCAAAACTGATAATATTTTCTAAAATAAAATCTTTATAAATTGGATTTCCGTAACCTGATAAACCCATGACTTTGAATTCTCCATCATTGATATTAAATCCAAGAAAATCTGTGATTGTTGAATAAAATAAACCTAATGAGTTCGGATATAAATCAAGATAGATTCTCTCTAAATTATTTTTAACCATTTTAAAAATTGATAAGGTTTCTCCATCTCCAACACCATCAGCTACAATTATCAATTTATCTTTTGAATTGTAATTTTGTTTATAACGTGCATAAGCTACGGAGGTAAGAGCATGACTAACATGATGATATGAATAAAAAATTTTTCTAGAATTTAAATTAAACACATTTTTTAAATATTTTTTAAACATCAGGCCATTCGACCAAATTGCTTTAAATTGTTGTGAATTAATTTTCCATCTTTTAAATGGTTTAAGCATTGAAAAATAAGTTAATCTAGACCAGCTCAATAAGGGTTTTTCATAAAATACGCATGCATCAATATTATTTGAATTTAAAGAATATTTCATTTTAATGTATTCTAGACAAAACTTAGGAAAAGTACTTGTACCCTTTATTCTTGTAAAAGACTCTTCTTTTAAAAATTCTTTTAATTCACCGTTTTCAATAAGAGCTACAGAACTCTCATAATAAAATGCACTTATTCCAATAATATATTTCATAACATTAATTTTGATTTTGAAATAGAAAATGAGATATTTTTTTTTCTTGGTTCTCTAAAGTTTAATGCAAACCTGAGAGGAAAAATTAAAATTATAATAAAAAAAGATATTAAAAAGTTAACTACATAGTTGATGTAAGTGTTTCTTGACATGAAGTGTCTAAATTTATTTAAGATTAAAAATTTCATGGATAAAAATTTATTTATTATCCACTTATTATGTTTTTTTGAAAATTTACTAGATAGAAATACATGTTTTTTTTCATCTTCAAGAAGTTCAGAATATTGAACATCTAAAAATTGGTTTTTATTTATATCATTTAAATGTTTTTTTTCTTCATCAATAATTTTTTCTAATTCAATTTTATCATCAATATTTTTAATAATTTTCATCTTTTTAATTTTTGTAAATAATTTTAAAGCTTCTGCCTCATTAATTGTTATAAAGACACAAAATTGGGACAAAGAGTATTTATTAAAAAGAAAGTAATTTTTATTTATAAATCCAAGGTTATACGCGAGTTTGGTATCAAATTTTAAATTAAGATCATTGGGATTAATTACTTTTTGATTCTTTAAACAGTTCAAAAAAAAATTTGTGTGCTTAAATTCATCGAGACTGTGATCTAAAAAACCAAGAGCTAATTTTTCGTTGTCAATCAGCTTTGATGCTTGTAACATTTCTATTGCTGAAGAAAATTCAGCATATGCAAAATCCAGGAAAGCGGTAGATTTTTGGTTAGAATTTTTATTATTAATAATAACGTTCTTAAACATTTTATTAAGTTTCCTATAATTATAACTTTTATTTTAAATATTATACCTATTGCTAATGTAAAATCTGAGTGTTTGAGTTTTGTTCCATATGCACATAATAATCTATATACACATTTACCACAAAATAAAACTTTCTGTGTTAAAAATGAAACTGGAAAATTTAATTTTAAGACCTCTCATTTACGCTCTAGGGAAATATTTGCTTCAAAAATTGAAAATAATAAGTTCTTTGTCTTTGGAGACAGTCAAATTTTAGGGATTGATTGGGATGAAACACAAAAAGTTAAACACGATTTAGAGAGGGTTTTAAAAAGTAGATTAATATCTATATTTGCATCTCCAAATAATGGTCCATATCAATCTTTGTCGCAAGCTAATGAAATTTTTAAAAAAAATAATTTCAAAAATTTAAAAGAAATAGTTTTCTCTTTTAATTTTGGAAATGATATATTTAGGTTACAAAAAAATTGGAAACTAAAAGATTTCGTTCCCTTGAAAACTGAAAATCTAAATTTAATTATGGAAAGACCCTTTTTATATGATCTTGTAATTTTAAGAGGCGTGCTATCAGGTAAATATTTTTCAATTAATCTTCCTGATAATTTAGACACATACAATTTATATAAAAAAATCTCACAGCTTTCAAAAAATGAAAGAGTTAATATTTGGTTGGAAAAGGTTAAAATATTTAAAAGAAAGGTTAATAAAACTTTAGTGTTAATAACATATCCACCTTTTTGGATTTACGACAAAACAGGAGTTATTTTATATGAGGATGTATATTTAGACTACCTTAGTTTAATAGATAAAATAAAAAAAGGGAAAATATTTAAAAAAATTTTTATTGGAAAAACTCATAAAGGAATTTTCTTAACATCAGATAAACGGCATTTTAAAACTGGATCTATACTTTTTGAAATCAGTAATAGAAGTTAATTACAACCTCCACCACCTCCACTGCCAGCACTACCAGAGGATTTATATTCATCCCATGCCATTTGACCCATTGGACTTAGGCTCCACTTTCCATCTTTGAACTGTGCATCCCAATAGTTATTCTCAAGAAGAATTTTAAATTCTTCGCTAATTACTTTTCCAGTACTTGTAGCTATTTTTTTCTCAAGTATAACACCTTCTGCTATTTTAGTCCTTTCAGTTTTGTAATTTTGGAACTTTGCGGAGATGGAAGATAGTGCAAAAATTAAGATCACAAATTTGAATAACATATTTTTCATAAATAATACCTATTTTCTTTAAAATTTAAATCAATTTAATTTTGAAAATAATAAATAATTATAATTAATACTAATAGTATAGTTTTTCTAATATAAATCATCAATTTTTTTTAAATAATTTTTTTCTACCACACGTCTTTTAATCTTAAAGGTTGGAGTTAATTCGCCATTTTCTAATGAAAAAGCTTCATTTAAAATTAAAAATTTTTTTACTTTTTTTCTGCTACTTAAATTAACATTAACTTTGTCAAAAATATTTTGAATTATTTTTCTATTTTTACCTATTTCTTCAGAGGGATAAACTAAAGCAACTAAATATGGTTTTTCATGCCCATAAATCATGATTTGATCTATCTCATCATAGGATAAAAAAAGGTCTTCAATAGGTGTAGGTGCAATGTTTTCACCTCCTGAATTTACAATCATTTCATTTTTTCTACCTAATATTTTTAAATAGTTTTCATCGTCAAGCATTCCTAAATCTCCAGTATGTAGCCAACCATTTATAATGGTCTCATCTGTAGATTTTTTATCTTTCCAATATCCTTGCATTAGAGATTTGCCTTTAACTAAGATTTCTTTATCTTTAGAAATTTTTATTTCTGTCAAATGTATAGCTTTACCAACTTTATCCAATTTAATATGATTAAATGGTGTTATCGAAATAATTGGCGAATATTCGGTTTGTCCGTAACCTTGTAAAATTTTAATACCCAATGAAAAGAAAAAAATGCCAGCATTTTGTTTTAAAGCAGCTCCACCAGAAACGAAAGCCATTAGGTTTTTTCCAAAAATTTTTTTGATTTTTTTTCTTATTGTTAAATGAATGATAAAATCTAAAATTTTTTCCTTTATCTTAAGATCTTTATTGATATATTTTTTATTTCCCAATATTAAGTTTTTCTCAAACAAATATTTGATTATTTTATTTTTTGATTTAATTGAGTTAGAAATTTTTTTTAGTAAAATATCATATAGTCTTGGAACTGCTACCATAAGAGTGGGATTCACGAATTGTAGGTCATTTAATAATTGCTCTCTATTATTAGAAAAGTAAATTTCACCACCAATGAAAATAGGGAGTAAAAAACCACCTGTCCTTTCGTAAGCATGCGAAAGAGGTAAAATAGATAAAAACTTATGATTATCTATTTTAATATCATCTAAATATATTTTAGCACCTTCAATATTCGATTTTATAGAATTATGACTGAGCATAACTCCTTTTGGGTTTGCACTTGTTCCTGATGTATAAATTATACAAGCCGTATCATTTTTATTTATTTTATAATCAATATTTGTTTTTTGAGAATGTGTAACAATTTTTTTATTTAAAACATCTTTGTGATATGTAAAAAAATTATTATTTTTAATACTTTTAAAATTTTCTAACAAAATAAATTTTTTTGTAAAAATAAGTTTCTTTATGATCTTTTTAATTTTTAGATAAGCTTCTTCATCTAATATAGCTAGTTTGCTTTCTGAGTGATTAAGTAAATAAAGTAATTCATTTTCATTGCTGGTTGTATATGCAGGAACAGTTATCGCTCCTATTTTCATAATTGCTAAGTCAGAAATACACCAAAATGGTGAGTTCTTTGATATTATACTAACTTTATCACCTTTCTTAATTTCAATTTTCTTTAAGAATTCTGATAAAATATTTATTTGTTGACCAGCCTCGTTCCAACTGATTGAAACCCAATTGCCATTTTTTTTATGCCAAAATAAAGATTTGTCTCTAAGTTTATTTTTTTGATCTTCAAAAATTTCATTTAAATTATTCATAAATTTTTAATTTCTAATGTAATTTAAAAAATAGATACTATTTAATTATTATATAAATTTAATAAAGAGAATAAATCACAATCATGAAAAAAAAGAAACTGCCTAAATGGAATTTGGATGAAATATATGTAGGTCATAATGATCCTAAAATTGATAAAGATTTAAAGAAACTTTCAAAGTTAACAAATCAATTTATTAATAAATGGAAAGGGAAAATTAAAAACTTATCAGGAAAAGAAATCTCAAATTGTTTAAAAGAGTATGAAAAAATTAATGAAATAATGGGATTGTTAAGTACGCATAGCAGTCTTTCATTTGCAAGCAATATGGAAGATGTTGAAGTATCTAGATATAACGCTAAGATTTCTGACAATTTATCGTTGTTATTTTCAAAACTAATATTTTTATCTTTAGAAATTTCCTCGGTCAATAATAAGGTATATAAAGCTTGGGAAAATGATAAGGTTTCAAAAAGATGGATCCCCTTAATAAAGAACCTAAGGAAAAGAAAAAAACATCAATTATCTCCTCTAGTCGAAGAAATATTAGTTGAAAAATCTCCAACTGGCAGATCATCATGGGTTAGATTATTTGATGAAACTTCAGCAGCTTTAAGGTTTCCATATGGAAAACAAACCTTAACTGAAGCTGAGATTTTAAATAAATTATCAGACAGTGATCCAGAAAGCAGAAAAATAGCAGGGAAATCGTTATCAAAAATCTTAAAAGAGAATTCAAGGTTATTTGGAATGATCTTAAATGTTATCTCAAGAGATAAATATGTAGAAGATAGTAAAAGAGGTTTTAAGTCTATTTTAGAATCAAGAAATTTGGATAATGATATAGAAAATAAAGTTGTTGATTCACTTGTGTCAACTGTATCCAAAAAAATGCCAGATCTTACACATAAATATTATAAATGGAAAGCTAAAGTATTTAAGAAAAAGAAATTAGATTGGTGGGATAGAAATGCACCACTAAATCAGAGCGAAAATACCCTTATTAAATGGGAGGATGCAAAAGATATAGTGTTAGAAGCATTTAATGATTTTAATCCGAAGATCTCAAAAATAGCTAAACAATTTTTTGATAATAATTGGATTGATGCTGAACCAAGAAAAGGTAAAGCCTCTGGTGCATTTGCTCATCCATCAGTTCCAAGTCATCATCCTTATATTTTAATGAATTATCAAGGCAAGGTAAGAGACGTCATGACACTTGCTCATGAACTGGGTCACGGTGTTCATCAAGTTTTAGCAGGGAAACAAGGATATCTTCTTTCAGATACACCTTTAACTCTTGCTGAGACTGCATCTGTATTTGGAGAAATGTTAGTATTTAGAAAACTTCTTAATAAGGCTGAAAAAAGTCAAAAGAAAATAATGTTAGCAAATAAAATTGAAGACATGTTAAATACAGTCGCAAGGCAGATAGGATTTCATCAGTTTGAAAATGAATTTCATAAAGCGCGTGTCTCTTCAGAATTAACTGTTGAAGAAATCTCTGATATATGGATGAAAACTCAACAACATGCAGTTGGACCTTACATAAAATTAGATAATGAGTATAGATCTTTATGGGCTTATATTCCTCATTTTGTCCACACGCCATTTTACGTGTACGCGTATGCTTTTGGTGATTGTTTAGTAAATGCGCTTTGGAATGAATATCAAAATAGTGATAAAAGAAAATTTGGAAATCAATATATCGATTTATTAGCAGCAGGTGGAACTAAAAGACATGATGAATTATTAAAGCCATTTTCATTAAGCGCTTATGACAATAATTTTTGGGCTAAAGGTGTTAGCTCAATTACAAATATGATTGATGAATTAGAAACTTTATAATTTATGACTAATAATTTTAATGATAAATTAGACGGCTCATTTACAACAGGAAGAATCAAAAGATACGCTAAGGTGACTTCAGCAGTTGGTGGACTTGCTGCTAAACTGGCAGGTGAAAAATATTTGGGGCTTAAAATTGATAAAGAAAAACATGCAACACAGTTAAGGGAAGCTCTTGGTGGGATTAAAGGCCCGATTATGAAAATAGCTCAAATATTATCTACAATTCCTGATGCTGTCCCTAAAGAATATGCAAATGAGTTAGCCCATCTTCAAGCTGATGCACCTTCAATGGGATGGTTATTTGTAAAAAGACGAATGAGAGCAGAGTTAGGTGAGGACTGGGGTTCAAAATTTAAAAATTTTGATAAGCAAGCTTCTGCCGCTGCATCATTAGGGCAAGTTCATTTTGCTGAAGATTTAAAAAGTAATAAATTAGCATGTAAGCTTCAATACCCAGACATGAGTTCTGCAGTCCAAGCAGATCTCAACCAGCTTAAACTTATATTTTCTATTTATGAAAGATATGATTCTGCAATTTCAACTAATGCAATACATCAAGAGTTATCAGAAAGATTAATGGAAGAATTAGATTATTCACATGAATTGAAAAACTTAAATTTGTATAAAGAAATGTTATCAAAGTTTGACGAAATAACTTTACCAAAGCCTATAAAAAATCTCTCTACTAATAAATTGTTAACCATGACTAGAATTGAAGGTCAAAAAGTCATGGACTTTATTTCAGAAACTGAAGATCAAGAACTTAAAAATAAACTTGCGCTAAATATGTTTAAGGCTTGGTATGTTCCTTTTTATGAATATGGAATTATTCATGGAGATCCTCACTTAGGCAATTATTCTATAAGAAAAGATGCAGGTGTAAATTTATTAGATTTTGGATGTATTAGAATATTTAAGCCTGAATTTGTTACTGGAGTTATTGATTTGTATCAAGCTTTAAGGGATGATAACATTGAATTAGCAATATCAGCATATGAGAGATGGGGGTTTGAAAACTTAAATAAAGATTTAATCGAAATATTAAATATTTGGGCTAAGTTTATTTATCAACCTCTATTGGAAGATAGAATCAGACCTATTTCAGAAATGCCAACTGGTCAGTATGGAAGAAAGACAGCTGAAAAAGTTCATAAAGAGTTGAAAAAAATTGGAGGTGTAAAACCTCCTAGAGAATTTGTTTTAATGGATAGAGCTGCTATTGGACTTGGTTCAGTTTTTATGCATTTGAAAGCTGAAATAAATTGGTATAGAGTTTTTCACGAGTTAGTTGGTGACTTTAGTGAGAATAATCTCAAAAATAAACAAAATAAAGTATTGAAAAAAGTAGGATTATTTAATTAATTTTTTGTAAAATTTCATCTAAGGATTTTTTTGCATCTCCATATACCATTCTTGAGTTTTCTTTAAAAAATAATGGATTCTCAATACCTGAGTAACCTCTGCCTTGACCACGTTTAAATATAAAGACTTGACTTGATTTCCAAACTTCAAGGACAGGCATTCCTGCAATTGGGCTATTAGGGTCATCTTGTGCGGATGGATTGACAATATCATTAGCACCTAATATTAAGACAGCATCAGTTGATGGAAAATCTTCATTTATTTCGTCCATTTCAAGAACAATATCGTAAGGTACTTTAGCTTCTGCAAGTAAAACATTCATATGTCCAGGAAGTCTCCCAGCTACAGGGTGAATAGCAAACCTAACGTTTTTCTTTTTATTTCTTAATCTAGATGTTAACTCAGATACTGCACTTTGAGCTTGAGCCACAGCCATGCCATAACCAGGTACTATAACGATATTTTGAGCATCATTAAGTATACCTGAAACTGTTTCAATATCTGCTGGGATCATTTCACCTTCAATTTCTTGAGATGAAGATACATTATCTCCCCAGCCACCTAAAATTACAGAAACAAAGTTTCTGTTCATAGCTTTGCACATTATATATGAGAGTATAGCACCTGAAGAACCTACTAGTGCACCAGTAACAATTAACAAGTCATTACCAAGTAAAAACCCAGTAGCGGCAGCAGCCCAACCAGAATATGAGTTTAACATTGAAACTACTACGGGCATGTCAGCTCCACCAATAGCAAGAACAAGATGAGCTCCTATAATAAAAGCTATTATAGTCATTGCAATTAAAGTCCATAAACCATATTGATGTAAAAACATATATCCTAAAACAAGACAAGCTAATGCCATTAATATATTTAGAACATGTCTACCAGGTAGCACAAGGGCTTTACCGGTTATTAATTCAGAGAGTTTTCCATATGCAATGACTGAACCTGTGAAAGTTATTGCTCCTATAAATACACCAAGAAATATTTCTATTTCGTGGATTATAATCTCAACATTAGATAAATTTTGAGGAGGTTCAATTGATGAGTTGATACCGATAAACACAGCTGCCAAACCTACAAATGAATGAAGGGCTGCAACAAGTTGTGGCATTCCTGTCATTTGAACTTTTAATGCTACAACTAATCCAATTATTGATCCAACAACCAAAGCTGGTATTAATAATTTGTCTAGTTTCATATCTGGACCTAGAATAGTTCCAAAAATGGCTATGATCATTCCAATGATGCCAAACCATACAGCTTTTTTTGCCTTTTCTTGATCACTTAAGCCTCCAAGTGATAATATAAACAAAACACTAGCTGCAATATATAATGCTGTTAATAATTCTTGTGTCATAACTAACTTTTCTTAAACATTGATAACATTCTCTTTGTAACAAGGAATCCACCAACTATATTTATAGTTGCAATCATGACTGATATAATGGCTAAAATGTTAACGATATAATTGGAAGAACCAATTTGTAAAAGGGCACCAACAATTATTATGCCTGAAATTGCGTTTGTTACTGCCATTAATGGTGTATGAAGTGAATGAGAAACATTCCATATTACTTGAAAACCAACAAAGCAAGATAAAACAAAAACTATGAAATGTTGCATAAAAGATGGGGGTGCATAAAAACCAATTAATAGCATCAATAATGAGCCAAATATTAATAATATAAGCTGTTGAAAACCTGCTTTTTTTTGTTTTAGTATTTCTTCCTTTTCAATTTCTTCTTGTGTTTTTGATGTGTTTTTACTTTCATGTTTAGCAATTGCTTGAACCTTTGGAGAAGGTGGAGGGAATGTTATTTTTCCATTTAAAACAACTGTAGAGCCTCTAATCACATCATCATCTATATTAATTTTAATTTTACCATTTTTGTCAGGTGTTAAATCACTTAACATGTGTCTAATATTAGTAGAATATAGATTTGAAGATTGTGTAGCCATTCGACTTGGTAAATCAGTATATCCAATAATAGTGACGTTATTACTTGTTTTATAAAGTTTATTAGGTTTAGTTAAATCACAATTTCCACCTTGTTCTGCAGCTAAATCAACTACAACAGAACCAGGTTTCATTAGTTTAACCATCTCTTTTGGCCATAATAGAGGAGCAGGTCTTCCAGGAATAAGGGCTGTAGTAATTACGATATCAATTTCAGGGGCCTGTTCTCTAAAAAGTTGCATTTCTTTTTTTATAAACTCTTTTGAAGCAGGCTTTGCATATCCACCTTCGCCTGACCCATCTTCATCAAAATCTAAAAGTAAAAATTCAGCACCCATTGACTCTATTTGTTCAGCAACCTCTGGTCTAACATCAAATGCTCTTACAATTGCTCCTAATGACTGAGCAGTTCCTATCGCAGCTAACCCAGCAACTCCGGCACCAATAACCAAAACTTTAGCAGGAGCAACTTTTCCTGCAGCAGTAATTTGGCCTGTAAAAAATCTTCCAAAATTGTTGCTAGCCTCAATTACCGCTCTGTAACCAGCTATGTTAGCCATAGATGAAAGAGCATCCATTTTTTGTGCTCTACTAATTCTAGGTATCATATCCATGGATATTACAGACACATTTTTTTTCTTTAGATCTTCAAGAAGTTTTTTGTTTTGTGCAGGCCAAATAAAAGAGATGATAGTTGTTTTTGGTTTTAATAATTTTAGTTCAACGTTAGAAGGAGCTCTAACTTTAACAATGATGTTTGATTTAGACCAAATATCTTTTGAAGATACAACTTTGACCCCAGCATCCTTATAATCTTGATCAGAGTAGTTTGATTCTGCTCCTGCTTTAGTCTCTATTTGGCACTTAAACCCAAGTTTTATTAACTCTTTTGCACTTAATGGTGTTAAAGCTACTCTTTTTTCATCTTTACTAAATTCTTTAGGACAACCTATTATCATTTAATTTCTCAAAAAAAAACCGTACGAATGTACGGTATAAAAATAATTAACGTAAGAATATTAATATCCTTCTCTTTCCAATCTCTTTCTCATCAGCTTTCTAACTCTTCTTGTGCTCTCAGCTAATTCTCTAGCCTTTTTTTCAGATGGTTTTTCATAAACTCTTCGATTTTTCATTTCTCTGAAGACGCCTTCTCTTTGCATTTTCTTCTTGAGAATGCGTAAAGCTTGATCTACATTATTGTCTCTCACAGATACATACATAAAATTTATTCCTTAAAGAGCGTTTTAATAACATGTTTTTTTAACTATTTGCAAGTGTTTTATATAAATTACAAAAAAAATTATTTATTTTCTTTAAACACTATTAAATTCTCATACTTAATAGTATAGTTGGACTGTTATGAAAGATATTAATAAAAAAATAAAAACAAAATTATTACTATCATTCTTAGAAAATGTACCTTTTGATGGTTGGTCATGGGAAACTCTTTATTTTTCTGCTGTTGATACTGGTCTAATCAAATCAAAAAAATTATCAGAAATTGAAAAGGGTAATATTAGAAACATTTTTAACAATAGTCTAATAAATATTATTCAGGAATTTAATATCTATTTAGATAATGAAATGAAAGAAAGTTTCAAAAAATCTAAATCTAAAAATTTGAAAATACCAGATAAAATTAAGTCTCAGATAACACTAAGACTTAAAGCTGCAAATAAATTTAAAGAAGCTGTCAGGATATCATTAGGTATGATGACGTTGCCAAAAAATTCTAAAATAGCTTTAAACATGTTATATAAGACATGTGACATTATTTGGAGAGATTGTGGAGATAAATCTACTGATTTTTCTTTTTACACAAAAAGATTAATTTTATCGGGTGTTTATAGTTCTACTTTGTCATTTTGGTTAAATGAAAGTGACTTTGCTAAGGTTGAAGAATTTCTTCAAAGAAGATTGAACAATGTTTCTAATTTTGGAAAAATCAAAAAATTTAAGAATGTCATTAATCAATCTAACCCATTCAATACATTCTTTAAAATCTTGCAAAGATTTAATTCAAGCAAATATTCTTACAAACCAAACGAATAAAAAATGCCAATAAAAATTCCTGATAATTTGCCTGCTAGAGAATCTCTCTTAAGTGAAGCAGTTGACGTAATTAATAGTAGTTATGCTGAAAGGCAGGATATAAGACCACTACAGTTTTTGTTGTTGAATCTTATGCCAAAAAAAGTTCCTACTGAAATTCAATTTGCTAGATTAATAGGAGCTTCCCCATTGCAAATTGAACTTACCTTAATGACCACAAAGTCATATCAACCTAAAAACACGAATCAAGATTATTTAATTCAATTTTACAAGACTTTGGATGATATCAGGCATGATTTTTTTGATGTCTTAATTGTAACAGGTGCTCCAATTGAGACATTACCTTTTAAAGATGTTAATTATTGGGATGAATTGAGTGAGATTATAAATTGGTCTAAATCAAACGTTTTTAGAAGACTTGGAATTTGCTGGGGAAGTCAAGCTTTTTTAAAAATTTTCTATGATGTTGAGAAGCATATCCTAAGAAATAAATTATTTGGTGTGTATGATCATCAATTATTAGAAAATAATGATAGATTACTCCAAGGTTTTACAAATCGATTTCCAATGCCAGTCTCACGTTTCACTGAAACAAGAAAGCAAGATTTAATTGACCAAGATCTTGAAGTTCTTGCAGAATCAACTTTATCAGGAGTTGGTATGGTTAGATCACGAAGTACAAAAGATCTTTATATTTTAAATCATTTAGAATATGACGCAGAAACTTTAAAAGATGAATATTTAAGAGACAAAAATGAAAATTTAAATATATCTCTTCCTGAAAACTATTTTCCGGACAATGATGATAAAAAATTACCAGTTAATCGTTGGAGACCCTATGCTTTTTTATTATTTTCAAATTTCATCAATGAGGTCTATCAGGATGTACCATTTGATTTTGGAAAAAACAACTAAATTGGATATGTGATATGCCCCATCTTTCTTCCATTTTTTACTTCCTTCTTGCCATAAACATGAATTTTCTGATCTTTATGAAAATTAAAAAATTTTAAATTTTCAACCTCATCTCCAAGTAAATTTATCATTTTCCAGTTTTCACATACCACCTGATCATTTATATCTTGACCCATTATTGATTTAACTAAAATATCAAATTGACTATTTTTACAACCTTCAATAGTCCAATGAAATGAATTATGGGGTCTTGGAGCAATTTCATTAAAGATAAAATCATTATTACGTTGAAAAAGTTCTATAGTTAAAAGGCCTTTTAAATTTAATAATTTTGCAAATTTTTTTACAGTTAACTTTAATTTAATTTCTAATTCTTGTTCAAGAATGGCTGGTGCTATTGTATATTTCAAAATACCATTTTGATGATTGTTTTCTGATAATGGGAAGAAACATTCAGTTCCATTTGAGCTTCTTGCATAAAGAATAGACACTTCCCTGTCAAAATTAACTTTTTCTTCTAAAATGCAATCATCAAAATTTATTTCAGTCCAAATCTTTTTGAAATTTACTTCTGATGAAATTTTAATTTGGCCTTTACCATCATATCCAAGAGAATTAGTTTTCAGAATACAATCATGATTTAAAATTTTTGAGTATTTTATTAAATCTTCTAAAGATTTAATTCTGTACCATTTTGAAACTAAAAAACCTGATTTAGCTGCCATTTCTTTTTCTTTGTTTCTATATTGAGCAATACTAAAACAAAAACTTGATGGATAAACTTTTGTTATTTTTGATAAATTATATAAGGTTTTCGCAGGTATATTCTCAAACTCGGATGTAATAACATCAACTTTTGATGCAAATATTCCGAGCTTCTTGTTATCATTCCAATTGCCATCGATATATTCATTTACACTATACTCAGCTGGATTGTCTCCTTTAGGGCAATAAAGCAAAGTTTTATATCCTAATTTTTTTGCAGCAATAGCTGTCATTCTACCAAGTTGCCCACCTCCAAGTATACCTATTGTTTTATCTTTAAAAGTCATGAATTGATTAAAACATTAAAATTCTATTCTGGGCTAAATGGCACTTCATTTGTCATAGAAATTTTCCAAGATGATAATTTATTTCGAATTTGTTTATTTTGAAGACTTAAAATTTCTGCGGCCAGAATCGCGGCATTTTTTGCACCAGTTTTGCCAATAGAAACTGTTGCAACAGGAATTCCCTTAGGCATTTGTACTATTGATAATAGACTATCAATTCCATTTAAACTCGTACTTTCAATTGGAACACCAATTACTGGGATATCTGTATGAGATGCCATCATACCAGGTAAATGAGCTGAACCACCCGCACCTGCAATGATAACTTTTACACCATTTTCTAAAACTTTTTCTGCATAATCTACAATTCTGTGAGGTGTTCTGTGAGCTGAGATAATAAGTTGTTCGTTTGAAATAGAAAATTCATCTAACTGGTATTTGGCCTCTTTCATGACATCCCAGTCTGATTGACTTCCCATAATAATGCCAACCAAGAAATTTTTATTTTTGTTAACCATTTTCTGCTGGATTTTCTATTGTTCCCCCAGATTTTAAAACTTCTTTTTCTAAATCC
This sequence comes from uncultured SAR116 cluster alpha proteobacterium, assembly GCA_902616005.1. GTDB lineage: Bacteria > Pseudomonadota > Alphaproteobacteria > Puniceispirillales > Marisalimonadaceae > TMED54. The sequence goes on from CACMRG010000019.1 coordinate 16,603, forward strand.
TCCTGCGAACATAATTTTAATAAAATAGGATGTTTTGCAGAAATATTTGATATATTCCAATGGGATCGAGTTCTAATCTTTTCTATTGTTGATTTAGTGGTTCCAACAAGTCTGCTAATTTGACTATCTTTTAGTTCAGGGTGATTTTTTACAAGCCATGCGACCGCATTTGGTTTATCACCTCTTCTAGATAAAGGAATATATTTTGGGCCTCTTGTTTTGTCAGATGTAAAGTTATTATTACTGTTAAGTTGTATCAACTTTAAAGTTGCGTCTGAAGAACATCTTTCAATTTCCTCTTTAGATAATTGTCCATTTAGGATAGGGTCGAAACCAATTATACCTTGACCTACATCACCGTCAGCAATAGCTTGAACTTCTAAAACATGTAAATCACAAAATTCTGATATTTGCTCAAATGTTAAGGTTGTATTATCAATTAACCATACTGCTGTAGCTTTTGGCATCAAAAGTGACATAAAAACTCCTATTGTTATAATTATTTAGTAAATTTTTAATCTTGTAATGTCAATTTAAGAATACAAAACTATTTTTACTTAATTTAATATATCTAGTCTAAAACCCTCACAAAATAATTCTAACTTTTTTTGGATATATTCAATCTTTACAACACCGTAACCAAAAATATCATTTTTCAATTTTGAATTATAAATTAAAGACCCAACTAACTTTTTATTAATATCATTAATATTTTCATTATCAATAGTGTTAGAAGAATTGATTTTAAAACTTATATATTTTTTCTTTACAGATCCCTTATACTTTACTCTTGCAATAACTTCTTGCCCAATAAAACAACCTTTGTCAAAGTCAATTCCTTTATCATAGATTACATCTATTTCAAATGGATAAATTTTATTTGAAGGTATCTCTAATTCACCTTCAGGGCACAGATTTGTAAATCTTAAATAATCATACCAATTTTCTAAACAAAGGTTTTTAAATTTTTTTTTAGGTTTTGAAAAATGCCTATAAATATGATTATTATTAAATCTTACATCTTTTCTTGAAATTTCGTCTTGGTAAAAATAATTAGAAACAGAGACATCTACATTTTCTTTTTCAAAAGCTACATTTAATCTTAAACTATATAGTTTTAATTTACTGGTTAAATCATTAAGTTGGTTTTTACTGCATTCAATTAAGTAATAATCTTCATTTTTTGCTATAAAAAAATCGAATAAGATTTTTCCTTGAGGTGACAATAGGGTAGTTGTAAGCATCTCTTCGTTGTTCATTTTTTCCATGTCACTAGAAATAATATTATTTAAAAATAATAAACTATCTCTTCCAGAAATTTTCAAAACAGATCTGTTATTTAAAATTGATACTTTGCGTTCCATAATTTACGATTATATTGATAATAAATCAAAAAGGTTTTTTTATGGCAATAAAAATTTATGGAAGATTATCTTCAGCAAATGTTCAAAAAATTAATTGGTTTTGTGAGTATGCAAATATTAGTGTTATTAATTTAAATTATGGTGGTGTACACGGCAAAACACAAACGACCGAGTTTAAAGAAATGAATCCTAATAGTCGTGTGCCAGTATTAGATGATAACAATTTTATTTTGTATGAATCAAACGCTATTTTGAGGTATTTATCAAAAAAATTTGATATTTTAGTTGAAGATAAACTTGAAATTAGTGGTAAAATTGACCAATGGATTGATTGGGGTAGCTTTACTTTCGCATCTCCATGCTCTCTCCTTACAGCACATAAATTAAGTTTGCCTCAGGATCTAAGAGATGAATTAATTGCTGACAAGGCAAAAAATGATATTTTAAGTTTATTAAAAATATTAAACAATCATTTAGCTAAACAAGATTTTATTGTTCATGAAAAGTTTAGTTTAGCAGATATTCCTCTAGGTATTTGGTGTCATAGATGCACTAATCTTGGTATATCTTTTGATACTCTTACCAATATTAATAATTGGTACCTTAAACTAAGTAAAATGAACTCATTTCAAAAAATAGTAGCAAGTTCTCCATTGCCACCTAATTGATTTTATTTATAGCACTAACGACTGCTAAAATTGGGGCTAATGTAATACTAGTATGAATACCACATCCAAAAATAGATTGATTATTATTATCTTTTAACTCTACATATGCTGCAGATTCAGCTTTTGAAGTGGCGCTTCTTGTGTTTTGTCCAAAATCTTTAAGAGTAAATTCTAAATCATAATTTTCTCTTAATCCATTTACGAAGGCAGATATAGGACCATTTCCTTCACAAGTGAAATTATTTTTTTTTCCTTTATATTGTATTTCTGCATTAATTATCTCAAGGCCTGAGGTTTTATTCGAAGCCTTAGAAACGAAGTTTATTAATTTAAAAGGATCAGTTTTTATAAATTGGTTTTGAAATATTTCCCATATATCATTGCTAGAAATTTCAAGTCCAGATGTATCAGCTAATTTTTGAACATATTTTGATAGTTCGATCTCTGCTTGTTTTGGAATCTTTACATGATGCTCAGTCTCCAATATCCAAGCAGAGCCACCTTTGCCAGATTGACTGTTAACTCTTATAATTGCTTCATAAGTTCTTCCAATATCTGCAGGATCTATAGGTAAATATGGAACTTCCCATTTTTCTGAATTTGATTTTTCAATAGCATCCATTCCTTTTCTTATAGCATCTTGATGACTTCCTGAAAAAGCTGTATGCACAAGTTTTCCAGCATATGGATGTCTTTCATGAATTGGTAACCTATTACAGTATTCTGCCGTTTCAATTAAAGAATTTATATCTGAAAAATCAATCTGAGGATTTATACCTTGTGTAAATAAGTTAAGACCTAAAGTGATTAAATCCACGTTACCAGTTCGCTCTCCATTTCCAAAAAGAGTTCCTTCAACTCGATCTGCCCCTGCCATTAATCCTAATTCTGTGGCAGCAACTGCAGTACCTCTGTCGTTATGAGGGTGTAAAGAGAGCACAATTCTTTTTCTGTCGGAGAAGTTTTTGATCATCCATTCAATTTGATCAGCGTAAATATTTGGAGATGACATTTCAACAGTTGCTGGAAGATTTATTATTACAGGTTTATGTTTATTTGCCATCCATATGTCTAAAACTTCTTCACATACTTCAAGTGCGTATGATAACTCAGTTCCAGTAAAACTCTCTGGTGAGTATTCTAATCTGACATTGGTGTTGTTTAAAACTCCAATATTATCACCTATTATTTTTGCTCCATCAGTAGCAATTTTTTTTACACCGTTCATATCTTCTTTAAAAACAACTTTTCTTTGAAGAGTGCTAGTGGAATTATAGAGATGTATAATTGCATTCTTTGACCCTTTTAAACTATCAATTGTTTTAATTATTAATTCTTCTCTTGATTGTGTCAGAACTTGAATTGTTACATCATCTGGTATGTGGTTATCATTAATAAGTTCCCTTATAAAATTAAAATCTGTATCTGAAGCTGATGGAAATCCAACTTCTATTTCTTTATACCCTACATCTATAAGTTTTTTAAAAAATTTCATTTTACGATTGCTATCCATTGGCTCTGCCAATGCTTGGTTTCCATCTCTTAAGTCAACTGAACACCAAATAGGACATTTATTTAATGAGTTATTAGGCCAATCTCTTTGTTTAATATCGACTGTTTTGTATTGAGTATATTTGCTATATTTTGTCATTTTACATAAATTCTTTAAATAAAAGTTTTAATATCCCTGGCTCCAAAGAGACAGGGCATCATAGGATAAGTAAATTATATACTGACAAATCATATAAATTCATAATTAAACCTATCAATATAACTAGTTTAGTCAAGCGGATTTAAACTAAAAATAAAATTACTAATATCAAATTGTAAATTTTTTTTTAATAGTTAAATTATCTAAATGGATGACATAAATAAAATTAGAAACTTTTCAATTATAGCTCATATCGATCATGGAAAATCAACTTTAGCTGATAGGTTAATTCAAGAGTGTGGTGCTTTACAGGATAGAGAAATGAAAGAACAGGTTCTTGACAATATGGATATAGAAAGAGAAAGGGGAATTACTATAAAAGCTCAAACAGTCCGTTTAAAATATTTACATGATGATGGTGAAACTTATACATTGAATTTGATAGATACGCCTGGACACGTTGACTTTTCTTATGAAGTGTCAAGATCATTATCTGCATGCGAAGGATCTTTATTAATAGTAGATTCTACTCAAGGAGTTGAGGCCCAAACTCTTGCAAATGTTTATCAAGCAATTGATGCTGACCATGAGATAGTTACTGTGTTAAATAAAATTGATCTTCCTGCATCTGAGCCTGAAAGAATAAAAAAACAAATTGACGAAGTTATTGGCTTACCAAGTGAAGAGTCAATTGAGGTTTCTGCAAAAACCGGAGATGGAATAAAGTCAGTTTTAAGTTCATTAGTTCAAAAACTTCCTCCTCCAAAAGGGCAAATTGATAATCAATTAAAAGCAATGTTAATTGATAGTTGGTTTGATTCTTATTTAGGAATTTTAATTTTAGTTAGAGTTGTGGATGGTAAATTATTCAAAGGTCAGAAAATAAGATTCATGTCAACTGGATCAAGTTATACTGTAGATAGCTTAGGTATCTTCACGCCCAAAATAGTAAATGTGGACTCAATGGGTCCTGGTGAAATTGGTTTTTTCACTGCTTCAGTTAAAACTGTAGGTGACTGTAATGTTGGAGATACAATTACCGATGATAAAAAACCTACAAATTCAATTTTAGAGGGTTTCAAACCATCAATACCTGTGGTTTTTTGTGGCCTTTTTCCAACTGATAGCGCTGATTTTAGTGATCTTAAAGATGCATTAGAGAAATTATCTTTAAATGATTCATCTTTTAGTTTTGAAGCAGAAACTTCAGCAGCATTAGGTTTCGGTTTTAGATGCGGTTTTTTAGGTTTATTACATATGGAAATCATTAGAGAGAGATTGACTAGGGAATTTAATTTAGAATTAATTTCAACTGCACCGTCAGTTGTATATGAAGTAAAAAAAGTAAATGGAGAAATTGTAAAGCTACATAATCCAGCTGATTTACCAGATGCTAATAATCTTGATTATATTCAAGAGCCTTGGATAACTGCAACAATTTTTGTCCCTGATCAATACCTAGGATCAGTTTTAACCTTATGCACTGAAAGAAGAGGAGAACAAGTTGATCTAAGTTATGTTGGAGCTAGAGCTATGTTGGTTTATAAACTTCCATTAAACGAAGTTGTTTTTGATTTTTATGATAGATTAAAAAGCGTTTCTTCAGGATATGCTAGTTTTGATTACCAATTTGATAAGTATAGATTAGGAGATCTTGTAAAAGTTTCAATTCTAGTTAATGGGGATCAAGTTGATGCATTAGCAATGATTACAAATAAAGATCATGCTGAAAAAAGAGGTAGAGCTATTTGTTTAAAATTAAAAGAGTTAATTCCTAGACAATTATTTAAGGTTGCCTTACAAGCTGCTATTGGTTCTAAAGTTATTGCTCGTGAAACTATAAGTGCTGTTAGAAAAGATGTTACAGCCAAATGTTACGGGGGAGACATTTCTAGAAAAAGAAAACTACTTGAGAAACAAAAAGCTGGTAAAAAGAAAATGAGACAGTTTGGTCAAGTTGAAATTCCTCAGAATGCATTTTTTGAAGCTTTGAAAATTTAATTAATTTTATTTATTCGTCTTTTTTTTGTTCCTAAATAAATAAAAAAAATTGTTAAAATTCCAAATGTTAGTCCTGATGGAAAGATTAAAAAAGTAGATATAACTGGATGCCAGACAAAACCTGAGCAGTTTAAAATTTCTAAAGATGAACAAGGATCTATGTATCTACTAACTATTGCTTCTGCGATTTGCAAACTGTTTGGAGAGTATTTATACCAAATTTGTCCAATTTGTGTATAGCCTACATTACCATTTAAATGTAACACCACGTCTAAATAAATGCTGAAGGCTGACAGACCAAAAAAAATTAGGCCAAATGTAATGAATACTCTTCCCATAAATTAATATGTATTTTTTAATATGATTATTTTATTTTTTCAATTATAAAATCTTTGTGGAGAGGTGGCCGAGTGGTTTAAGGCGCACGCCTGGAAAGTGTGTAGGGGTTAAAGCCTCTCGAGGGTTCGAATCCCTCTCTCTCCGCCATATACCTAACTATGTTATGTCATGCTATGTCATAATCCCCAGAAGACTGGGAAAAAGATTGACCAGAGGTCTCCAGAGTATTTCACTGTAAATCATCTTTAATCAACCCAACTTGTAGACCGAGTTGTAGACTGGAGATGACATGAAAAAATTAAATGCGAGAAAATTATTGTTTTTACCTAAGGACAAATACCATGACGGTGATGGGCTCTATATCTCTATCTCTAGCCCTGGAAAAGGTAAATGGAGTTTTCGTTATACTATTAACAAAAGAGCAAGAGAAATGGGTCTAGGTAAATTTCCTGATATATCTCTTTTAGAGGCAAGACAACATGCATTGAGTAATAAACAATTACTAAGAAAAAAAATTGACCCTATTGATGAAAAAAATAGAGTTGAGGTTTTAAGACAACAGCAAAATAAAAAGTTTTCAGATATTGCAGAGTTATATATTTCTAAAAAGAAAGAAGCTGAATGGACTAATCCCAAAAGTGCTCAGCAATGGCGAAACTCTATCGGTACTTATGCTTCACCACTGTTAGATACAAAGCCTTTTATTGATATTAATCGTGATGACATTATAAGTGTTTTACAGCCTATTTGGAATACAAAAACAGAAACGGCAAGACGTATTCAACAAAGATTATTTCTGATATTTTCATTCGCAAAAATTAGAGGTTGGTATGATAAAGATAATCCAGCTTCTTGGAAGGAACACCTTATTCATATTCTTCCAGACCCTTATAAAATTCAAAAAGTTAAACATTTTTCTTCTCTGCTTTATTCAAGAATAATAGATTTTTATAAAGAGCTTTGTGAGTTTGATTTGTTATCAGCTTACGCAATGAGATTGTTGATTTTAACCGCGACTAGAACCAAAGAAGTCATTGAGTCTGAGTTTGACGAATTTAATTTACAAAGAAAAATATGGACTATTCCACCTGAAAAAATGAAAACAAAAAAAGAGCATAAAGTTCCTTTATCGGATGAAGCTATAAAAATAGTGGAGTTAATGAGAAGAAAACATAATCATCATTTTGTTTTCACAAACCTAGCAACGGGAAAACATATTTCTAATGGAGCTATGCTTGTGTTTTTAAAAAAAGAATTTCCTCATCTTAAAATTACAGTTCATGGTTTTAGGTCAACTTTTAGAGATTGGGCAGAGGAAACAGGTAAATATCAGCATCATGCAATTGAGTTTTGTTTAGCCCATCAATTACCTAACAAAGTCGAAAAAGCTTATTTAAGGACTGATTTATTTCAACAAAGAAAGATAATAATGAATGATTGGGAAAAGTACCTATTAGAAACAATTTAGATTTTATTTATTAAATCAAATATGCTATAATAAAAGAATAATTGGAGTTCAAATAACTAATAACCCTCAAGAAAGGAGAGGGTAAAAATATTTGAGTATCAATTATGTATAAACAACGTTTTATTCCAAAAAAAGAAGTCTCCCGAATTCTGAATATTAGTTCATCAACTGTGTCAAGATGGTCTAAGACTATTGACAATTTTCCTAAGCCATTTCTTCTTGGTCCTAATAAAGTTGTTTGGGATTTAGTTGAAATTGAAAATTACATTAACGAAAGAAAACAAATTAGAGGGTTTCATGGTCATAAGCCTGAAAGATAGACAATGTCAATAAAACTCAATGAAAATCAACTAATTGCAGTACATTTAATTGCGTCTGGTGTTAAGGCATCAAATATATCTAAACAAATTGGTATTAGAGAGGAAACTTTATCTCGTTGGAGACAAGAGGATATATTTAAAGAAGCTTTAGAGGACACAACCGAAATTATATTAAAAGAGATAGTTGAAACGCACAAAAATATATTGATTAAATGTCAAAGTATAATCGTTGATACATTAAATGATGAAAATTTGGATATATTAAAAAAAGCAAACATAGCCTTGAGGTATTTAAGTTTAATGAGAGGTAAAGGTGACATATCTCAAAAATCATCAGAAACTCTTAAGGAGCATTTAGACGATAAAGAATTTAAATTTGGTATTATATGAAATTATATTATTATAGCAGTATGTCATTTTTAAGAACATTGTTGATGTTTGTTTTTGTGTTTTCACTTTCGTTTGTCAGTAAGAGTTATGCAAAATTACAATATGATGATGCGACTGTTTGTAGATTTGCAACTAATGAAACGAGTTGGCATTTAAACGGATGGCGAAAAGAATGGTACAAACTAGCAAAAGATAGAAATTTAAATTTAGATTTTTGTCTAAAAAAACGATTTGAAGTTTTTTCTGATATAAGAATATGTGATAGAGCTACAGGACGAAATGGTTGGCAAGATAGATCGGCATATGTTTATGAAGCTAAAAAAAGGAATCTTTCACTTTCCTTTTGTATTGACACTTGGATAAAAAAAGTAACTTCTTTACAAGTCTGTGCAGAAGCAACAAATGGCATTGAAATTTATCGTAAAGAAGCTAAAAAAAGAGGGCTTAATTGTAATGCAAAAAATATAGTACCAACCAAAAGTTCAAATAAAACCAAATATGAAAAATGGTCGCTTCCTAAAGTCTCTGATAAAATGTCAATTAATGAACTCAAACAATTATCGCAAATAGGTAACTTAAAAGCAAAAACCGTTTTAGCTAATAGATATTTGTATACATCAGGTACTCCTATAAACATTAAAGAAGCAATAAACCTTTTGAAAGAGGCAAGTCAAGGCGGATATAAAGGTGCCTCATTTGCTTTAAGAAAATACTACAAATATGGTTCATGGGTAATAGCAGATGAAAAAAAATATAATTACTATAATTGCTTATATAAAAAACAAAGATATGAAAAATTTAAAGATATTGATTGTGGAGTTAATAAAGATATAACTACAGCTTCAGGCCAAACTAAAGACTCAAGCCAAAGACCTCTTGCATCTCTATCTGATACATCTGTCTGCTACAACGCAACAACTACATCAGGTGGTAAGAAAGTATGGAATGATAGGAATGATAACTTTGTAGGTGAAGCAAAGTATCGTGGATTGGATTGTGGTGTTGATAAAAAGAGTAAAACAAAAATATCAACTTTCCTAATTTCACAATTAAATCATAGTTGTGATGGAAACGAATGGTTAATGGTTAATGATAGGTGGGTTAAAGAAAAGATTGATTTTGTCAAAAAAAATGGTTTGTCATGTGATGTAAAAATACTACCAAACGATGTAGTTTGTTCATTTTCAAAAGGAACAACGCTGATACATAAAAGACACAATATTAATCATTATAAAATAGAAGCTAAACGT
>CACMRG010000020.1 GCA_902616005.1 uncultured SAR116 cluster alpha proteobacterium
GTCAAAATTGTACTATATATAAACAAACTTAAAAAAAGAGTTATTGAAATACTCAATAATTTAGTCTTACTTCTGAATAAGTCTTTAATTGAAAATAAAAATATAAATTTTATGTCAGTATAATTAAATAATTTTTCCATCATTTATTTCAATTTTTTTATGAGCTTTATTTGCAATTTTGATGTCATGAGTTACTAAAATAAGACTTGATCCTGAATCTTTTACAATATCAAATAGGATACCTGAAATTAATGATGAATTTATTTTATCAAGATTACCTGTAGGCTCATCAGCTAATATTAACTTTGGTTTCATAACCAATGATCTAGCTATAGCAACTCTTTGTTGCTCACCTCCAGAGAGTTGACTTGGGTAATGATTAAATCGATGTTTCAAACCTACCTTATCTAAAATTTCTTTAGATTTATTTAAACCATTATTTATGTTGTTAATTTCTAAAGTTAAATTTACGTTTTCTAATGCCGTAAAATTTGGCAAAAGAAAAAAAGATTGAAAAATTATACCAATATTTTTTCTTCTAATATCTGAAAGTTCATCTTCATTTAAATTTTTAAAGTTATAGCCGTCAAAAATTAATTCTCCTGAATTAAATTTTTCTAAACCAGCTATTAACATAATCAAACTAGTTTTTCCTGAACCACTTTCTCCAATGACTGAAATTGCTTCTTTATAATTTATATCAATATTTACATTTTTAAGTATTTGTAATGACTTATTATTTATCTTATAAGATAAACTTAAATTTTTTATTTCGAGAAGTTTGTTCATGCTCAAACATTTTATTATTACATTAATCTTAAGTTGTCTAGTTTCGTTTAACTCGTACGCATTAGAGAAAATATTGCTATACGGTGATAGTTTAATGTCTGGATACAAATTGGATAAAAAAAATTCCTTAAATAATATACTTGAACAAAAACTTTTACTGTTAGGATATAATTATAAAATAATTAATGCTAGCATCCCTGGTGAAACTAGTTTTGGAGGTTTAAATAGACTTAATTGGACGCTTGCTGAAAAAAATATAACACACGTTGTATTGTGTTTAGGTGCAAATGATATGCTAAGAGGTATTAAACCAAATGAAACATATAAAAACCTAGAAAAAATCATTAAAATAATTAATGCTAAAAATGTTAAAATTATTTTAGCTGGAATGATTGCACCTTCTTCCTATGGAAAAAAATATAAAGATAGCTTTGACATTATTTATCCTGATTTAGCAAAAAAATTTAATCTGTTATTTATTCCCTTTTTGCTTCAAGACGTGGCTTTAAATCCAGAATTAAATTTAAGTGATGGCATTCATCCAAATGAAAAGGGAGTTAAAATAATTTCTAACACGATTTCTAAAAAATTGATTACCATTTTAAAAAATTGAATTAACTAGTTTTTTTTAGTTTTTGGATTTGATCCCAAGCATTATTAATTGTTCTCATTTTTTCTTTACTTTTTTCAAGAACTTCTTCTGGAATACCTTTATTAATTAATAAATCTGGATGATAAGTTTTTGATAAATTGATATATTTTTTTCTAATCTCTTTAATATCATCAGATGGCTTAACTCCTAAAACTATATATGGGTTTAATTTTTCTGATGATTTTCTGATTTCAAAAAGACTATTTATTTCAATATCAGAAAGATTAAAGATAAAACCAATTTCTCTTATCATTTTAATTTCAGGTTTACTAGCCTCTCCGTCTGCTTCAGCAATATATAAAAGAATATTTAAAACTTCAACTAAAGCTGTTTTATTTTTTGAATAAATTTGGCTTATTTGTTGTGCATATGGTTCAAAACCTAAATCATCTTGTTTTGCTACATTAAACACTTTTGAAACATTATCAATTTCAGTCTCAGGTATATTTAACTTTTCTTTAATTGCAAGTAATTCATCCTTTGTAACAACTCCATCTGCTTTACTAATTTTTGCAGACAAAATAATTAAAGCTAATGCAAAAATCTGTTGAGAGTTTTCATTGCTGAAGTTTATACTTTTAACTCCACCTGAAAATTTACTTCCTAAAAAAGATCCTAATAATGCTCCTATCGGTCCTCCAATAGTAAAACCTAACATGCCACCGATTATTGTTCCCCAAATAGACATTTTTGTTATTTAACTTTTTTCAATTGCTTTAATCTTTTTTCTCTACCACATGCAGTTTTATAGAGATAATACTTTAAAGAATTTTTTTTATAAAAGTTTTGATGTTCCTCCCTTACAGGATAAAATTTTGTTTCTTTTTCTACAGCGACTTTCGAAGTTTTGGGAGCAATATCATTTATAATTTTTTTTTGTTTATTGTTTTTGTAATAAATAGCTGGACTATATGAATGGCCTCTATCACAAAACTGGCCATCTGAATCTTCGTAATCAACTGTATTGAAAACATGTTTTACTAATTCAGCAAATGAAACTTTATTTGGATCATAAATCACCTTAGCTGCTTCTCTATGGTCTCCCCATTGATTAGGATAATATTTAGGATTTGAAGTTGTTCCTCCAGTAAACCCGCTAATGACCTCTTTAACTCCTTTAAATTCTTCAAAATCTTCTTCAGTACACCAAAAACACCCACCTGAGTAATAAAAAGTATCTGATTTAGCCTGGAATATTGATAAAAAGAAAATTATTTTAATTTTAATTAATAGATAAAATATGTTTTTCATGCGTTATATATATGTAACGTTTTCAATAAATTCATCTGCTTTATCAAAAATTATTTTTTTTCTTTCAATATTCATTCTTTCCAATGTTCTGACCATCATATTTAAACGAGGATTTTTTGAAAAAAAAGATTTGTTATTATTAATAAAAGACCAATATAATCCATCCATAACATCACACCAGTTATCTTTTTTGTAATTACTCATTTTTAGAATATAATTAGATCCACAAATGTATGGCTTAGTTGAAAAGACACCACCATCTGCATAAGTTCCCATTCCATAAACATTAGGCACCATTACCCAGTCGCTACTATCAACGAACATTTCCATAAACCATCTATATATTTCTTTGGGAGAAATTTTACATAAATTCATTATGTTACTTAATATCATTAAACGTGGTATGTGATGAACATATCCATATTTTAAACATTTTTTTATTGTATCATCTAATGGTTCAATTTTAGTTGTTCCATCATACCAACAATCTTTTAATTTTCTGTCATGTTTCCAATAATTTGAATTTTCTTGAAAATCACCTTTTAGAAAATAAACTAGTCTAATAAATTCTCTCCATCCAATTATTTGTCTTATAAACCCTTCGAGAGAATTTAATGGTATGTCTTTTGATTTATTTACTTCTTCGATTACATCTTTCGGAGTTATTAAACCTAAATTTAAAGACGAACTTAAACAAGAGTGAAATAAAAAGTTTTCATCTATATCAACTGCATCCTCAAAATCTCCAAAGTTTTCAAATTTAAGCTTAATAAATTCTTTTAATAAATTAAGAGCTTGGTTTCTATTAGTTGGCGCCCAAAAGTTTTCATTATCTCCTGGATGACTAGAGAAATATTTATCAACAATTAATTTTACATCATCAATATTTTTAGACTTATTAAAAAATGTAGTAGCTGGAATTTCAATATTTTTTGGAAGTCGTTTTCTATTTAATTCATCGAATGACCATTTCCCACCTGTAGGCTTTTCATTTGCATCCATAAGAAGATTTAGTTTTTTTCTCATCATTTGATAGAAAGAAACCATTCTTAAATTTTTATTATTCTCTCCATACTCTTTAAGATCTTCTTGACGTAAAAAAAACATCGGAGATGGAATAAAAGTTAAATCCACTTCATTAGCAAGAGCAAAGAATTTTTTTTCAAAAAATTTGTCAACAATATCATACACATATAATTTATTAATTTTATTTTCTTTTAAGAAAATTTTAAGGTCGTCTATATAATTGCTATATGTTTTTTGATCTATTTTTAGAGGTTTATAATGAACTTCAAAATTATTTTTTTTTAATAAGTCACAATAATCTCTCATAGCAGTTAAAAAAAGAGTTAATTTCATTTTGTGATGTTTAAAATAAGTACAAAGTTCAATGTCTTCTTTCATATAAACTTTATTTATATTTAACTTAGAAATGTATTCCATTGGAAAAAGTTGATTACCTAGAATTACAAGTAAACTATTTTTATTATTTTTAATCATTAAAAACTAAATCCACGAGCCGATACTTCCCACAAATCCTTTACTTTTCCATTTTTATCAATAACAACATACCAGTCATGTAAATTACATGTTGGGTCACAATGGCCTGGTATTAATTTTAACTTATCATTTAATTTAAGAGAATTATTATAATCTTCAATTATTCCGTGCTCATCAGAACAATTTGTATACCTTAGGTTATTTTTATTAAATATTTTTGGTAGTCCACTATCTACAGACATAGACTTTAAACCAGCATCAACAACTGCAAAATTTTTTTTAGCTACTGAAATGACACTCGTATAAATAAATAATGAATTTTCAAAAATAATATTAGAGATATTTTTTTCTAAACTTGAATAATGTGCATCCATAAAAGCGTAAGAACCTGCTTGAATTTCTTTATAAACTTTACTTTTAGTTTCTCCTTCAAAACAACCAGTCCCGCCGCCAGTTACAAATAAATTAGACATGTCGAAATGTTTTAATAAATTAGAAATTCTTTTATTAGTATTATTAACTGATAACTCTCTTTTTTTTTCATCAAGAATATGTTGATTGGAGCCATTATAAGCTTGAAACCCTGAGAATTTAATATTTGATGATTTATTTATAAATTGAATCATTAGTTTAATATCATCTATGTTATCTGTTCCACATCTTTGAGCACCACACTCTAATTCTATAAAAATTTCAATTTTAACATTATTATCAAAAGCAATATTATTTATATCCTTTAAATTTTCTATATTATCTACACAGCAAGTAACTTTGGAACCTGATCCATTAATTTTACATAATCTATCAATTTTTTTTAAATCTGTTATTTGGTTGGTAATTAAAATATCTTTAATACCTGATCTTACAAACACTTCAGCTTCACTAAGTTTTTGACAACATATACCAGACGCATTTCCATATTCAAGTTGATACTTTGCTACCTCTACAGATTTATGCATTTTTGCGTGAGGTCTAAATTTAATATTATTTTTATGAGTGAAAGATCTCATTTTTTCAACATTTAATTTAAATGTCTCATAATCAATTAGCAAACATGGTGTTTGAATTTCTTCTAACATCATACCTTTTAAAGCAGGTATATTATAACCATAATCTAGCTTAGACATAAAAGTAGTATAAAATAAATTTATTGAATCTTCTAATAAATAGATATAATTTTTAATATTAAATGGAGTTTAATTAATGAAATTTTTACATACAATGATTAGAGTCAATAATTTAGAGGAATCTTTAGATTTCTTTTGTAATAAATTAGGCTTAATTGAAACAAGACGAAAAGATGTTCCTGAGGGGAAATTTACATTAATATTTTTAGCAGCTACTGAAGATGAAAGTCTTGCAATAAATACCAGATCACCAGAAATAGAACTTACTCATAACTGGGAATATGAAAACCTTGATAAAGGAAGAAATTTTGGTCACTTAGCTTTTTCAGTTTCAAATATCTATGAAACTTGTCAAAAATTAATGGATAAAGGTGTTATAATCAATAGACCACCAAGGGATGGAAGAATGGCTTTTATTAAGTCTCCAAATGATATTTCAATTGAGCTTCTTCAACAAGGGGAAGCCTTAGAAATTAAAGACCCCTGGAAATCCATGGATAATACGGGAAATTGGTAAAGGAGATTTTATGAAAAGTTTATATTTATTTTTTAATTTATTTTTAATTTTATTTATTGCTAGTTGCTCTTCACATATTCCAAAAAACAAAGTTGATAGAAATATAGTTAAGAAAGAAATGACCAAGTATGTTACAATTAAATGGAAGTTAAATCCTAAATTCATAACTGATTTGCCTCAAACCGCAAAAGAAAAATTAACAAAATCCTGTAATTCAAATAAATTTATTTTAGTAAAAGTGAGCACAGTTGATTTTGAAAAAACTAAGGGAACTTTTAGATGTAATTAAGGCTTTAACAAATTATTAATTTCTTTTAAATAATCCTTTAGCAATTTAAATCTATTAACACTCTTACCTGTTAATGTTATAATAATTTTCTCATCATTCCTTAACTTGATAAAATTTTTATTTTTATTAACCCATTCTAAAATTTTTGAAATTTCTTTTTCTCCTTGTTTTCTAAAACCAATAATTAATGCTTTAGGACCAATATCTATAAAATTAATGTTTAATTTTAAGCAAATTATTTTTAAAGATATTGTATAAATTAAATTTGATACCTCATTAGGTGGTGGTCCAAATCTTTCATTTAATTCTTCTATAAAATTTTTAATTTCATTATTAGAGGTTAAATCACCAATCTTTCTATATAACGACATTCTCGTTGATAAATCTTCAACGTAATCTTCAGGTATTAATACAGCTTTACCAATTGTAATCGTAGGTGACCAATTTACATATTGCATATTTTTATTTTTTTTTAAGCTATTAATTGTTTCCATAAGCATTTTTTGGTAAAGTTCATATCCAATATCTCTAATTTGTCCAGATTGTTCATCACCTAACAAATTACCTGCACCTCTAATATCTAAATCATAATTAGCTAAAGAAAATCCTGCACCTAAATTGTCTAAAGTTTTTAAAACTTTTAACCTTTCGATCGCATTATCATTTAAAACTTTACCTTTTTTTGTTGTAAGATAAGCATAAGCTCTTTTATCACTCCTTCCAACTCTACCTCTGAGTTGATAAAGTTGAGACAAGCCAAATAAATCAGCATTATAAATAATTAGTGTATTAGCATTAGGGATATCAATTCCAGATTCTATAATATTTGTAGAAATTAAAATATTAGATTCCTTTTGATAGAAACTTATTATACTATCTTCAAGTTCGGTTGGTGTTAATCTGCCATGAGCAATAGAAATTTTTGATCCTGGAGACATTGTTTTAATTAACTTTAATACTATTTCAATATCTTTGATCCTTGGGCAAACAACAAAAATCTGGCCACCCCTTTCCATCTCTCTTTTTAAAGCATCTGTTAAAGTAACCTTGTCCCATTCATTAACAAAGGTTCTTACTGCTAATCTATTGGTTGGAGGAGTTGTTATAAGACTTAAATCTTTTAAGCCAGTCAAAGATAACTGAAGAGTTCTTGGAATTGGAGTTGCAGATAAAGTTAATACATGTATATCAAATTGTAGTTCTTTAAGTCTTTCTTTTTGAGCAACTCCAAAATGCTGTTCTTCATCAATGACAATCAATCCTAAATTTAAGAATGATATGTCCTTAGATAAAAGAGCATGTGTACCAATTACTATAGATAATTTTCCATTATTTAGATCATTTTTAATTTTTAATCTATCATTGTTTTTAGTCATCCTAGATAAGCTTTTGATACCTATATCAAAATCTTTAAATCTATCTTGAAAGGTTTTAAAATGTTGTTCTACTAATATTGTTGTTGGTGCAACAATAGCTACTTGTTTTCCAGAAGATGCGACAACAAATGACGCTCTTATAGCAATTTCTGTTTTTCCAAACCCAACGTCTCCACAAATTAACCTATCCATCAATTTGTTTGAATAAATATCATTCAAAGTATCTTCAATTGCTGTTTCTTGATCATCAGTAAGATCAAAAGGAAAATTATTAACAAACTCGTTGTAATTTTTTGGTTCGTATATTCGGACTTTATTTTGGACACTTCTATTTGCAGCAGTAGTTATCAATTTATTAGCTAAATCATCAATTTTATTTTTAATTTTATTTTTTTTAATTAGCCAATTTGATGACCCTAGTTTATCTAAAATTCTATTTTCTAGACCATCAGCAATTTTAGATATTAAATTAATATTTTCGACTGGCACAAAAAGTTTGTCTCCACCAGAATATTCAATCTTCAAGCAATCATGATCATTATTAGAAATATTTATAATTTCTAAAGATCTATAAATGCCAACTCCATGATCCACATGAGCAACGAAGTCATTAGTTTTGAGTGAATTTAAATCTTTTAAAAAGTTTTCTGCTTTTCGAATTTTTGATTTTTTTGGTTTATAATTTTTATGAGAGTAGTCACTTTCGTTAACAAAGATATAATTGTTAAATTCAAAACTATTTGTAATATTAATATTACAAAATATTAAATTGTTTAATTCTGTGGAATTTAATAAATCATAATAATTTAAATAGATATTTTTTATTTTTTTATCTTTTATTGTTCCTTCAAAATATTTTTTATAGTTAAATAATTTTTCTTTTTCTTCACAACAGAAAATAATAGTTTTTCTATTATTTAATTGTTTATTTATAAATTCTGATAAATGCTTCAAAGCACTTCTATTTACTGAATTGATTGTTGGCAAAATAATTTTTTTTGAAAGATAATCATGAGAATTACTAAGTTGCAAATCATTAATAAAATTAAATTTTAATGTTTTTTGATAATTTTTGAATTCGTTAAAAGTTAAATAATTATGATGAGGTTGAAGAAATTTTGAAAATTCATCACTTCTTCTTTTATAAAATGATTCAATCTCTTCAAGTTTCTTTAAGACATGATTAATATTCTTATCAAAGATTAAATATTTGATATCACTAAAACATTTGTTTTTTGAAATTAACTCAAAAATATTCGAAAGTTCTGTATCAAAAAATAAACTAAAAAAATTTTCTATGCCAGAAATTCTGTGTCCAGATAAAATCTTCGTGTATTGATTATCATTTCTTAAATCAATATCAAAGCTGCTAGAATATTTTTTTTTAAAAATCTCTATGTTATCTTTTGACAAAAGAATTTCTGATGCAGGAAATATAATTAATTTATTATCAATTTTTAATTTGGGTTTATTTCTTTGTGTTAGTGCATCAAAAAATGAAATTTTTTCTATTTTATCATTATTTAAATAAATACGTATAGGATTTTCTTTTCCAGTATTAAAAATATCAATTATTTCTCCCCTAACTGCAAATTCATTATTTTCTCTTACAGTATTTACTTTTGTGTAACCCATTTCAGTTAATTTATCTCTTAGGTTTGAAATCGAAATAGTTTGTGAAATAAAAATATCTAAAAAAAGATTTTCATAAAAATCGAATGGTGCTGTTTTTATAAAAATACTATTAAATGTTGTTAAGATAACAAGTTCATCATCTAAAAAATTATTATTTACTAGACTAGATAATGTACTTATTCTTTGTCCACTTAATACTTTGTTAGGAGACGAATTATCATAAGGTGAAATATCCCACGCAGGTATAGACAAAACTTTGCAATTAGGATTAGAAATTGAGATCAAACTTTCAATTTGATTCAATTGTTTATCATCTTTCAAAACTATAAAGAGTTTATTATTCAATTTTAAATATTTACTAATAAAAATAGGTAAGAATGCTTCATCAATACCATTGAATGATGAAATATTATTTAGCTCTTGATTGATTTTTAAATCAATCATAAATATTACCACTTTTTTTTATCATATTAAGAAGATAAATTTCTTTTTCATTATTGGAAATTTCATTATCTATTGCTAATCTCCAAATACGTGGGTCACCAGAGTCTAAAATACTTTGATATGTTTTTAATTGTTCGAATGTTAAATCGTATATATAAGCATCAACAAAATTTGATAAAAGAATGTCAGTTTCTTTTGTTCCAGTATATTTTGATCTATAAATAAGCTTTTTTATAATTAAATCTTTATTGTTTAAATTTTCTTTCATAAAATTATCTTGGTGTACAAAATATTAGGAACTTATAATTGTCTATTAGCATTAAAAAAAATAATTTATCAGAAAAAATTTTTAATTCTATTGAAAATATAAAAGGCATTGGTCCTAAAACAGTTAAATTAATTAAAGATAAAATTGGTTTAAGAGTAATAGATCATTTATTAAACTTACCTATAAAATATATAAATAGATATCAAAAAACTTCAATTAAGAGTTCTGAAAAAGGAGATTACATTACTGTAGATGTTGTAATTGTTGAAATGAATATCAAAAAGAGCTTTTTTAAAAGAAGAATTCCTTCAAGGATAATAACATTTGGATTAAATGAGGAATCAAATCAGAGACTGGACATTGTATATTTCAATTTATACTCAAATAACTTTTCAAAATTATATAAAATTAATAATGAATATACTGTTAGTGGTAAAATTGAAATATTTAAAGGAATTCCACAAATCACCCATCCTGATTACTTTGTCCCTAAAGAACTAAATCATAAAATACCTAAATATGATCCAATTTACAGGATGCCAAATGGTATCAAAAAAAACCAAATTAATAATATTATAAATTATGGCTTAGAAAACTTAAATGATTTAGAAGAATGGTCAAAAGATGAAACTCTAAAAAAATTTAATTTTTTAAGTTTTTCAAATACTATAAAGACACTTCATATGCCAAAAGAACAAGGGTTTTATAATCAAGAAAGTAACTTAATTAAAAGGTTAGCTCATGATGAATTATTATCAAATTTTGTTTCGCTTATGATTTTAAAAAATAAAATGCATGCAAAAAATTCTGGAATTTCAGACAATGATTTAAATACTCTGTTACTCAAAAATTTAAATTTTGAACTTACAGAGGATCAGATTAAAGTCATAAATGAAATTTCAGTTGATTTAAAGTCTAATAAACCAATGCTGAGGTTGTTACAAGGTGATGTAGGAAGTGGGAAAACAATTGTTGCAATATTTGCCATAATACAAGTTGTAGGATCGGGATCTCAGGCAGCTTTAATGGCCCCAACTGAAGTTTTAGCTCAACAACATTATCAAAATTTAAAACAGCTAATTAAAAATCTAGATATTGAAATTACCTTAATAGTTGGTAAACAATCCGCAAAATTAAAAAAACAAAATTATGAAAATATCAAAAATGGCAAATCTAAAATAATAATAGGAACGCATGCTTTAACTTCAAAAGGCCTCATATATAAAAATTTAAAATTAGCGGTTATAGATGAACAACACAGATTTGGTGTAAATCAACGAATTTCAATAGTTGAAAAAGGAAAAGATATAAATTTACTTGTTATGACTGCAACACCAATACCAAGATCACTAGCCTTGACCTATTATAATGATATGAGTGTTTCAAATATAAAAATGAAGCCCAAAGGAAGAAAAAATATTGATACATCTCTTATTTCTATTAAAAAATTAGATTCACTTGTCGAAGGATTAAAAAGAAGAATTTCTGAAGGATCACAAATTTATTGGATATGCCCTGCAATTGAATTTAATGAAGATACTACAAATTTAATATCCATTGAGGAACGAGAAAAATATTTATCAAAATATTTTAAAAGTTCAGAATTAAATATAGTTCATGGAAAACAAAAATCAGAACAAAGAGATATAATAATTAATAATTTTAAAGATGGAAAATCTAAAATTCTTCTAGCAACTACAGTTGTGGAAGTTGGGATAGATGTTCCAAATGCAGATATAATTATTATAGAGTCTGCAAATAGGTATGGGTTAGCACAATTACATCAACTTAGAGGTCGTGTTGGAAGAAGTGATAAACAGTCTTATTGTATACTTTTATGTGAAAATCAATTATCTGAAATTGCAGAAAAAAGATTAAATACGTTAAAATCTACAAACAATGGGTTTATCATTGCTGAGAAAGACTTAATTTTAAGGGGTCCTGGTGAAGTTCTGGGTGTCAGACAATCTGGAGATGCTAATTTTAGATTTGTAAATTTAATTCTTCATAAAGATTTAATTGAAAACGCTAAGAGCGAAGCAGAATATCTATATAATAATATTGAAATAAATTCAAAAAAATTAAAAAAACTTAATGAAATTTTTCAGAACAAAAAGGCACTTGTTTCATTAGGCGGTTAATTTATTTTGTTTTGGAGAAACAATTCCACCAGAAATAACTAATTTAACTGCTTGTTCAACTGGCATATCTAGATATATCAAATCCTTTTGAGCAACAAAAAGTAAAAAACCACTGGTGGGATTTGGAGTTGTAGGAACAAAAATACTTACTAATTTAGATTTATTAATTTTATTATCTATTTCACCTTTTACAGAACTTGTAACAAATGCTATGACCCATATATCTTTTCTCGGATATTCAACTAAAACCACTTCTTTAAAACTTTTAGAATTAGTAGACATAACAGTTTCCATAATTTGCTTTATTGATGAATATACAGTTCTAATAACTGGTGTTTTAAATAAAATCATTTCACCAAGCTTAAGTAAATTTCTTCCAATCAATCCTGGTGTAATTGCACCAATTAAAGTTATAACAAAAATAACAATTACCAAACCTAAGCCAGGAATTTGAAACGGCAATGCTTTTCTAAAATCTAAATATTCAGGCAAGAGGTTTGCAACTTTGACATCAATAAAAGTTATTACAAGCCAAGTAACGTAAATTGTAATTATTATTGGAGCAGTTACTAATAGACCTGTTAGAAAAAAACGTCTAAAATTAGAAAATATTGATACATTCGTATTCGGTTGATTATTTAAATTAGTCATACTATTTTACTTTATAAATATATACACAATAAGTATGAAAAAGTTAACATTAAAAGAATTAAATGAATTAAATAAACTAAATTCACTAAATAAGTTATTAAAAGTAATTGAACTTTTAAGGCATCCTAAAAATGGATGCCCTTGGGATATTGCACAAACTTTTGAAACATTAAGTAATTTTCCAATTGAAGAAGCTTATGAGCTACAAAATGCAATAAATAATAAAGATATTAAAAATATTAAAGAAGAATTAGGAGATTTGTTACTTCAAGTAGTTCTATTCAGTCAAGTTAGCAAAGATAATAATATGTTTTCATTTGAAGAAGTTTGTAATGAAATTACAAAAAAAATTATTAGACGACATCCGCAAATATTTGATATTAATTATAATGAAAATAATACTCCAAAAGACACATGGGAAAAAATTAAATTAGAAGAAAAACAAAATAAAAAAAGTCAATTTAACAGTATATTAGATGACATTCCTAACAATTTACCCCCACTTCTAAAAAGTTTAAAGGTTCAACAAAAAGTAAGTTTAATGAATTTTGATTGGAAAGATTATTTAGGTCCTTTAAAAAAAGTTGAAGAAGAATTAATTGAGGTAAAAAAATCATTACAAATTAACAACAATTTAGAAAAAGTTGAAGAAGAGATTGGAGATTTATTATTCTCTGTTGTAAACCTAGTAAGACATTTAAATTTAAATCCAGATATAGTTGTAGAAAAATCAATAAAAAAATTTAAAAATAGATTTTTAAATATTGAAAAAACACTTCAAAAAAATAATATTAAAATCAACTCAAAAAACATTCACCAATTATGGAAAGATGCAAAAATTAAAGAGGAATTAAATAATGAATGATTTACATCAAACTATTCTTATTACTGGAGCTACTTCAGGATTTGGAAAAGAAACAGCTAAAATTTTTATTAAAAATGGATGGAAAGTAATAATTACTGGAAGAAGAGGTAATAGACTAGAAGATCTAACAAGAGAGTTAGGTGAAAATTGCCTTCCACTTTGCTTTGATATAACTGATAGAGTTGCTGTAAAAAAAGAAATAGAAAATATCCCTCCAGATTTTTCAAATATTGATGTTTTATGTAATAATGCTGGCTTAGCTCTAGGATTAGAAGGTGCGGATGAGGCAAATTTAGATGACTGGGACAAAATGGTCGACACGAACATTAAAGGCTTAATCTATGCCACAAGACAGGTTTTACCAAAAATGGTTCAAAATAAAAGCGGGCATATAATTAATATAGGTTCTGTAGCTGGATCATACCCATATCCAGGAGGTAATGTATATGGAGGAACTAAAGCTTTTGTCAGCCAGTTCTCCTTGAACCTTAGAGCTGATTTGGTTAGTAAAGGGATTAATGTAACATCAATAGAGCCTGGCTTAGCTGAAACAGAATTCTCATTAGTTAGATTTAAGGGCGATAACGAAAAAGCTAATAAAGTTTATGAAAATACAAATTTTATCAAACCTGAAGATATAGGTGAAACTATTTACTGGGTTGCAACTAGACCAAAAAATATTAATGTTAATAGAATTGAAATTATGGCAGGTTTGCAAGCATTCAACCCATTTAATATTATAAAAAAATAATTAATTAATTTAATTTACTTTTTACATGTTTCCAGTGTTGAATGTTTTTTGCAGCTAATATTGGACCCTTAGAAAAAACATTGAATCTAGATGCATTGTTAAACATTAAAACTTCGCCACCTGCCTCATTTGTGATTAAAGTCATAGGTGAATGATCCCAAATGGTAACTCTACCATGAAAAATGAAATCTACTTCATTATTAGCTAACATTAAAGTTTCGACACCTGCACTTCCAATAAAATACCTTTTAAAATTAGAATTAAATTTTTCTAAAATAATTTTTCTAGTGATTTCAGGTACTCCTTTTGTTCCACCTGTTGCAAAGTTAATTAATTCTTTATTAATTTTTAATTTACAAATCTTATTAGTTTTTAAATCTAAAATCTTAGAACCAAAATTTTCAAATGAACTAATGTATTTTTTGATCAGTGGATAATATATAAAACTTGCAATTGGTTTTTTTTTTAAAATCAATGACACCATACTACAAAAGTTTTGATTTTTATTTATATAGTTTTTTGTTCCATCTATTGGATCGATAGTAATATAATATCCATCATCTATAATTGAAAAATCAATATTTTTTTGAAAAGAAGTTTCCTCTCCAATTATTTTAATTGTTGTAAATTTTTTATTTATTTCTTTAATGATATATTCTTCTGCTTTTTTATCATAAATAGTGACAAAATCATTTTTATCAGATTTAGTAAAAATCTCATCAGAATTAAGATTTTCTAAATGTTTTAGAATTATTTCATCATTAACTTTTTTCAATAAAAAAAAGAAAAAATCATTTAAATATTTTCTATTTTTCTCTTTTGAAAAATCAAACATTTCTTGCTTAATTATCATTTATACTAACAGCAAATTTATAAATTTTTCTTTTTAATTTTTTAATATCGTCAACATTGAATGATGATGTATATATACTATTTTTAAAATTAGGAATAGAAATATTTTGTTTTAAATCAGAAACTAAATCACATTTATTAAAAACATTTATAACTTTTTCTTTAAGGTAATTATCTTTAATGCCTATGCTTTTTAATGTTTTTAAGATTAAATCATACTTATCTTTGACATTTTTATCAGAAGCATCATTAACGATTAATAAAAAATCTGATTCTCTTATAAATTCAAGAGTTGATTTAAAAGATTCTACCAATTCAGTTGGAAGAGAAGAAATAAAACCAACAGTATCAGATAAAATTATTTTATTTTTATAAGACATTTCATGTTTCATTAATCTCAATGTGGGGTCTAATGTAGCAAATAACATGTTTTTTGAAATCACTGAAGAGTTTGTTAAATTATTAAATAATGTTGATTTACCAGTGTTTGTATAACCAACTAGAGAAACTATAATTGATGATGAATTTTTTCTTTTAGAATTTTGTATTGCTCTAGTTTTGACAACTTTTTGAAGATTCGCATTTAAATTTTTAATATTTTTATTAATTATTCTTCTATCTAACTCTATTTGCCTTTCTCCAGGACCTCCTAAAAACCCAGATCCACCCCTTTGTCTTTCTAAATGTGTCCAAGACCTAACAAGCCTAGTTTTTTGAAAATTGAGTGCAGCTAACTCCACTTGAATTTTGCCTTCTCTTGAAATTGCTCTTGATGAGAAAATTTCTAAGATAACTTGTGTTCTATCAATTACTTTGACTTTGAAAAAAAGTTCAAGATTTCTTTGTTGTATTGGAGATAATTGAAAATCAATAATTAATAAACTAATTTTCAATTTTTTTATTGTTTTTAAAATAGTATCTAAAACATTTTTATTAAATAAATTTGCTGACGAGAAATTATTTATTTTAACACTTAAAACATCTAAGACATTTACATTTAATGCATGGATTAATGAAATTGTTTCAGATTTTCTGTTTTCAATATTATCTTTGTAATAAAAGGAATCCTTATATATTTTGTAGTTATTTATAATTGGAATAACTATCAGCACTTTTTCTTTAAAATTAATTGTATTGTTCAAATCACTAAAAACTAATCGTTCATTTCCAAATATGTTTTTCGAAGTAAATTAGAAAATTTTCCAACTTTCCCATCATTAATTATCATTTTATCCACCTGAATTACAGGTGTAACAAAAGATGAAGCACTTGTAATAAATGCCTCTTTACAATCTTTAAT
This sequence comes from uncultured SAR116 cluster alpha proteobacterium, assembly GCA_902616005.1. Taxonomy (GTDB): domain Bacteria; phylum Pseudomonadota; class Alphaproteobacteria; order Puniceispirillales; family Marisalimonadaceae; genus TMED54. Next base: position 16,409 of record CACMRG010000020.1, read on the forward strand.
ATCATCTAAAGATATTTTTTTTTCTTTCACTACAATATTTTTATTTTTAGCACAATTTAATATCGAATCTCTTGTTATCCCTGCTAATATTTTACCATCAAGAGACCTTGTAATTAGAATATTATTTTCATTTAATATCCAAAAATTTGAACTTGATCCCTCCGTGACATATGACTTTTTATCTAAAAATAAAGCTTCACCAAAACCATTTTTAATTGCTTTTGTTTTAGCTAATACATTTGGTAAAAGTTGTGTCGTTTTAATATCTGGATTATTCCATCTGGTATCAAAAGTAGTATAGACTTTTATACCTGGAATAACTATTTTAAAATCTTCTTTAATTTTTTTTGGAAGAATAACTAGAATTGGCTTTAGAGGCATATTGAAATAACTATGATCTCTTGAATATTCACCTCTGGATACTTGAATATAAATAGATCCATGCTTTATATTATTTTCAATAATTAATCTTCTCATAATTGTTATAATTGCTGAATCAGAAAAATTTAATTCAAAATCTATTCTAGACATCGATTTTCTTAATCTTTTCAAATGTCCCTCTAAATCTAAAAATTTTCCATCTTTATAAAATATTACTTCATATACTGAATCACCAAATTGATACCCTCGATCATTAACGGAGATTTTGGCATTATGAAGCGAACAAAATTTATTATTTACATATGATAACATCAAAAATAATCCAATCTAACAGACAAAAGTTCTTGAACTTTTTTTATTGATTTAACTGGAACAAACATAACTAATTTATCACCTGGGTCAATTATTGAACTGCCCCTAGCTGGAATTATTTCATTATCCTTTTTAACAATAGAACCAATAGAAACATTTTTAGGTAATTTAATCTCCTTTAAAGGCATGCCAATAATTGAAGATGTTTCTAGTGCTTCAACTGATATTACTTCACCAAATTCTTCAATTATCGAGTGTACAGCTTCAATTTGACCTTTCCTGATATACTTTAAGATTGATGATACAGTAATAACAGGAGGACTGATGACAGCTTCTAAATCTAATGTGTTTACTAAAGGGAAAAATGCAGGTTGATTTAGTAGAACAATACAATGATTTGTTCCTGATCTTTTTGCTAGCAACGATGATAAAATATTCACCTCATCATGATTTGTAGCTGAAATAAAAGATGTTTGTTTACCTACTCTGGCTTCTCTAATAATTTCAGGGTCTAAGGTATCTCCAGAAATAATTGAAGCGAATTCTAACTGTTCTGCTGCGTTTCTTGCTATCTCTTTGTCTAATTCAATAAATGTTAAATTTGTATCGGGTGAAATTTTATTTATCATATTCCCAATCATAACACCCAAATTTCCGGCACCAGAAATTATAACATTGTGAGAAGTTATTTCTGAATGACCAAACGCTGCCAAAGTTCTTTCAATTTGATCGGTTTGACAAGATAAGTAAATTCTATCATTTATATTTAAAACATCGTCTCCAGATCTCGGTATAATTAAATTGTTATCTCTAATTATAGCCATTATTGTAGCATTTAATCCTGGAAATAAATCTACTAGTTCTCTTAAAGGTGTGTCTAATATTGGACAGTTTGAATTACATAAAATTCCAAGCATTGTAACATGTGAGTTACAAAATTCTGCAACATCAAATGCCCCTGGAGTTCTCCATTGTTTAACTATAGCTGAAGCAACCTCTTCTTCAGGAGAGATAATATGGTCAATTGGTATTTTTCCTTCTTGAAATAAATCAATTAGCTCCTCATTTAGATATTCTCTTGATCGAATTCTAGCAATTTTTGTTGGTATATTATAAAGTAAATTTGACAAATGACATGCCATGATATTAATTTCATCAGATTCGGTTACTGCTATCAGCATTTCAGCATCTTCAATTCCAGCATTTTTCAAAACAGCTGGATGAGAAGCTAATCCTAAAACTCCTTGAACATCATAAAGCTCAGTAATTTTTTTAAGAGCATTTGGATTTGAATCAACAATAGTTATGTCATTATTTTCTGTAGAAAGATGCTCTGAAATTGACATACCAACTCTACCAGCCCCACAAATAACAATTTTCATATTATTACCATAAACTTATTTACTAAACTTTATATCTAACTCTTTTATTTTTCTATGTAAAGCTGAACGATCCATTCCAACAAAAGTTGACGTTTTTGCTATATTACCTTTAAATCTATTTAATTGAGTTTCCAAATATTTTTTTTCAAATATTTTTCTTGCATCTTTAATGGGTAAATTAAAATCATAATTGTTTGAGTTTTCGATATTATTATTTCTTTTAAATTCTGGAGGTAAATGAGATATTTCAATTTGAAAATTTTTTTCATTTCCATACATTATTAAAAGCCATTCTATTAAATTTTTTAATTGTCTAACGTTACCTTTCCAATCAAAACTCTGCAACAAAACATAAGTTTCATTTGAAAAAAATAATTTATTTTTTTTAAATAACTTTGAAGCAACTTCCATAAATGAATTTATTAAAACTTTCATATCTTCAATTCTTGAATTGAGAGATGGTATAGTTATTGGTACAACAGATAATCTATAATATAAATCTTCCCTTAAAATGCCATTTTGTACAGCTTCATTTGGATCATATGTAGTACCAGCAATAACTCTAATATCAATTTTAATTTTTTTATTTGAACCGTATTTGTAAAAGCTCTGATCTTGTATTACATTAATTAACTTAGCTTGAGTATCAATAGGAAGATCACAAATTTCATTAAAATATATTGTACCATTATTTGCTTGTTCAAATAAACTTTTAGTATCTTTTTTATTTTTACTATCGTTAAATCCAAATAGTAGTTGATCAACCATTTGGTTAGATAAACTCGCACAAGCTGCAACTACAAAAGGATGATGCATTCTATTTGAAACGGAATGAATAAAACGAGCACATGTCTCTTTACCTGATCCAGAAGGCCCGGTGATAAGTATTCTACTATTACTCTTTGAGACTTTTAAACAAATATTTTTAATATTTTTTATTTTGGATGATCTACCAATTAATTGATTGCTTTTAAGCCATTCATTATTGGAATCCATCAATTTAATTTTTAAATCTCTCTCTTGAAGAGCTTTTTTAACTAAAAATAACAATCTATCTGAGTTAAATGGTTTTTCCAAAAAATCATAAGCTCCATTTTTTGCAGCATTCATTGCATATTCAATAGTGCCGTGTCCAGACATAATTAGAACTGGTGTTAAAGCGTTAAAAGCTTTACACCATTCAAGTAGTTCGAAACCTTCCTTTTCGTTATTATTCATCCAAATGTCTGTAATAACAAGAGATATCCCTGAATTCTCCATAATCCTTATGGCTTCATTTTTTGAAAATGCGCTTTTAACTGAATAACCATTTTCACGTAATATTTCTGTAACTAAATCGCATATATCTGGTTCATCATCTACAATTAATATTTTGTTATATACCATATTTTTAATCAATTATTGTTAATAGGAAATTTAATATTTACTTTGGTTCCTGTCTTTGAAGTTTCAATATAAATTTCACCATGATGATCTTCAATTATTTTTTTTGAAATGGCTAATCCTAAACCTGTTCCATTTTTTTTTGTAGTAAAATATGGTTCTAACACCTTGATTTCATCTGCATCTTTTATACCAACACCATTATCTTGAATACTAAGTAAAACATGTTGTTGAGTTGCAATCGTAAAAAAGGTTATCGTTCTACTTAAAATATTATTTTCTTGAAAATTTTCAGAAGAATTTTTAATTACATTTCCAATAACTTGTCTTAATTGTTTATCATCAGCTTTGATTTTTAAACTTTTTTTATCATTACTAATAGTTTTCTTTTCAAAATTAATGTCCGGATAAGAGGTTTTAAAAAAATTTAACGTATCTTCTATAAATTTTATATAATTAATATTCTCAAAAATTGGGCGAGGCAATCTGGAAAAGGAAGAAAATTCATCAATTAAATGTCTAATATCATCTACATTTTTTAAAATCATATCCGAAATTTTTACCAATTTGTCATCAGATTTAATCAATGATGAATTAGCTATTCTTTCAGCGCCAAGTCTTATAGGTGTGAGGGGATTTTTAATTTCATGCGCTATTTTTCTGGCAACATCAGACAAAGCAGCTAATTTTTGAGCTTGAATTAGATCTGTAATATCTTCAAATGTTAGAACATATCCAATTATTTGGTTTTCATTAATTTGTTTAACAATTCTAGATATTAAATCATATTTTTTATTATCTTTTATAAATACTATTTTTTTTTCAACAAAATTATGGTCTCTTGATTTAATCTCATTAATTAAAGGTTTAAATTCAGGGAAAAGTATTTCAAATTTTTTATTAAAATCTTTTGATATGTTAATTTCTAAAAGCTTTTCAGCTGTTTTATTAGGTAAATTAATTTTAAAATTTTTATCTAATCCAATAACTCCAGAGTAGACACCTGATAATACAGCTTCTGAAAATTGTCTTCTTTGGTCTAATTGATTATTAGCTTCTATAAGTTCTGACCTGTTATTTTTAATATCTAAAACCATTTTATTAAAAGCATTACCAAGTTTTTTTAATTCACTAATTTTGTTTTGTAAGAGTGTCTTATTTTTTATTTGATAGTTTAAGTTTCCTCTACCAACTTCTTGAGATGCATGAATTAATTCAGCAATTGGAGATATTAATCTGTTAGACAATCCTAAACCTACATATAATGATATCAATAATAGAAATAATGATATAAATAAAAATAAAGCCAATATTGAAATTTTCGTATCAAATAAATTTAATTCAATTGATTTATAATCGTTGGAAGCAATATTAGACCTCGTAATAGCTTCTAAAACTTTTTTATCAATAAATCTTGAAGTTAATAAATATGCATCAACAAATTGATCTAATTTAATGAAAGCATTTACCTTGTTTGAAGATTTGTCATTGGAAATAATTATTTTTCCATTATTTGCTAAATCATAATATTTATTAGGTAAATCCAAATAATTTATTTCAAATGCGAACTCTGATCTAGCAAGTACATTTCTTGATGTACCAATTAAAACAGCATCAGTTAGATTATTTTTGCTAATATAAAAATCAAGAAATCTAGAAATCTTTTCTTTATTAGATGAAAATGAAATAGCATTATTATTTAATTGTTTTGCAAATTCTAAAACTTCTCCTTTCATTGCATTTTGATGTTCAATTAAATATTTGTTGGCAACTTCAACAGATTGAGAAACAGCTGTTGAAATCTTTTCACTAAACCATCCTTGTAAAGCAGTATTTATTGTAAACATTGAAAAAGCTGAAATAATTATTGATGGCATTAAACAAACAATAGAAAACAATACTGCTAATTTTTTATGAAGCTCATAACCAGCAATCTTTAACTTAGCTTGAAAAAAAAGTGTATATATTTGTCTAAAAACTTTATAGAAAAGAAAAATAATCGGGAAAAATAAAGTTAAAAAAATAATGTAAAAGTAAGTTTCAGATAAATTTTTAATATTTAAATTAAAATTGTTTGTATATATCAAACCTAAGATTAATAAAATTAATGGAAATAGAAATATGTTATTTACTTTTAAAAATTTTTTTAAAGTTAAAAACTTATTCATTGTCTATTAAAAATATATATAAAATTATTATAAACTATTTTTTCTAACTTTCCTAACAGTTACACCTAATTCTGATATTTTTTTTCTCAATGTATTCCTATTTAATCCTAATATAGAAGACGCTTTAATTTGATTTCCTCTTGTGTGATTTAAAATATTTTCAATTAGAGGTTTCTCAACGGTTTTTATAAAGTCGTCATACACATTCATTTGCGCTAAATCATCACTAATTGAAGAAATTATCTTATTAATACGCTTATCTATTAAATTTTCTAATGTTACATTTTCATCATCATCATTTATATCAAAAGAGTTTTTTAACTGATTTTGTACATCTGTAATCGTAATCTTATTATTAGACAGAGATAGTGATAATCTTTCAATTAAGTTCTTTAATTCTTGGATATTACCTGGCCAATGATAAGATTTTAAAAAATTTAAAGCCAAACTATCTATAGATAACTTGTTGATTTTTTTATTGTTAAAAACATTTATAAAATAATTAATTAAATTTGGAATGTCTTCTAACCTTTTCCTCAATGGTGGCAAGTAAATTGGCATTACGTTTAATTTATAATATAAATCTTCTCTAAAATCCCCTTTTTCGACAAGTTTGATGAGATTTTTTTTTGAAGTTACAATTAATCTAATTTGAGTAGGATCTTGTGAATTTTTCTTTTTGTAAAAATTAAAATTTTCAATAAAATTCAATAGTTCGTGTTGTTCAGATAATGACCCTTCACATACTTGATCAATAAAAATTGTACCGCTTTCTAGATTTTTAAGCTCATTGATGTATAAATGATTATTGCTTTTATTATTTAAATAATTAGACATTTCTTCATTTATAATTCTAAAATTTTTAATGTCTAATTTTATAAATTTCTTTTCAATAGGAAATGTTAAATCATGAATTGACTTAGCTAATAATTTTTTTCCAGTACCAATTTCGCCATTTATTAAAACAGTAATATTAGACTTAATTATTCTTGCTATAATTTTGTATGTATCTTGCATTATTTTAGATTTCCCAATAACAGGGCCTGCATCATATAAGCTTGGTTTACCCGAAGAAAGATTTTCACTTTCAACAACTTTATTAACTGGTAAAAACTCAGAAGTTTCAAAAACTTTATTAACTAATCCAACTAGTTCGTCAAGATCAAATGGCTTAGGGAAATAATAAAATGCTCCTTTTTTTTCAGCTCTAACTGCCGTAATCAATGTAGATTTTGCTGAAATTACAATTATTTTCATTTTGGGGTTAAATGCTTGAATTTTAGGTAAAGAATCTAATGTGTCACCATCAGGAAGGCCAACGTCTGTTATCATAATGTCAAATTTGTCAGCATTTAACAAACTCAAAAATCCAGCTGTTGTAGCACTAGTTTTAACTAAAAAACCACTTCTTGTAAGTGCCGTTGATAAAACTAACCTTATACTTTTATCATCATCAACTACTAAAATTTTTTTCATAATTATCCTTCAAAGATTTTTTTATTGGAAAATTTAAACAAAAATTAGTTTGTCCATTTTCTGAACTAACAGCAATAGAGCCATCTAAAGTCCTTATTGAGTTTGATACAATTGACAACCCTAATCCTTTTCCATCTGGTTTTTTTGTTACAAAAGGATCAAATATATTTTGAAAATCTGAATCAGAAATACCAATCCCAAAATCAATAATCTCAACTTGTAATGGCTTTATTTCAGGTAAATCGTTCTCGTTTAACAAAAACTTTTTGCCTGCATTATATGAAGTTTTTAAGATAATTTTACCTTTATTATTTTGGGCTTCACATCCATTTTTTATTAAATTTGAAAATATTTGTATCAATAACTCTTCGTTTGCATAAAAATCTGGCAATGACGGATCATAAATCTCCTCAAACAAAATTTGATTACCATAACTATTTTTTGCAGAATTTACACAATAGTTTAATATTTTGTGAATATTTATACTATCTAAAGATATATTACCCTCTCCTGCAGAGAGGTTTTCCATATTTGAGAGTAAAGTTTTAATTCTATCAGCTTCAAATTTTATTAAATCCAACATTTCAACATAATTTGAAGATTGCAAATCTTTTTGTAATAATTGAGTAGCACCAACTATCCCAGATAGTGGATTTTTTAGTTCATGCATCAACATATCAACCAATGAACTAAAAGATTGTGAAATTTTAGAGTTAATTTTGTGGTGAATAAAAGTTTGATTTTTTAGATTCTGTTCAAAATGAATGACAATTAAATCTTTTTCTGCAAAAGTATTAAAAATGCTAACTTTTAATTGTTTTTTATTTTGATTTCTTAAGGAAATTATTAACTTATCTTCCTTTAAATTAATTAAATCTTTTATAGATTTATTGATTAATAGAATGAGAGGTGAATCTTCATCAATTATAAAATCTAAATTTTTATTTAAAGTATAATTTGAG
>CACMRG010000021.1 GCA_902616005.1 uncultured SAR116 cluster alpha proteobacterium
TGTTTATATTCTTCAACTTCTTTTTTTCTAATGAATCTTCTAATGCTAGATTTTGCTTTACCTGTAACGCAATTATCTAACCAATTGGGATCAGGATAACCGTTAGATGAGGTTAATATTTTTACTTGATCACCATTTTTTAATTCTGAAGTTAAAAGTCTAACTTTGTTATTTATTTTTGCACCAACAGCAGCGTTTCCCAGTTCAGAATGTACAGCATAAGCGAAATCGATTGCAGTAGCATGAATAGGTAAATTAATTATATTCCCTTTTGGCGTAAAACAAAAAACTTGATCATTATACATCTCTAATTTAGTGTGTTCTAAAAATTCATGAGGGTGATTTGATTCTTCAATTATTTGAAGTAATTCTCTAACCCATTTAAATTTTATACCTTCCTTAAATTTAGTACCATTTTTATACATCCAATGTGCAGCAACTCCATTTTCTGCAAACTCATCCATTTCATAAGTTCTAATTTGAATTTCAATCTTTGTTTTTTTTGGCCCAATCAATCCAGTATGTAATGATTGATATCCATTTCTTTTTGGAGCTGATATATAGTCTTTAAATCTTCCCATTATAGCAGTATAATTTTGATGTAAGAGACTTAATAATCTATAACAATCTTCTTTTTTTTTTACGATTACTCGAAAAGCCATAATGTCTGATAGATTATCCATTCCAACTTTTTTTATTTGCATTTTTTTCCAAATAGAATAGCAGGTTTTTTTTCTTCCAGTTATTTCTACAAAAATTTTCTTATTAAATGCAATTTTTTTTATTTCTTTAATAATTAATGGAATGTTTACCTTATCTTCAGAGTAAATTAAGTCTAATCTTTTTTGGATAGAGTTTCTTGTTTCATTGTTAATTATATAAAAACATTTTTCTTCTAACTCTGATTGAATTCCAATTATCCCAAGTCTTTCTGCCAATGGCACATAAATTTCTATTGTTTCTTTACAAATTTTAATTTGTCTTTGTTTATCTTTAATACCTTCAATTGTTCTAATATTATGAAGTCTATCTGCTAACTTAACAAGTAGTACTCTAATATCATCAGATGAAGAAATTAAGAGCTTTCTGAAATTTTCTGCTTGAGCTAGACCAAATTTAAGTTCAATTTTTGTTAATTTCGTAACACCATCTACTAATTTACTAATCTCTAGACCAAAAGTTTTTTTTATATCTTGAATAGTGACAGCACTATCTTCAACTACATCATGAAGTAAGGCTGTAATTATAGTAGAACTATCTAAACCCATATTTGATAGTATCTCTGCAACTGCTATTGGATGAGTAATATAATCTTTACCGTCGTCTCTATATTGTCCAGAATGCTTAGATTTACTAAAATCATAAGCCTTTTTTATCAAATCTAATGATTTTAAATAATTCTTATTTTTTAAATTTAGAAAAAATTTTGTGTCAAGCATGTCATATCTGAAATAATTATCTTTCAAAAATTATAGCTAATATTAAAAATTATGCTATTCTTCTTTTCTAATTAATTCATCTGAGACATCTTCAAATGTATCATCAGTATTTTTAAAAAAACTATTTGGGTTTAAGTTTTGCTCATTAGATTCTTGGTTCAAATAACTAGAAAATTCTTCTTCAATATCATTCTCATCATCTTCATCATTCTTTATCACAACCTTTTGAAGCGACTTAAGATACCTTTCTTTTAAATCGTCATAAGTTATAGCACCATCACCAATTTCTCTTAGAGATATAACTGTATTTTTATCGTTATCCTTATCAACTTCAATTTGCACTCCATTTGAGATCTCTCTAGCTCGTTGAGATGCAGCAATTATTAGTTCAAATCTATTTTCAATTTTTTCTATACAATCTTCAACAGTAACTCTTGCCATATAAACCTCTCTTATATTCTATAATCGTTTTATTTAAAAAAATCAATTAATTTTTAACTTTTTAATTTTTTGGTATTTCACTTTTTTTAAAAAAAACTTTATGTTCTTTTTGAGAAGTGGATGTGACCATTTTGAGTCTAATTCAAGTAATGGCAATAATACAAATTTCCTTAAATGCATTCTTGGATGAGGTACAGTTAAAAGTAATGAATTTTTTACATTTTTATTAAATGAAATAATATCTATATCAATACATCTAGGCATATTTTTAAAAATTCTTATTCTTCCAAATTTTTGTTCTACTATTTGTATAATTTTTAAAAATTTATCAATACCATGGTTCGCATAACATAGAACAACTGAATTATAATAATTTGGCTGTGTACTTTTTGGAATAGGTTCACTTAAATACCAAGATGATTTTTGAACTATTTTTATATTAAATTTAGAAAGTTCATTAATAGCATTATTACAATTTTTTATTGGACTAAAACCTTTTGGGCTATATACATTAGACCCTACACTAATAACAATTTTATTTTCCATATAATATTTTATAATTCAATAGTTAAGCTTATGGAACCAAAAAAAATTGTGCTCTCTGTTCTAGATTAGTTGATTTGAGAAATAAGAATAAAATATCATTTCCAAATTTTTTTAATGATAGAGTTTTTGGGGTAGGACCACTTTCTAGTAAACCTATAATTGTTGGATTGGCTCCTGGGTTACAAGGAACAAATAGAACAGATCAAATTTTTTATGAAGATTTTTCTGGAAGTTTACCCTTTGAGTTTTTAAAAAAACATAATATTTCAAAAAATTATGATGAATTTAATGAAATCAAAATTATACGATGCAGAATTACCAATGCAGTTTAATACTTACCAACAAAAAACAACCCCACAAGTGACCAAATTAAAACATGTAATACTTATCTAAAAGCAGAAAGAAATAAAATGAAAAAACTAAATGTAATTTTAACATTTGGACAAATTGCTCACAATAGTTTGATAATTGCATTTAATAAAAAACTGTCAAAATACAAATTCAAACATCTAAAATAACATAAAATAAATAATCAAATCACCTTAATTAATAGTTATTACTGTTCAAGACATAATGTAAATACCAAAAGATTAACATTTTCTGATTTAGATGACTTTTTTAAATTAATAGAAGAATTATTGAACCTTTAAAAGCCTTTGTTTAGATCTTTCCCAATCTCTCTTTTTTATAGTTTCTCTTTTATCAACTTGTTTTTTACCTTTTGCAAAACCTAAATTAATTTTAACGATCCCTTTTTTGTTAAAATAGCAACTCAACGGAATTATCGTATAACCATCTCTTTTTATCATTCCAAAAATTTTATTTTTTTCTTTTTTATGTAATAGTAATTTCCTAAATCTTTTGGGCTGGTGATTTTGTCCTTTGGCTGCTAAATCATACTCTGGAATATTAAAATTTATTAAAACAAGATCTCCATCTTCTTGGCTAGCATAAGCTTCTCTGATACTGGCTTTACCCAAACGCAAACTTTTGACTTCACTTCCAAGCAAAATGATTCCAGCTTCTAAAGTTTCAGTAATATTGTAATCAAATCTTGCTTTTTTATTTTCAGCAATTGGCTTATTCATTTAACACTACATAAGCTCGGCAAATTTAAGACCTTCTTCAACTCTTTTTTTACTATCAGATGCTATTTCAACTATTGGTAACCTTGTATCACTTTTACATATATTAAGAAGTGAAGCAGCATACTTTAGGGGTCCTGGACTTGTTTCACAAAATAAAGCATCATGCAAAGGCATAAGTTTTTGATTAATATCTTGGGCAGTTTTAATATCGCCTTGTTGCCATGCATTATGCATTCTTGACAGTAACTTGGGTGCAATATTAGCTGTAACAGAAATACAGCCATGTCCTCCCGCAGCAAGATAAGGTAAAGCTGTACCGTCTTCACCAGACAATTGTATAAATTTTTCATTAATAACGTTTAAAAGCCGAGTAGGGCGACCTAAATCTGCAGTTGCATCTTTTACTCCAACTATTAAATCATGTTGGGCTAACTTAGCCATAGTTTCATCTGTCATTCCAATTACAGATCTACCAGGAATATCATAGATTATTATAGGTTTTGAACTTATATTTACTAATTCACTGTAATGAGCGAATAATCCTGCTTGGGTAGGTTTATTATAATAAGGTGTGACTACAAGCAATCCATCTGCCCCAACATCACAAGCATGTTTAACAAATTCAATTGCTTCAGTAGTTGAATTTGAACCAGCTCCGGCTATTATTGGCACTCTTCCATTAGCTTGATCTATACAAACTTCTATGACTTTTTTATGTTCTTCATGAGATAAGGTTGGAGATTCTCCAGTTGTTCCAACAGGAACTAATCCATGTGTTCCATTATCTATTTGAAAATCAACTAATTTTCTATACGCATCATAATCAACTTCACCATTTTTAAATGGTGTTAAAAGTGCAGTATATGAACCGGTGAACAACATTTTTACCTCTTAATTATTTAATATTTACAAAATTAAAGCATTTATTTAATAATGGATAATTAAACATTTAGTTGTATGAAAAGTCTAGTTAATTATCAAGAAATAGAAAAAGCGTATAATAGAATATCTAACTATGCTACAAAGACACCATTACTTTCCTCTGACCTTTTAAATAAAGAACTTAGCTCAAACATTTTTATTAAAGCAGAAAATTTGCAAAAAATCGGTGCATTTAAATTTAGAGGCGCTATGAATTCAATTTTAAAACTTGATGACGATAAAACGAATGTTCTTGCATGGTCAAGTGGTAACCATGCACAAGCTATTGCATCAGCATGTTATTTAACTAATAAGAAAGCTACAATAGTGATGCCAGAGGATTCTCCAAATGCAAAATTGAGTGGAACAAAATCTTGGGGAGCAAATATAGTAACATTTGATAGATACTCAGAATCCAGAGAGGAAATTGGTACTAATTTAGCGAAAGAAATAAATGCTGAAATCATTCCCCCGTTTGATCACCCTGATGTTATAAATGGTCAAGGAACTGTAGGTTATGAAATTATAAATGATTGTAAAAAAAATAATATAATTCCCGATTTAGTTTTGTGCTGCTGTGGTGGTGGTGGTCTAATCGCAGGAGTAAGTACATCAATTAAAGCAGAATATCCTAATGTCCCTATATATGCAGTTGAGCCAGAAGATTATAATGACACTTATTTATCATTAAGAGATAATAAAATTACTGAAGTTGATGTTTCAAAAAAATCAATTTGTGATTCATTATTAGCCAGCAAACCAGGAGAACTAACATTTTCAATTAACAAAGAAAATTTAAGTGGATCACTTTTAGTAAGTGATTTAGAAGCATTGAAAGCAATGAAATATGCTTTTCAATATTTCAAAATAATTTTAGAACCTGGTGGAGCAGTTGCATTAGCTTCTGCTTTGTTTAATAAAATTAACATTAAAAACAAAACAGTTGTAATCATTGCTTCGGGTGGAAATGTAGATCCAGATATTTTTGAAAAATCATTAAAAATTTCAATTTAGAAATTTTATCACTTTCTCAAACTTAGGCCTAATTCTTTCAACTGGATCTTCTTTTTTTTCACCAATGTATATAAAGCCAGCTATTTTATCTTTAGATACATCACCTCCTAAATATTCTAACATTTTTTCATTATAAGAATACCATTCAGTAACCCATTGTACTGCATAATTTAAAGATTGAGCTGCTATGGTTATATTCTGACAAACTGCTCCGGTAGAAAGCATCATTTCCCAATTTGGAATTTTAGCACTATCTATTGGAGAATAAATAACTGCAATAATTTTGTCAGCTCGCAAAAATCTATTTTTTTCAAATAGCAATTTTTCTTCATTAAAATCTGTATTATTTTTTTTAAATTCTGGAACTAATATTTTTTCTCCAAGGGTTTTTCTCATGTCATTTTGAATTACAACTATTTTCCATGGCGATAAAGCGCCATGATCAGGAACACGAAGAGCACATTCTAAAATTTCATTAAGGTCATTTTCTGTAACCTTACCTGGCAACATTTTTTTTGCAGTTACAGATCTTCTTTTTTTTAAAAACTTTATAATTTCTTTCATGAGTAAAACCTTTCAGTAAATTTAGCTTTACATATTCCTATTGTAATCTAAACAATTAAAAGCGCATGTATTATTTTGATCCAAACTTAATTTTAATTATTATTCTATCAATAATTGCAGGTGGTTTAATGAAAGGCATTCTGGGACTTGGAATGCCTATGGTTGCAGTTCCAGTTATCGCATATTTTTTGCCTCCAACAACTGCAATGATGCTCCTTTGCTTTCCAATATTGAGTACAAACTTTCTTCAAATGCAAATACAAAAAGGATTAGGAAGTTTAAGATTCCTTCCATTATTAATCTTTTTAGTCATTGGCTTAATTGTTGGAGGTAGATTGATTGTAGAAATTGAACTAAACACCGTTTCAATAATAATTGCTATTTCAATAATTTTTGCTGCATTAGTAAATTTTTTTGGTTTTAGAATAAATAAAATAGAAATTAAATATGAAAGACCTATCACATCAATTTTGGGATTTTTTTCAGGTATATTAGGTGGTTTATCCACATTTTACGGACCACCAATACTAACATATTTAATATCAGTTAATTTATCTAAGGAATTTTTTATAAGAACAATTGCTACAATGTATTTCATTGGATCAATTCCTTTATATGGTTCGTTATTATATCATGGTCTTGGAACATTAAATGATTTATTTGTAAGTCTTTTCTTAATTGTTCCAGCTTTAATAGGACAATATTTTGGAACAAAAATCAGACATAAACTATCTAACGAAATATTTAGAAAAAGCATACTTATCACTCTAATGATATTAGGTTTAATTCTATTATTTAAAAATTTTTAATCATGCATAAGAAACTTAATCTTCCAAAAAAAATTTGTAAAACATGTAAGTTAGAATTTACTTGGCGAAAAAAATGGAAAAAAGACTGGGATAATGTTCTGTATTGCTCGGAAAAATGTAAAAGAAATTCAAAGAAAAATTAATATTTGTCTAATTTAAATAATCCACCATCTCTTTCATCATTAATTAATAAGATATGGCCTTTTGGATGAACTAATACATCCCTGATCCTTCCAATTTTATTTTTTAAAAATTTTATTTCCGTACTAGGCCTTTTATTATTTAAGTTGACAATATACAAAGTTTTAAATTTCAATGATCCAACTAAAATTTTATTTTTAAGAAAATTAAAATAATCATTATTATAAAATGCCATTCCTGAAGGTGCAATTGAGGGTATCCATGTCCAAATTGGCTCTTCATAGCCTTTAACAGGTTTGCTCACACCTATTTTCCCTCCCCAATATTCTTTTCCATAAGTTACAATTGGCCAACCATAATTTTTACCCATTTTAACTATATTTATTTCATCTCCACCCTTAGGACCATGCTCATGAGACCAAATTTCGTCAAATTCTTTTATGTAAATTAAACCTTGTGGGTTTCTATGACCCATAGAAAAAATTCCCGACAACCATCCTTCTTTAGTGATTTTATGGTTTCCTTCATAGTCTATTTTAATAATACTGCCTGGGTAATTTTTTGAGTTTTGAGAGTTATTTCTGTCACCTCTATCACCAATAGAAAATAAAATGTCATTTTTATAATTTATAAATCTACAGCCAAAGTGAACACCACTTTTTGATTGATACTTAGAAGAAAAAATAATTTTCTTGTTGAAGAATTTGAAATTCTTTAATTCATGTCTTGCAACAATTAGATCGGAATTTAGATTTTGATAGCATGAAAAAACATAATTTTTTTCTTTATCCTTTACAAAAATAATATCAAGTAATCCACCTTGTCTTTTTGAGAGAACATCATTGTAAGTTTCTTTTTCTACAATTTTTCCAGTTGAAAAATTATAAATGTATAATACGCCTTTTTTTTCAGAAACTAATAGATTTTCATTATCAATTAAATCCATTCCCCATGCATATTCAAAGTCTTGTAATTTTTGGATTTTTAGATCATTGATTCCTAATGCATATAGTTTTGAAATGAAAAAAAGATTAGATAGAATTATGATAGTTGAAGAAAGTAAAATTTTGAATTGATACATAGATATATTTCGAATTAATATATTAGATATAATAAAATTTGAAAAAATTTAAAGATGTCTATTGATTTTGAAAATGTTACTGATCATACCGGAGTTAGAATTTACAATTTTGATGCTTCTAAAAATGTACATGAAGACGATCTCAATGAAATAAAAAAATTAATGCAAAACAAGCATTTTATCTGTTTTAAAAATCAAAAGTTAGATGAAGATAGCTTAATAAATTTTTGTAAAAATTTTGGAAATTTAGAGAGTTATCCAGAAAAAAATAAAACAAAGAAAAATGTTCAAATTTTTAATGTAGCTAATATTTCCGCTGATGGAGAACATTTGAATGAAAATGACCCACGAGTGGTTTTACAAAAAAATAATTCTAGGTGGCATACAGATAGCTCATATAGATTTTATCCTGCACTTTATTCATTATTATTTGGCAAAGAAACACTTCCAAAAGAAGCAAGTGGCGGGCAAACTCAATTTTCAAATATGCTTTTAGCATATAAATCTTTACCAGAAGATATAAAGGAAAAACTAAAACCTCTTCATCAAGTCCATTCATATAATGATATTAGGCGCCTTGAACCGTCACTCCCTGAATTAACAATTGACGAAAAAAGAAATTTTCCACCAGTTACGCATCCACTTATAAGAGTTCATCCTGATAGAGATATGAAAAAGTCACTTTTCTTCACTTCTAATACAAGTTTAGAAATAGGTGGAATGAGTTTCAAAGAAGGCAAAGAATTGCACTCATGGCTTGTAAATTTCATTAGTAATGAAGAATTTTATTTAACTCATGAATGGGAATTAAATGATCTAATAATGTGGGATAATAGGGTTTTGTTACATAGAGTTTTACCTTACGATTACTCAAAGTACAGAAGAGCTATGATCAGAGGAACCATTGAGGGAACAAAACCTGTTTATGGTCCGTTCTCTCAAATTAACTAGGAATTAACCCGCCATCTACATTAAATGATTGGCCTGTTATATTTTTTGCACCTGAAGATGATAAAAATATAACCATCGATGCTATATCGTCAGGATCATTAAAGCGCCCTAAAGGTACATCTCGCATATAATAATCCATAATCTCTTTTTCAGTTTTATTTTGCTCTTTAGCTCGTTTTGCAACCAGTTTTTTAACGATATCTGTATAAGTTGGAGAAGGACAAATTGAATTCACATTGATATTATATTTACCAAGTTCTTGTGAAGCAGTTTTTGTCATGCTTAATATTGAACCTTTAGTTGCAGCATAAATAGTATTTGAAACATCAATAAATCCTTTTGCACCAACAGAGGACATATTAATAATTCTACCACCATTACCTTGGGCAATCATTTGTTTGGCAGCTTTTTGTAAACAAAAGAAAGTGCCCTTAGCATTAACATCATTCATCCATTTCCAATGTGTTTCATCTAATTCAAACAAACCTAAACTTTTGGTAACTCCTGCATTGTTAACCATAATGTCAAGAGTTCCAAAATGATTAACAGTCTTTTCGATCATTTTATCTATATCTTTAACTTGAGAGACATCCATTTTAATTTTTATCTTTTTTGGTTTTTCTTTAGGCATTAAATCCAATGTTTCATCTAAAGATTTTGAATCTTTATCTGCACAAGCAACATTGTAACCCTCATTATTTAATGCGATAGCAATTGATCTTCCAATTCCGTTTCCAGCACCTGTTACACAAACATTACTATATGTATCTTTCATTTTTACCTAAACTTCTTGGTTAATTTCTAACATATTAGCATTTAGATCATATAAATAAATTTGATGAAATTTTGGCATTGCATAGATTTCAGCATTCGAGAATAAAATCTTTGATTGACCTAATATATCCATTACTTTTTTAATATTCTTTACCGTAAAAGCAGGATGACCTGCAATTGATGGATTATGTGCAAAATTATTTCTAAATCCAAAACCATCATCAGGTTTTATAATGTGAAGTCCTTTATTTAGTGAAGACATAGGAAATATTGATAACTCGCTAGGATCTATACTAAAGTCACCTTTATTTTTAGGAGCAGTCCATTTACCTTCTTTTAATTTTAAAAATTCAGAAATAAAAGATACACTTTCTCTAACATCAAGTGATTCCAAATTCATATGATGAATATACCAGTTAGATTTATCGATAAATTTTTTATAATTTTGATCAAGAACTTTATTAGATTTAATTAATTGTATTAGGTTCAAAGATGGTTCTTGAACCATGATTTTTTCAAAATCATTATTTTTTTTATGAATAAATTTAATATTCTCTTCATTAAGTTTGCGTAAAACTAAATCAAAATTTTCAATGATTAAAGTAATGTAAGTTCTTCTACTTTGAATGGGACCATTAAATTCTAAATCTTGTTTTGGAATATATAATCTAATCCCAAAACCACCCTCACCTAAGAAAATATCTTTATTAGAATCTTCGAAAAAATTCTTATAAAAATTTTTATCCTCTAATTCATTATTTAATAATTTATTATAAAAATGTTTTGATTCATCTAAATTTTTAACTGGTATTGATACGTTTAATATTTTCCAATTCATAAATATATTTCGACTTTCCAAAAAAATAGACTACTCTAATTCATTAAATAATTAAATATTTTTAATTTAGGTCAAAATTGGATTTAGCAAAAAAGAATGTCTTAGTTTTAGCAATTGCTCAAGGTCTGTCCGTAACAACAACTAACATAGGCATTATAAATACTGGTTTAGTTGGGTTTGTTCTATCACCAAAACAAGAATATGCTACGTTACCTCTTTCGCTACAATTCTTAACGCTAGCATTATTATTAATACCAGTTTCACTATTAATGGGTAAATTTGGAAGAAAAAAAATATTTATTTTAGGAGTTCTTTCATCTTTATTAGGGACATTGATTGTTGCTTTTTCAATCTTTGATAAAAATTTTATGTATTTTATTGTTGGCTCAATTTTTATTGGTGTCTCTCAAGCTACTCAACAATTTTATAGATATGCTGCAGCAGATAACGTTCCTGATAGTTTTAAAAGTAAAGCACTTTCATACGTATTAGCAGGAGGATTAATAGCTGCCATATTAGGACCAGAATTATCCAAAATATCTTATACTTTTCTTACTGAACATATATATCTTGCAACTTATTTGATAGCTGGAACAGTTCAGATTTTAAATTTATTTGTATTAGCATTTTTAAATATTCCGAAACCAAAAAAAAATATAAATATAAAAAGACCTTTATCTGAAATTTTATTTAAAAAAGAACTTATATTGGCAATATTATCTGCAGCTTTGGGATTTTCATTGATGAGTTTTATTATGACTGCCACCCCTATTCAAATAGTTAATATTTGTAAATTAGGTAATGATGTAAATGCAAATATAATTCAATGGCACGTTATTGCAATGTTTGCTCCATCTCTTTTTACAGGACAACTAATAAATAAACTAGGAAACCTTAAACTGATGGCTCTTGGAGTAATATGTTATTTGGTATCAATTTATTTTGGAACGATAGGTCAAACTGAATATCATTTTTGGTTATCATTATTTTTATGTGGATTAGGGTGGAATTTTTTATTTGTTGGTGGAAGTGATATTATTGCAAAAAGTACAAACCCAAAAGAAAAGTCAATAGTTCAAGGTGTCACTGACTTTATAATATTTGGTAGTGTTGCATTTGCATCTTTTCTAGGAGGTAATCTATTGGTTTCTATTGGATGGCATATGATGCTTTATATGGCTTTAATACCAATTTTTATTTTAGCCTTTTACATTATTTTTCTTTGGATAACTAAAGTTAATGATTCAACAATCAAAATTTAAAATGACTCATGTTTTGCTAACCAGTTAATTACTTTTATTGCTGGGTATATCCAAGCTAAACCTATTACTATATAAAGGAACCAATCTAAGTATTGATTTTGACCAGTAAAATAATCAATTAGATTTGTAGAGAGCCACAAGTATAAAAGAAAAAAGGGAATTAATAAGATTATTACAATAAAATGGCGCCATCTTTTCATATATAATTATTTAATTATTGAATCTACTTTGTAAATAAGGATCTAAATTAATATTTATTTTTTTATTTAAAATCAAATCTGAAACTAATTTTCCTAATTTTGGTCCAATTGTGAGACCTACGTGTTGACCACCAAATGCAAAATAAACATTTTTCATCGAATTAGATCTTCCTAAAACTGGTAGACTATCTGACGTTGAAGGTCTTTGTCCCATCCAAAGATCTTCTTCTTTCCAAGATAAAGAGGGAATAATATTTTTAATTAAGCTACGAATATAATCATATCTAGATTTTTTTGCAGGTGCATCGACACCAGAAAAATCTACTATACCCGCAAATCTCAAAGTGTCCTCCATTGGAGTTATTGCAATTTTTTTATTAATAATCATTAAGGGATTAGGTGGTAAAAAATTAACTTTTTTTAAAACTATGTGAAAACCTCTTTCAGCTTCTATATTAACTTTGTGATTAATAGTCCCTAAAAGCCTTTTTGACCAAATTCCTGAGCAAACTATAATTTTATTTGCAGAGATTATTTTACCATCTTTTAAAGTGACAGCCTTATCAGAAATTGAAGCGACCTCATCTTTTTTAAAAATACCACCTAATTTTACAAATTCTTTTTTTAACGCCCGAAGATGTTTTTGAGGAGAAGAAATCCAACCATGATCATAAAATTCAATACCTGATTTATAATGATTTGATAAATAACTATACTTTTTTTTGAACTCTTGGCTGTTTATTTTTTTAAAATTAAATTTATATTTTTTTCTAATTTCTAAGTCAGATTTACTTTTAAAAATTTCATCTTGATTCCTAAAAATCATTGAAATTTTACCTTTATTTATAAATTTTGATGCTTCAGTGCTTTTTGATAAAGCAAGATGTTGTTCAACTGCATCATAAGTAAGTTGATGAAGATTTTTAATAATATAGTCAAAATTAGATTTACTGGAATTTCTCAAAAAGGGAATGGCCCACGGCAATAATTTGGGTAAATAAGAATATTTCAAAAACAAAGGAGACGATTTTGAGAACAAGTAAAATGGTAAATTTCTTAATAATCCTGGTGAAGATAGAGGTATAATTGATGATGCTGCTAACAAACCAGCGTTACCATAAGAGGTTTGGTTTTCGTTTCCTACATCAACTCTATCTATTAATGTTACATTTAAACCATTTCTAATTAAATTTAGTCCAGCAGATAACCCAGTAATTCCCGCTCCAACAATTAAAATATTTTTTTTCAATATTTATTCTAATCTATGCCAAAAAGGCTTGTTTTATCGGCTTTAGGTCTATTATCACTTAATGGCTTACCATTGATTAAGAAATAATTATGCTCTGCTATATCAGTTACATAATCTCCAACTCTTTCAATACTTTTTGCGATAAATAAAATATGAGTTCCACTAACAATATTTTTTTTATTCCTACTCATTGATGAAAGAACTTCTTGGTAAAGTTTTGTATTCATCTTATCTATAACAACATCAGTATCTCTAACCTTTATACTTAGGTCACTATCTTTATCTTTATAAGCAATAATAACATCTTCTAACATTTCCTGAGTAACTAATCCCATTTTGCCAATATTTACACCAGGTATATCATCAGAGCTTAATTCACATAATGCTTTTGTTCTATTTGAAATATTTCTAGAATAATCACCAATTCTTTCTAAAACTGTTGATATCTTTAAAGCAGATATAACTCTTCTCAAATCTTCAGCTTGAGGTGCTCTTAGTGCAATTATTTCAAATCCTAATTGCTGAATTTTTTCGTCCAAATCGTCTAAATTTTTATCTTTAGAAATTAACTTGTCAATTTCTTCAATATTTTGAGTTGAATAATTATCAATTGAATTGACAAACTGTTCTGTTGCAAGTTTAGCCAGCTTTAATAAATCTTTATTCAATTTATGAAGATCATCGTCAAAAGATGATAAAATATGCTCATTAACCATTTTCTTTATCTCCTTAACCAATCCTACCAGATATATATGCTTCTGTCTGTTTATCTTCGGGCATTGTGAATATTTTTTTTGTTTCTCCAACTTCAATTAATTCACCAAGATGAAAATATGCTGTTCTTTGGGATATTCTGGCAGCTTGTTGCATTGAATGTGTAACAATTACTATAGAATAATTTTTGCCTAATTGATTTATTAGCTCTTCAATTTTTGCAGTTGCTATAGGGTCTAAAGCAGAACAAGGTTCATCCATTAGAATTATTTCTGGGCTAACAGCAATTGCTCTTGCAATACATAATCTTTGTTGTTGCCCTCCTGACAAACCTGTTCCAGGAGACTGTAATCTATCTTTAACTTCCTCCCATAACCCAGAATCTTTTAAAGAATTTTCAACAATAAAATCTAATTCTTCTTTCGATGATGAAAGCCCATGTATTTTAGGACCATATGCTACATTTTCATATATTGATTTTGGAAAAGGATTGGGTTTTTGAAAAACCATCCCTATTTTTGCTCTTAAGGTTACAACGTCAATTTTTTCATCATATATATCTTCTTTATCAAGTGAAATACTCCCTTTTACTTTACAAGTATCTATTGTGTCATTCATTCTATTTAGACACCTTAAGAAAGTTGATTTGCCGCACCCTGATGGTCCAATGAATGAGATGATTTCTCTTGATGCTATATCTATTGAAACATCTTTAATAGCTTGTTTCTCACCATAAAAAACATCCACATTTCTACAAATAATTTTTGGGTCTTTAGAAAAAATTTCTCCAATAGTTTTTGTTTTCACATTATTTATATTTGAATTACTAACCATTACTTCCTACCACCTTCTTTCTAGTTTTTTTCTAAGAATTACAGCAGCTGCATTCATTAAAATTAGAAAAACTAATAAAACAATAATAGCTGAACTAGTTTTTTGAATAAACATTCTCTCTGCAAAATCAGCCCACATAAAAATTTGTACAGGAAGAACTGTACCTGGATCTGTAACACCTCCTGGTATATCAACAATAAATGCAACCATTCCAATCATTAACAATGGAGCTGTTTCACCTAATGCTTGTGCCATACCAATTATCGTTCCTGTAAGCATTCCTGGCATAGCTAAGGGTAAAACATGATGAAAAATAGTTTGTAGCTTAGATGCTCCTATTCCATAAGCAGCATCTTTTATACTAGGAGGAACTGCCCTAATTGCAGCCCTGGAAGATATGATTATAGTTGGTAATGTCATCAAAGCTAGAACCATACCACCTAGCAACGGGATAGATCTTGGCATTCCAAATATACCTATAAATATAGCTAAACCTAAGATGCCAAAGACAACTGAAGGGACTGCAGCTAAATTGTTAATATTAACCTCAATAATTTCAGTTATCTTATTTTTTGGAGCAAATTCCTCTAAATAAACAGCAGTTGCAACTCCTAAAGGAAACGCGATGATAAAGCAAACCGCTAGAGTTAACATTGAACCAATAAAAGCACCTTTTATTCCTGCTATTTCTGGAGATCTTGACGCACTTCCTGTCAAGATATAATCACTAAACTTGTAGGAAATTTTATTTTCAGCAGATAATTTATCAACAAATTTTATTACTTTATCATTAATACGTCTCTCTGAAGATGGTGTTTCTCTTTTAATATATCCTCTTAAAAAACTATCTATATCATCATCAACAGCAAAAGTTATTGGAATGATTTTACCTAGAATATTTGGATCATCTAAAACCATTTTAGATATTCTTACATCAGCGTTAGACGATATAATTTTTTTTGCAGCTTTTTTCTCTTTTCTACCTTTAGGCTTTATGACTTTATAAAGTGATTCAAGAACTATTGACCGAGCATCACCATTGTAAAGAGATTCTGGAGAAAGATCTCCTTTTGGATCAAGTCTATCTCTATCTAAGAACACATCCAAAGTAACATAATATTGAAAAAAGCCAGGAATTCCCTTAGAAAATATTGAAACAAATAAAAAAATTAAAAAACTTACTGCTAATCCTATCGCAATTCTACCATATGTTTTCAATCTAGCATTTTTTTTTCTTCGTCTTATAACTGATGATGCGACGATCTTGCTCGCTTCATCTGCTGTTAGCATTTTTGAGTTATTTTTATTCATACTGTTCTCGATATTTTTTAACTACATGTAACGCGTAAAAATTTAAAATTAGTGTTATTACAATCAGAGTTAACGCCAATGCAAATGCTGATAAAGTCTTTGCAGATTCAAACTCTTGGTCACCAACTAAAATTGTAACAATTTGAGCTGTAACGGTAGTCACTGCATCAAGAGGGTTAAATGATAAATTAGCTGCAAGGCCAGCTGCCATTACAACAATCATGGTTTCTCCAATTGCTCTTGAGACTGCTAAGATAATACTTGCAATAATTCCCGGAAGTGCTGCAGGAATAATAACATTTGTAATAACTTCATTCTTTGTAGAACCTAAACCATATCCAGCATCCCTAAGAGACTGGGGCACAGCGTTAATTACATCATCAGACAACGAGGATATAAAGGGAATAATCATTATTCCCATAACAAATCCTGCAGCTAAAGCTGATTCAGAAGCTACATCTAAACCTATAAGAGAGCCACCATTTCTCATCAATGGAGCAACAGTTAATGCAGCAAAAAAACCGTAAACTACAGTCGGTATACCAGCTAAAATTTCAAGTAAAGGTTTAAAAATTGATCGTTCTTTTTTATTTGCATATTCAGACAAATAAACAGCGCTAAATAATCCAATTGGAACTGAAACACATAGAGCTATTAGAGATATTAAAAAAGTCCCTACAAACAGTGGAACTGAACCATATGTAGCCAAACCTTCTTGTCCAGAACCTGCTCGTTCAGCTCCTTCAAATTGTGGATTCCATGTTAATCCAAATAGAAATTCTGACGCAGGTATAATTGCAAAAAAACGTAAAGACTCAAAAATTACAGAAAATACAATTCCTATTGTTGTTAAAATTGCTATGATTGAACTAAGTCCTAAAAGAGAAATAATAATTTTTTCAACAGAATTTCTTGACCTAAATTCTTGGTGTATGTTTTTAAAACCCAAATATCCAATTCCTAAAGCTAAAGAAATTGAACAGAAAAAATTTAAAATTAAAGATTGATTATTCCATTCAATCATTTGATTTGAAGCTACAGTAACCCAATCAGGTTGTTCTCCAAAGTAAATACCTCTAACTGCATTATCAATCTGCGCAAGTACAATTATTTTATTAAAATCAGGAGAATTCAAAATTTCTTTTGGAACGAATTCCATAATTAAATTAGAAAATAAGATCCCATCAAATACCAATATTAGTAGATATGAAAAAAGTGAAGGTATAATTGAATATAGAGCTACATACATACCATAATAATGAGGTAAAGAATTTAGTTTTAATTGTTTGTTTTTTAGAGACAAAGCGATTTTATTTCCAAAATAAAACCAGAGTAATGATATAAGAAGAAGTAGTATAAGCAATGTATATTCGTTCACTTATTTACCCCTCTTAAATGAGATGAGACTACCATAGACATGGTAGTCTCACAAGTTTATAAGCTTATTTTTTTAACATATCTGCAGTTAAAACAGGAAGTTCTTTCATTGCCTTTGCATACTTTGCTCTTTCTGCAGTAGGCATTGGTATCATGCCAGCATCAGCCAAAATGCCATCATTACCCCAATTAGCTACCCATTTATCCATATATTTATCAATACCCTTAATAACTCCTATGTGTTGATGTTTAACATAAAAGTAAAGAGCTCTTGATACAGAGTAGTTATTACCTGCGATATTTTCGAAAGTTGGAGCTGTCTTACTGATTATTGCACCTTGGAGTGTGTCAGAATTTTGATCTAGATATGAAAAACCAAAGATACCATAAGCGTTTGGATCTTCTTGAAGTTTTTGTACTATTAAATTATCTTGCTCACCAGCTTCAATAAAAGCACCGTCAGTTCTCATAGCCCTACACTTTTTTCCTTTTTTATCCCCTCTTGCTTTTGATGCAGCTTTAGCATCTTTGTCTTTTGCACAATAACCTTTTTGGTTCACCATTTCTGCATAAGAAGCCCTTGTACCAGAAGTTGTTGGTGGACCATAAACTCTTATTTCAATGTCTGGTAATGAAGGATTAATATCACTCCATTTTTTATATGGATTATCAACCCATTTACCGTTCATTGGAATTTTAGCTGTTAACGCTTTTCCAAGGTCAGCTTTAGATATTTCTAATAACTTCCCTTTTTTAGAATTAGCAACAACAATTCCATCATATCCAACTTTAATTTCAGTTAGCTTAACTTTATTTTTATCGCAAAAAGCTAATTCTTTTGCCTTCATTCTGGATGATGCATTTCCAATATCGATAAATTTAGTACCAATACCTTCACAAACACCTTTTTTACCAACTGAAGAACCACCTGATTCCACAACTGGTGTTTTGATTGATGGATCTTTTCCAAAAGTTTCAGCAATAATGGTCGCAAAAGGCAGCACTGTAGATGAACCAGCAATGCTAATATGCTCTCTTGCATTCGAAGCTGTCGCACTCAAAGCAAGTGCAAAAACAGCAATGATTATTTTTTTTAACATAAATACTCCATATAAATTTAATTCTTCATGACTGATTCGCATTGCAAGTATATTAAAATAATATTACATTTTTGTTACAAAATTGGATAAAACCCTTTGTTTAAATTATAGTATATAGTTAAAAATAATCTGGATATTAAATTGCAAAAATTTAAATTTTTAAACTATCAAATTAACTCTCAAATTGCAGAAATAATTATAAATCGACCACCATTAAATGCATTTAACATTCAACTTCTCGATGAAATATTAAGCTCTTTAGAATTAGCAAAAAATGATGGGACTGTAAGAGCAGTCTTAATTAAAAGTAATCTTGAGAAAATATTCTGCGCTGGTTTAGATCTTGATATTCTAATTGATAAACCAATTTTAAAAGTAAGAGAATTTCTAGAAAGACTCTACGTCAAACTTTGGGATATACAATATAATATGGGAAAGCCGACAATAGCTGTCGTAAACGGTTCTGCTAGAGGAGGTGGAATGACTTTAGCTATTTCTTGTGATGTTATTTTAGCCTCAGAGGATGCATCTTTTGGCTACCCAGAGATAAATTTAGGGCTTCCACCTGCTATACATTTTATTCATTTGCCTAAAATTATAGGCAGGTATAAAGCATTTGAATTACTTTTTAGTGGCCAAACATTCGGAACTAAAGAAGCATATTCAATGGGGCTGATTAATAATATTTTTGTTAAATCAAAATTAAATGAAGAAGCAGAAAAATTGGCATTAACATTTTCTCAAAAATCAGCTAATTCTATGAGATTAAGTAGAGCTGCTTTTATGAGAGCAAATGATTTTGATTATAGAAGAAGTGTTGCTAATGCTGTTGAAGACTTTTGTAATGCTACTGTTACTCCAGATGCTCAAGAAGGGTTAAAAGCATTTTTAGAAAAAAGAACTCCTAATTGGGATTAAATTTAAGAATTTAATAAATATGTAATATTTGTCTGATAAATAACCTCATGAAAAACGTTAACTTTGCAATAAATGGCTTAGGTAGAATAGGTAAATTACTTTTTCGTGCTTTATTTGATAAAGGCCTATCTATTAAATTGGTTAATGAGATAAATGGTAATTTAGAGATTAATTCTGAATTATTAATTCATGATTCTATTCATGGTAAATGGGATAAAGATATATTCCTCAATAAAAATGATTTAAACATAAATAATAGTATTATTAAATTTTCAAACTATGAAAATTTAAATGATGTTCAACTATCGGATATTGATATTTTAATTGATTGTACCGGAAAAAATAAAAATTTTGAATACTTAAGTAATTACATAAAAAATGGCGTTAAAAAGGTAATTGTTTCTGCTCCAATAGATGATCCTAAAATTTTAAATTTAGTGTATGGCGTAAATCACCATTTATATAATGAAAATGAATATAACATCATAACAGGAGCAAGTTGCACAACAAATTGCATAGCTCCTATTGTAAAAGTTATTCATGATAATCTCAAAATTAATCATGGATCAATAACAACAATTCATAACATCACAAATAGTCAAACAATAATTGATAAGCCCTCTTCAGATCTTAGAAGATCAAGAGCATCAATGACAAATCTTATTCCAACAACTACAGGTTCTGCTAAGGCAATTAATCTGATCTACCCTGAATTAAAAGGTAAATTAAATGGGCATGCTATCAGAGTACCTGTCATTAATGCCTCTTTAACAGACTGTGTTTTTGAAGTTAAACAAAACACTTCTAAAGAAGAAGTTAATGAACTTTTAAAAGAAGCATCAAAAAATAAATTAAAAAACATACTTGGGTATGAAGAAAAATTATTAGTTTCATCTGATTATTTAAATGATCCAAGAAGTACAATAATTGATGCAGATTCAACAATGGTAGTTAATGAAACTCATGTTAAAGTTTATGCTTGGTATGATAATGAATGGGGCTATGTAAATAGATTAGCTGATATCGCAAGTATGGTTGGGAAATCAATTTGTTAAGCTCAATTAACTTCAAAGACAAAAATATTTTTTCATATTTACTAGTAACAATATCCTATTGGTCTTTTATGTTGACTGATGGGGCATTAAGAATGCTGGTATTATTACATTTTCATGTTTTAGGTTTTAACCCAATACAACTAGCTTATCTTTTCTTATTATATGAATTTGCTGGTATTATAACCAATCTTTCAGCAGGATGGCTTGCATCAAAATTTGGTTTAAATATTACACTTTTTTCAGGATTAATTTTACAAATAATTTCTTTATTATTGTTAACTCAGGTAAATGAAAATTGGACTATTTTAGCCTCTGTTGTTTTTGTTATGTTTGTCCAAGGTTTATCTGGTGTCTCAAAAGACTTGACAAAAATGAGTTCTAAAAGTGCTGTGAAATTACTGGCACCAGAAAAAAATACCAAACTATTTAAATGGGTTAGCTTTTTAACTGGTTCAAAAAATACAGTTAAAGGGTTAGGTTTTTTTATTGGTGGATTTTTACTATACCTATTTGATTTTCAAACTTCCCTTTTAATTATGAGTATTATCTTATTTTTAGTACTTTTAATATCTTATATTACAATACCCAAAAATTTGGGGACTATAGATAAAAAAGTAAAGTTTTCAGAGGTCTTTTCTAAAAATAAAAATATTAATTTCTTAAGTTTGAGTAGAGTATTTCTATTTGGCGCTCGTGATGTATGGTTTGTAGTAGGGCTACCACTATTTTTTTACTCAATTTTATCTGATGGTTCAGTGAGTGGTAATAAAAAAGCTTTTTTTATTATCGGATCATTTTTAGCATTTTGGATAATAATCTATGGTATTATTCAAACCCTAACACCAAAATTGATTAAAAATCAAATTTCAAAAAATTCTTCAGTGCAAGTAGCCAAAAACTTGAGTTTATATTTATTTCCAATTCCGATAATTTTATTCTTTTTACTTAAGTTAAATCCATATGATGAAAATTTTAATTTAATTATTACGATTATAATTCTATTAGTTTTTTGTTTTTTCTTTGCAATGAATTCATCTCTTCATTCCTTTTTAATTTTAAAATTTACAAATAAAAAAAGAGTCACTTTAGATGTTGGCTTTTATTATATGGCGAATGCTGCAGGAAGATTAATTGGTACTTTATTTTCTGGATTATCATATACATTCGGTGGAATAGAGTTTTGTTTGTTTATTAGTTCTGTTTTTCTATTAATTAATAGATTAAGCATAAATAAATTAGATAATTAAATAATACTATAATGATTTTGCTTAAATATAGTTTATTTGATAATTTATAATATGGCTAAGTATTGTCCAACATGGATTATTGATTGCATTATTGCAGAAGCCTCAATCGATTTTATCGAACTTGAAGTTGGATTGGAGTTTATATCTAAAAAATATACTGAAGGTATAAGAAATATTTATGAAGATGTAGAAAATGTAAATATCTATGAGGGCGTAAAAAGGATAGTAGAATTTTGCGTAAGTGAAGAAATAAATCAAAATTCTAATATAATATTATCTCAATTTTCATATTATAAGTTTTATTTTGTTAATAAAAATACTCCAAGAAATTTTTCAACTCTATTTAGCAACCCTTTTTTTTCTAAAATGCCTCGTTTTCTTACTGAAGAAGATACAATTAAAAATTTTTATTCATTTTTAAAAATTTACAAAAAATTTAAGTTTGTTCATTATAAAGAAGGATGGTGTTTAAAAAAACAAGAAGTATATGAAGATTTAAAAAATCTAGCGTGTCAGCCTCTGTCGGAAGATGTTTTACAAACGTTAGAAGATGTAAAGAAAGAACAAGATTTTCAATCTGATTGGTTTAAAAAAAAATAGATATATAAAAGATTAATTAATTTAATTAAGATTTAACTAAACCAAATTCATTTACATTTTGTTATTTTCATAGTTAGTTTTATAGATGTCAGTTATACTCTTAATTAATTCAGAATATTTTTTTTTAAAATTTTGTAAACTTGATAGTTCACATTTGTGAACAAATTGGGTTTTGCCTTTATAATTTGAAATTAAATCTAATGAATCTCTACTTAATTCTTTTTTATGACTTCTTTGTCTAAACTTTAAATCATCAATAAGCAAAATCTTTTTTTCTTCAAACAAATATTTTCCGTTGTTAGTTTCATCAATAAATATTTTAAAATCAGCTTCATTGAAGGAAATTTTGACTGCAGTTTCAATAAACTTTCCATTGTTTAAGAAGTA
>CACMRG010000022.1 GCA_902616005.1 uncultured SAR116 cluster alpha proteobacterium
TAACAAAATACGAAATAATAAAAATAGGGATAAAATGAGATAACTTTGAATTACTATTTTTCAAATTAAAAATTTCTGAAAAAGAAAAAAAGCTCAAAACTATAATCATTAAATAAACACCAATATTTCCAACAAAAAAAATACCTATTAATAGAATTATTAAAATTGATGAAGTTATTAATCGTTTAAAAAACTCATTTTGTAAATTAACTCTCACATTCCACCAAATTTTCTTTTTCTCGATACAAACTCATTTACAGAACCATCTAATAGATTAAAGTTAAAATCTGGCCACATTTGATTTAAAAAGATTAATTCTGTATAAGCCAAATGCCAAAGCATAAAGTTTGACAATCTTTTTTCACCACCAGTTCTTATTAAAAGATCAATATTTGGAAAATTATAATTGAATAAATATTTTTCAAAATCTTTTAGATTTTTCAAACTTTTTACATTTGTTTTTAAGAAATCTGTTACAAATTTTTTTACGGCAATTAAAATTTCCTGTTGACCACCGTAATTAACTGCAATTGTTAACGTAAGCTTTTTTTTTTTTTTAGTTATATTAGTTAATAAAGAAGCTTTCTCTCTTATTGGTTTACCAAAAACATCAAGATCTCCTATAAATTTGATGCAAATTTCTTTACATTCGGCTTCTAAAATTGCTTTATCTAAAAATTTATCAAATAATTTCATTAAATAAGAAATCTCTTTTTTTGATCTATTCCAATTTTCTGTAGAAAATCCAAAAACAGTTAAATAATTAATTTTTAATTTAATACAATTTTGTATTGTATTATTCAAGGTCTCTAAACCTTTTTCATAAGCTTCTAAGATAGAGAAATTATTGGATTTAGCCCACCTTCTATTTCCATCCATAATAATTGCAATATGTTTTGGCTTCATTTAGTTAGTATCTAAAATTTCAGAATGTTTTTTTTGGAATATTTTATCAATGTTATTAATGTAATCATCAGTAATTTTTTGAACAACGTTTTCATTTTTATGTTTTTCATCGTCACTAATTTCATTATTTTTATGACTTTTTCTGATATCCTCTATAATGTCTCTTCTGATATTTCTAATTGAAATCTTAGAGTTTTCAGAAATTTGAGCTGCAACTTTTAATAATTCTTTTCTTCTTTCTTCTGATAATGGTGGAATTGGTATTCTTATTAAATTACCTTCTGTCATTGGATTAAGACCTAAATTACTTTCTCTAATAGCTTTTTCCACCGTAGAAACATTATTTGTATCCCAAATTGAAATAGTTATTAATCTTGCTTCAGGAATACTTATATTTCCTAATTGATTTAGAGAAGTTTTGTTACCATAAACTTCAACTTTAATAGTGTCTAACATGTTAATTGAAGCTCGTCCTGCTCTTATACCATTTAAGTCGTTTTGATAAGATATAATAGCTTTATCCATTTTTTGATTAATTAAATTTACATTGAATTCGTTCATTTTATAATCCTACTTTAATTTACAATTGTGAAAACACCCTCATTACTTTTGCAAATTTTCAAAAGGTTGCCATTTTCAAAAATTGAGCTAATAATTATTGGAATTTTGTTTTCTCTTGCAAGTGATACCGCTGATGCATCTATCACTTTTAAATCTTTTGACAAGACATCCATATATGTTAATGAGTTGTACCTTTGTGCTTTATTATCAGTTTTAGGGTCAGCAGAATAAATACCATCAACTAATGTTGACTTTATCAACACATTACAATTCATTTCTGACGCTCTTAATGCAGCTGCTGTGTCTGTTGTAAAATAAGGGTTTCCAGTCCCTGCTGCAAAAATTACTACTCTATTTTTTTCTAAATGCCTATACGCTTTTCTTCTGATATATGGTTCACAAACTGCTGATATAGGTAAAGCTGATTGTACTCTTGTAGGTATTCCATGTTTTTCCAAAGCATTTTGGAGTGCTAAAGAATTCATGACAGTAGCTAACATTCCCATATTATCACCAGTTGTTCTGTCCATCCCCTGTGAAACACCTGTTATTCCTCTATAAATGTTTCCTCCACCAATAACTAGACAAAGTTCTGTACCAAGATTAACCACGTCTTTAATTTCATTAGACACTGAGTTAAGCATATCTGGACAAATTCCAAAATCATTGTTACCCATGAGGGCTTCACCTGATAATTTTAACAAAATCCTTTTCCAATATAAACTTTTCATGAATTAGCTTTCTAATTATTTGCGGTAGCCGCAACTTCGGCAGCAAAATCTTTTTCTTCAACTTCAATACCTTGTCCTAGAATTAAAATTTTGAAAGAGTCAATTGAAATATCAGCTCCTAATTCATTTGAATTTTGTTTCAATACATCTTTAATTTTACTTTTTCCATCAATAACAAAAGTTTGTTCTAATAAAACAACGTCTTCACAAAATTTTCTAATCCTTCCTTCAACCATTTTTTCTGCAATGTCTTTTGGTTTTCCAGATAAAATTGCTTGTTCAATTAAAACTTGCTTTTCTTTATCAACAATTTGAGGATCTAAAGTATCAATGTTTAAAGAAATTGGATTTGTAGCAGCTATATGCATTGCGATTTTTTTTCCGATCTTCTCTAAACTATTTTGGTCAGCGTTTGATTTTAACGATAAAATCACTGCTATTTTTCCTAAATTATGAGAAACAGAGTTATGAACATAAGATATAATTAATCCAGGCCCATCCAAAGTAAGTTTTTCAATTTTCCTTATGTTTAAGTTTTCTCCAATAGTAGCAACATTTTTAGTCAATTCATCTTGAACAGTATTAGCGGTATTGATAAAATTAGCTTTGAGTAAACTTCCAATACTTCCATCAGTAGTTAGAGCAATTCGAGCACAATCACTTACAAAATTTTGAAATTGTTTATTTCTAGAAACAAAATCGGTTTCTGAATTAATTTCTATTAAACATGCTTCATTATCAGAAACATGAACACCTACTAAACCTTCAGCAGCAACTCTTCCACTTTTTTTTGCGGCAACAGATAATCCTTTTTTTCTAAGCCAATCAATAGACTTGTTAACATCATTGTCATTTTCCAATAAAGCATTTTTGCAATCTACTATCCCAGCCCCAGATTTCTCTCTTAATTCTTTAATTAACTTAGCGTTTAAACTCATCTTAGCACCTACTCCATTAAATAGTATTAACTCGGATCAGAGTTATTTTCTAAATCCTTATTGAGATTTTTATTATCATTGTTTTCAACAGTATCTTTTTCATCATTATCTTGAATTGCTTCTATTTCTTTATCATTTGGAATATCTTCATCAACATTAACTTCAGAGTTACCAATATCAACCCCTGTCTCTGCAAGATTTTCTTCCATTCCACTAAGAATTGCAGATCCAATAAGATCGCAATATAAAGAAATTGACCTCACAGCATCATCATTTCCAGGTACAGGATAGTCAATATAAGTAGGATCAGTATTAGTATCACAAATTGCAATTACTGGTATATTTAATTTTTTTGCTTCTTGTACAGCTATAGATTCTTTATTAATGTCAATTACAAAGATTGCATCCGGTAGATTAGGCATATTTTTTATGCCACCTAAATTTAGTTCTAATTTTTCTTTAGATCTTTCAATATTTAATCTTTCTTTTTTTGTTAAACTATTAACTTCACCTGATTCAATTTTACTTTCTAAATCTTTAAGTCTTTTTATAGATTTTGACACAGTTTCCCAATTTGTCAGCATGCCACCAAGCCATCTGTGATTCACATAAAATTGCCCGCAGTTTATTGCTGATGAAGCTATTATTTCTGAAGCAGATCTTTTTGTTCCAACAAATAATATCTTCCCTCCTTTTTTGGCAATCTCATGAATAATTTCTAATGCATTATAAAGCATTGGAACTGTTTTTTCTAAATTAATTATATGTATCTTATTTCTATCTCCAAAAATAAATTCTTCCATTTTTGGATTCCATCTTCTTGTATGATGACCAAAGTGTATTCCAGCCTCTAGAAGCTGTCTCATAGTAAATGTAGGTATAGACATTTTTTTCCTTTACCGGTTAATGTTAAGCAATACTTTTTAATAAGCACCGGATGGTTTCGAAACCAAAGTATTACACAATTTATTCTCTAATAATTTATTTTTAATAAATTATCAACAATTTATTTAAGTATAATTTTTTTTAGATACGGGATCTTTGAAATATTATTAATAAATAAATCATTAATTTTTATATTTTCATTCAAAACGATCTTAACTCTATTACTTTTTGTTTTTAAAACAACATTAATATTTGTTGAACCATAATCACTATTTTTAATTTGGTCTTTAAGCCTTTTTAAACAATTTTTATCAAACATTAAAAAATCTATAGATTTAATATTTTTAGATATGTATTCAAAAAGCTTATGTACGCTTTGACAAATTATTCGGACACCTGAGTTTCTATCTGACCTTATTTCAAGGTTAAAAATAAAAATTTGACTTTTACTAAAATGCTCCTCTATGAAATAGACATCTTTAATATCTACAAAAATTTCAAATATTCCTATAGCATCAGATACTTCAATTACTCCATATAGATTACCATTCTGTGATTTTCTTTTAAAAATATTTTTTACAATTCCAATAAATTTATAAATTTTAGATGTGCTCAATGAATCAGAATAGTTATTAAAAAACAACGAGTTTTTAAATTCAAACTTATTATAAACTGAGTCAATTTTACTTATTGGATGTTGTTTTAAGTAAAAACCAAAGGAAATT
The DNA here is from genome assembly GCA_902616005.1 of uncultured SAR116 cluster alpha proteobacterium. GTDB lineage: Bacteria > Pseudomonadota > Alphaproteobacteria > Puniceispirillales > Marisalimonadaceae > TMED54. The sequence goes on from CACMRG010000022.1 coordinate 4,747, forward strand.
AATTCATTTTCTTCATCTTCGAAAATTGAAAAATCTGGAACTTGTTTTAATGATTTAGTTAATGATAAGTCATTAATATTATTAAATAAATTATTTTGATTATTTAGTTTGTCATTTTCAACTCTTTGTGAAAAGGTTAGTATATTAGAAATTGAATTAAATAATCTATTTCTAGAAATATTTAAATCATCAAAAGCTCCTGAAATAGTTAAACTTTCTAATCCTCTTTTTCCAAATATATTTTGCGGCACTATGTCAACAAAATGATCAAAACTTTTGAACTTTCCAAGTTTATCTCTAATAGAAATCATTTTTTTTACTGCTTCATTTCCAACATTTTTAAGAGATGACAGACTATATCTTATACAATTCACATTATTTGATTTTTCAACAGAAAATTGATCATAGCTTAAATTTATGTTTGGAGGAAGAATTTGGATCTTCATTCTATTTAATTCATTTACAAAAATTGATAGTTTTTCTACATTATCTGAATCATAAGTCATTAATGAAGCAAAAAATTCATGTGGATAGTGCGCTTTTAACCAAGCACATTGATAAGCTATAACAGCATAAGCAGCTGCGTGAGATTTATTAAAACCATAGCCTGCGAAAGCAGAAATTTGATCAAAAATTTCTTCTGCTTTAGATCTTTTAATATCAATTTTTTTTGCACCATCAATAAACTTTTCTTTTTGCATATCCATTTCTTTTTTATCTTTTTTGCCCATAGCTCTTCTAAGGATATCTGCTGCCGCTAAACTATAATCAGCTAAGACTTGAGCTGCTTGCATCACTTGTTCTTGATAAATAAAAATTCCATATGTTTCTGATAATATGTCTGTCAAACGTTCATGCATGTATTCAATTTTTTCAGCCCCGTGTTTTCTATTTATATAATTTGGAATATTTTCCATTGGACCTGGCCTATATAATGCTACAACAGCAATAATATCTTCAAATCTGTCTGGCTTAAGTCCTCTAAGAGCACTTTGCATTCCTTTTGACTCTAGTTGAAAAACTCCAATAGTTTGTCCTTCTGACAACATAGAATATACTTTTTTATCATCTAAATTTATTTTTGAGATATTAAAATTTTTATTATTTTTTTTTATTAATTTTTCGGCTAGAGAAATAATAGTTAATGTTTTTAACCCAAGAATATCAAATTTAACTAAACCAGCTTTTTCAATGTATTTGAGGTTAAATTGTGTTGCTGGTATCTCACCTTCTTTTTCACTATAAAGTGGAATTATGTTATTAAGTTTTTTTTCAGCAATTACAATTCCAGCTGGATGAGTTGAAACATGTCTGTTCAAGCCTTCAATTGCCAGAGAAAGATCGATTAATTTTGACACTTCCTCATTTTCTTGTTTTGATTTTAACAACTCTTCTTGAGTTTCAAGGGCTTTTGACAATGTTACTGGATTAGCTGGGGTCGCTGGAATGAGTTTAGCTATTTGATCAACTTGACCATATGGCATCTCTAAAACTCTTCCTACATCTCTAATTGCAGCCCTTGCCTGTAAACTTCCAAATGTAATAATCTGTGCTACATTTTCATGCCCATATCGATTTTTTATATAATTTATCACTTCTTCTCTGCGATCCTGACAAAAATCAATATCAAAATCAGGCATAGAAACTCTTTCAGGGTTTAAAAATCTTTCAAATAACAAACCCCATTTTATGGGGTCCAATTCCGTTATTTGAATACACCAAGCTACAATTGAGCCTGCACCAGAACCTCTTCCGGGGCCAACTGGAATATTATTATCTTTTGACCATCTTACAAAATCAGACACAATTAAAAAATATCCAGAAAAACCCATTTTTTTAATAACATCTAATTCTTGATGAAGACGATTTTTATATATTTGAATTTTATCTACATCTTGATAAATTTTACTTTCTTTTAATCTTTTTTGTAAACCAGACTCCGATATTTGTTTTAAAATAGTAAACTCGTCATTTAATTCTGAACTCACAAACTTTGGCAAAGATAATTCTTTGGGCTTTAAGCAAAAAGAACATTTTTGAGCAATGATAATTGTATTTTGAAGTGCTTCTGGCAAATCTTCAAACAAAGACATCATTTCAGATTTAGTTTTAAAATAGTTTTCATTAGAAAATACACTTTGCTTTTTTGAAGAAATTGTTTTGCTTTTCTCTATCAATGATAACATTTCAAAAGCTTCAAAATGATTTTTATCCTTAAAATAAGAATCGTTTGTCGCCACAATAGGTATTTCTAGCTCTAATGATAAAGATAAAAGTACATTTTCAGCTGTAATTGTTTTTTTTATGTCAGAGCGTTGTAACTCAATGTAAAAGTCATTACCAAAAAAAGATTTAAGGTTTTTAGCACGATCAAAACATATTTTTTTATCTCCTAATAATGCTGGGTTTCCAATATATCCATTTTGATACCCACCACTTAAAATAATTAAGCCAAATCTATGTTTAATTAAAAAAATCAATATTAATTTTTTTGTAGACATTTAAATTGATGTTATTATTAACTTTGTTAGCAATTATAACTAAATTTTTATAACCTTCTTCAGATTTTGCTAACAAAACTAATTCAAAATATTTGCTATCAAAATATTTGTCGTATACGTTTACCTGCATTCCAATTATAGGTTGGACACCTGAATAAAAAAGCTTTTCGGAAAACTCAAATGCACCAAAAAGATTAGATGTATCTGTAATAGCGCATGCAGGTTGCCTATCACTGACACAAAAATCTGCAATGTAATTTGTAGTTAACATACCTTCAGCTAACGAAAAATTTGTATGAGTTCTTAAGTTGATAAAGTTTTGAGTATGCATAAAAAATTATTTTAAAATTTTAATATTTTGGTTTTCAATTAAAAAAATTCTATCCATCTTTTCAGCTAAAAAATTATTATGGGTTGCTACAATACAGCTTTTTTCTGTATCTAAAGTAATTTTTTTTAAAATATTGAAAATTAACAACGTATTATCTTTATCCAAGTTTCCAGTTGGTTCATCAGCCAATATAAATTTAGGATTATTTGATAAAGCTCTCCCAATAGCAACTCTTTGAGACTCACCACCCGACAATTTAGCTGGTCTATGATTAATTCTATGTTCAAGATTTAAGTAAGTTAAAATTTGTGTAGCCTTTTTTTTTGCTTCATCAAAAGGTATTTTCTGTATTAAAGATGGAATTATAATATTTTCAAGCGCAGAAAATTCTGGAAAAAGTCTGTGATTTTGAAATACAAAGCCAATGTCATTTAGCCGAATATTTGTAATTTCACTTTCAGTCAAAAAAGAATATTCTTTATTTAAAATTTTATACCTACCTGAAACAAATTTATCTAATAATCCAATACAATTTAAAAGTGTTGACTTCCCTGATCCACTTGGGCCTAATAAAGCCACCATTTCTCCAGGATAAATAGTTAAATTTAAATTTTTAAATATTTCAACGTTTTCAAGTTTGTTTTTATAATGATAACATACATCAAATAATTCTAAATAATTTGAAAGTACTTTATTCATATCTTAAAACTTCAGCTGGCAATATTTTAGCAGCTTTCCAAGATGGAAAAACACTTGCTAAAACAGATAAAGATATAGAAGTAAAAATTATATAAAAAACCTCAGTAAAATCAATTTTTGAAGGTAAATCCGTTAGAAAGTATACTTCAGGTGAAAAAAGTTCTTGGTTTAGAATTATTGATAAAAATTTTCTCAAATATTCAATATTAGCGCTTAAAAAAATACCAAGTATTGCACCAAAAGTCGTACCCAATAGGCCAATAGATGTACCAATTAACAAGAATATTTTTATTATAGCTTTCCTTGATGAACCAATCGTTCTAAGTAAGGCAATATCCCCTGATTTGGCATTAACAAGCATAATCATAGAAGATATAATGTTAAAGGCAGCAACTAAAATTATTAAAGTCAAAATTAAAAACATCACATTTTTTTCAACATTTAGAGCATTAATAAATGTATTATTTTGTTTTTTCCAATCTATAATTTCAAAGCTACTATTTAAGACTTTTTTTATATTTAAATATGAGGCATCTGAAAATTTGTAATCTTTAAGAAAAATTTCAATGTTATTTGCAACATCTCCTAATTGTAAAAAATTTTGTGCAGATTTCCATGGCATAAAAATAAAATTATTATCATATTCATACATGCCTACATTGAACAAACCTCCAATTTTAAAAATTTGTTTTTGAGGAATGATTCCTAAAGCTGTTTTGATACCATTAGCTGAAACAATTGTTATTTTATCACCAATAGTAACATTTAATCTTTTAGCTAATCTTGAACCTACAATTATTTCATTTTTTATTTTAAAATTTTCTTTTGTTAATTTATTTAAATTATCCCATAATAATTTTTTTGCTGGAAGGTCTGTCCATCTTATACCTTTTATCATTACACCACTTACGTAATCTTTTGACCTTGCTAGCCCTTGACCGTCTATTTGAGGTATGACAGAGAAAACATTATTATCATCACTCACTTTCTTAGAAATATCGTTATAATCAGCTATTTGTGTTCCATTATTAGCATAAACTACTAAATGACCATTTATTCCAAGTATTCTGTTAACCAATTCTTCTCGAAAACCATTCATCACAGACATTACGATTATCAATGTTGCCACACCTAGAGCAATCCCAATAAATGAAAACCAAGTAGATAAAGATATGAAACCTTCAGTTTTTTTTGACCTTAAATATCTAAAAGCTAAATATAATTCAAAAGATTTAAATAACATGAATATTAAACCATATTTTCATTAATAAAATTTAAAATTTCATTTAAACTTAGTTTTATTATTTCACTTGTTTTTCTAGTTTTGATTTCAAAACTATTATTTTTTATCCCCTTTGGCCCAATTATAACTTGATAAGGGAAGCCTACTAAATCAGCTGTTGCTAACTTAGAACCAATGCTTTCTTTAGTATCATCAAACAAAACATCTATCATTCTTTCACTACAATAATTATAAATTTTATTAGAAAGTTTTAGACATTCCACACTATCAGAATTTAAATTTATTAAACTACACATAAAAGGAGAAACCTCTTTAGGCCAAATAATTCCATTTTCATCGTGATTAGCTTCTATTATCCCTCCAACTAATCTTGAAACTCCTACACCATAAGAACCCATGAAGACAGGTAAGTTTTGTCCTTTTTCATTAGTAATAGTTGCATTCATTGGGTTTGAATATTTTTGGCCAAAATGAAAAATATGCCCTACTTCAATCCCTTTTGTTTTAATTAAATTCCCAAATAAATTTTGTATTTCTTTAGGATTATGCATTTCATTAGTAGCGGCATAAAAAGACGTATATTTGTTGATACATTCTTGCAAATTATCATTATAGTCAATTTCATCAAACAGTTTTTGCATGTCTAGTAAACTACTATCAAAAAAAACATCACTTTCACCAGTTTTTGAAATAATAATAAACTCGTGACTTAAATCTCCGCCAATAGGTCCAGTTTCTGCTTTCATTGCAATTGGACTGAGACCCATTTTTTTAAATAATTTCATGTAAGCTACAAACATTTTGTTATAAGATATTTTTGCATTTTCTTGACTCGTATCAAATGAGTAGGCATCTTTCATTAAAAATTCACGGCCTCTCATAACACCAAATCTTGGTCTGACTTCGTCCCTGAATTTCCATTGAACATGATATAAATTCAATGGAAGATTCTTATAACTTTGAACATTATTTCTAAAAATGTCCGTAATCAATTCTTCATTAGTAGGCCCATATAGTAAATCTTTTCCAGACCTATCTTTAATTCTTAACATTTCTTTACCATAATCTTGATATCTATTTGATTCGACCCATAGTTCAGCAGGTTGAATTGTTGGCATCAAAATTTCTATTGCTCCAGAAGCATTCATTTCTTCTTTTGTAATCTTCTCTATTTTATCTAAAACTTTTTTTCCAAGAGGAAGCCAAGAATAAATTCCTGAAGAAGATTGTTGGCACATTCCAGTTCTTAGCATTAGAATGTGAGAAGTTATTTCAGCTTCTTTTGGTTTATTTTTCTTAAGAGGTAAAAAATAATCAGTTAATTTCATAAATAATCTCTATTTTAATCTAATCTAAATAATTTAAAATTTAAAGGTAGATTGTAAATAAATAATCAATTAAGTTATTTTTTAATATAAAGATAGAGATGAGTGACTAATTTATGAATTCATATGGCTTTCCTTTCACTAGAATGAGAAGAACAAGAACAAAAAAATTTATAAGAAATCTTGTTAAAGAAAATCACTTAACAGTCAGTGATTTAATTTATCCTATATTTATAGTTGATGGCACTAATAAAAAAGAGCCCATACCAAAAATGCCAGGTCTTTTTAGATATTCTTTAGACAATCTTAAAAATGAAATTAAAAACATATTAAGTTTAAACATCCCTGCAATTGCTATTTTTCCAAAAATATCTAATGATTTAAAAAACTCCTCCGGGTCTGAGGCTCTTAATAAAAATAATATTGTTTGTAATGCAATTAAATTAATAAAAGATACAACTAGTGAACTGGGCATTGTATGTGATGTAGCATTAGACCCTTACACTGACCATGGACATGATGGCATTATAATCAATGACTATGTAGACAACGATGAAACTGTCAAAATATTATGTGAACAAGCTCTTATTCAAACTGAAGCGGGGTGTGATATCATCGCACCTAGTGATATGATGGATGGTCGAATCCAAAAAATCAGAGAAACACTAGAAAATAATAATCATAAAAATACTTTGATCATGTCTTACACTGCAAAGTATTCCTCATCATTTTATGGTCCATTTAGACATGCAGTAGGTTCATCTAATAATTTTGGAAAAAAAGATAAATCATCATATCAAATGGATTATAGTAATTCAAAAGAAGCTATAAGGGAAGCTGAGTTAGATATTTCAGAAGGAACAGATATGATTATAGTTAAACCTGGATTGCCTTACTTAGATATCATATGTAAATTAAATCAAAAATTTAATGTCCCAATTTTTGCATATCAAGTCTCTGGAGAGTATTCAATGATTATGAACGCAATTAATAATGAATTATTAGATAGATCAGTTATTATAGAAACTTTAACAAGTTTTAAAAGATCTGGTTGTTCTGGAATTTTAACATATTTTGCTCCTATAGCCTCTAAAATTTTGAATGAAGATAACTAAATGAATAAAAAAAAATGGTCTTTTTGGATTGACAGGGGTGGAACATTTACAGATGTAGTTGCCAAAAGTCCCAAAAATAAAATTATTGTTAAAAAATTTCTTTCACAAAATGATAAAGTTTATAACGACGCTGCGTCTTTTGGCATCTTAAACATCATAGATGAATATAATCAATTAAATAATAATTCAACAAGTATAGATGAAATTAAGATGGGAACTACCATAGCTACTAATGCATTACTTGAGAGAAAAGGTGAAAAAACGTTATTGGTTATAACAAAAGGATTTAGAGATTGTTTAGAAATTGCTTATCAGGATCGTTCAAATATTTTTGCAAAAAAACCAATTAAACCACAAAACCTATACAAAAAAGTGCTTGAAGTTGATGAAAGAATTGATGGTGATGGAAATATTTTAAAAAAGTTAAATCTTAATAAAATAAAAGAAGATCTAATTAAATTTAAATCTAAAGGATTTAAAAGTTTAGCGATTGTTCTTATGCATGGTTATAAATTTAAAAAGCATGAAGAATTAGTTGAAAAAGTAGCTTTAGAAATTGGATTTAACCAAATTTCAATTAGCTCAAGAGTATCACCATTAGTAAAAATTGTGTGTAGAGGTGATACTACTGTTGCAGATGCATATTTGTCACCAGTATTAAATAAATATATAAAAAACTTCACTTCAAACTTAACTAATAGTCTAAACAATAATAATAAAATAAAAAAAAGTGTTTACTTTATGATGTCATCTGGAGGGTTAACATCTGCGCTAAATTTCAAAGGAAAAGATTCAATTTTGTCAGGGCCAGCTGGTGGAGTAGTAGGTTCTGTTGAAACTATAAAATCTCTAGGCATTAATAAAATAATAAATTTTGATATGGGTGGTACATCTACTGATGTTTCACATTTTAACAATGATTACGAAAGAAAAAACGAAAATATAGTTGCTGGAATTAGAATCACCTCTCCGATGTTAGACATTCATACAGTTGCTGCAGGTGGTGGTTCAATTTTAAAGTTTGAAGATGACAGGTTTCAAGTAGGGCCTCAATCAGCAGGTTCAAACCCGGGCCCAACATGCTATGATAATAATGGACCTTTAACAGTTACTGATGCAAATTTGATTGTAGGGAAAATATCACCAAAATATTTTCCAAAAATATTTGGAAATAATCAAGACAAACCACTTAACAAGGAAAAGGTGATTGCAAAATTCAAACAATTAAAAAGTAAAAATAATATTACTAAAAGTATTGAAAGGATTGCCTCCGGATATTTACAAATTGCCTCTGAGAATATAGCTAATGCAATAAAAAAAATTTCTATACAAAGAGGTTATGATATAACTAAATATGCATTATCTTGTTATGGAGGCGCAAGCGGTCAACATGCTTGTTCAGTAGCTGATTCCCTAGGTATAAAAAAAATTGTTTTTAATAAATTCTCTGGTGTTTTATCTGCTTATGGAATGGGCATATCAAGCGTAAGAAGTTATCGACAAAAGAATGTAAATGAAAAACTTAATCATAAAAATTTAAAAAATTTAAATAAAATATTTGATACATTAAAACAAGAATGTTTTAACGAACTATTTAAAAAATCAAACGAACCAAAAAAAATAATTGTAAATTATAAATTATTTTTAAAATACTTTAATTCTACAACAACCATAGAAATACCCTTTAATACGCTAGATATTGTTAAAAAAAAATTTAATAGAAATCATAAACTTAGATTTGGTGTTTTATTTGATGCATCTGAGATCATGATTGATTTTATTGAGACAGAAGTAGTAATTGATAATTCCAGGTCAAAGCAAATTAAAAATAATACTCATTTTGTTAACTACCCTTATACTTTAGAAACAACAAAAATTTTCTTAAATGAAAAATGGGAAAATGTAAGTGTTATCAGAGAAAAACAGTTTTTAAATGGAACAAAAATCAAAGGACCTTTGTTGATAATTGAAAATAATCAAACAATTTTTGTTGAAGATGGTTGGAAAACAAAATTCGTAAATAATCAATTCATAATCTTAGACAAAGTTAATGATAAAAGTTCAAAAGGTTTAAACAATTTAAATTTTAATAAATCTGACCCTATTTTACTTGAGATATTCAATAATTTATTCATGAACATTGCTGAGCAAATGGGTACAGTACTTCAGCAAACAGCATCATCCGTAAATATTAAAGAAAGAGTTGACTTTTCATGCGCAGTCTTTTCAAAAAAAGGTGAACTTATTGCAAATGCACCCCACATGCCAGTTCATTTAGGATCAATGCAGCAATCTGTTCAAAGTATTATTAAAAATAACAAAAATTCAATCCATGAAGGCGACAGTTATGCTTTAAATGCGCCATATAATGGTGGAACTCATTTGCCTGACATTACAATAGTAACACCTGTTTTTATTGAAAATAAACTTACATTTTTTGTAGCCTCTAGAGGACATCATGCAGATGTAGGGGGGACAGCTCCTGGGTCAATGACACCTTTAGCTAAAAACATTGAAGAAGAAGGTGTTCTTTTTGACAATATTAAAATAATTTCAAAAAAAGTGTTTAACGAGAAATTAATAACTAAAATTTTTAAAGAACATAAATATCCAGCAAGAAATATTTTACAAAATATATTAGATATGAAAGCTCAAATAGCGTCAAATTACAAAGGATTACTCCTATTACAAGAAGCATATCAACAATTTGGTAAAACAAAATTTTTAAACTATATAAAATTTATAAGTCAAAATGCTGAAAAGAGCGTTACTGCTGCATTAAAAAATCTAAAAAATTCAAACTTCACTCTCAAAACAGATAATGATGCAATAATTAAAGTTAAAATTACAAAAGTTGAAAATAACAAAAAAGTAATAGTTGATTTTACAGGAACATCTAATCAACTTCCAAATAATTTTAATGCCCCAAAACCCGTTGTCATAGCAGCTGTTTTATACTGTTTTAGATTATTAGTCGATAAAAATATTCCAATGAACTCTGGTTGTTTAAAACCAATAAAAATAATAATTCCTAAAAATTGTATGCTTAATCCAAAATATCCTGCGGCTGTAGTAGCTGGTAACGTTGAAACTAGCCAGCATCTAGTCAATGCTTTACTTTCGGCATTAGATGTAATGTCATTTAGTCAAGGAACAATGAATAATTTAACATTTGGTAATAAAAAATATCAATATTATGAAACTATTTGTTCTGGTTCTCCAGCAGGACCAGGTTTTAATGGAACAAATGCTATACAAGTTCATATGACAAATTCTCGATTAACTGACCCTGAAATTTTAGAGTTAAAGTTCCCAGTAATACTTAAAGACTTCCATATTAGACCTAACTCTGGCGGCAAAGGCATTTATAATGGAGGAGACGGTACTTACCGAGAAATACTCTTTAAAGAAAATATGGAATTAGCAATTTTATCAAGTCATAGAAAAATAAAACCTCTTGGTCTTAAAGGGGGTGAGAACGGTCAATTAGGGAAAAACTACATTATAAGAAAAAATAGAAGCAAAGAAGTTTTGCAGGGTTGTGATTATAGAAAAGTAAAAAAAGGAGATACTATTGTTATAGAAACTCCTACTCCAGGTGGATATGGAAAAAGAAAATAATTTGAAAAATTTTTTATTAAGTCGTTTAATAAACTATGTCTAAATTCGAAAAAGTAAAACTTTTAAATTACCCTATTTTCTTTATGACAAAAGAAACCAAATGTCCTTATCTTGGTAATAAGTCTGAAAAAAGATTAGTGACAGATTTAAATAATAATCCTTTTTTATTTGATGAATTATCTTTATCTGGATTTAGAAGAATTGAAAATTGGATGTATAGACCATCTTGTGATCATTGTACTGAATGTAAATCTTACAGAATAAATGTAAAAAAATTTATTCTTACCAAAAGTCTTAAAAGAATTAAAAAACATAATTTAGAAATAAGTTCATTATTAAAAAATAATTCAGCCACTGAAGAATATTATGACTTATTTTCAAGATATCAGCAAAAGAGACATACAGGTAGTTCAATGTCAAATATGACATTTGATGATTTTAAATCAATGATTGAAACCTCTCCAATTAATACACAACTTTATGAGTTTAGAAATAATGAAAAAAAACTTATAGGATTAATGTTATTTGATCATCAAAAGGACGGTTTATCAGCTGTTTATAGTTTTTATGATGTTAAATTTGAAAAATATGGATTAGGTAATTTTATGATTTTAGAGTTAATAGAGTTAGCAAAAAAACTTACTCTAAACTATGTCTATTTGGGTTACTATATCAAAAATGCACCTAGAATGAATTATAAACTTAAATTTAAGGAAGGTGAATTATATTCAGACGGGAAATGGACCAAAACTTAATTTCCTAGAGCGATTCCATCACTCCTTAAATCAAATCCAGCTTCTTTATTTCCATGTTTATCTATGATTATTGCGCCAGCATGTCCCATTATTTCATCAAAATCATCTACTAATTGTATTTGATGACCTGCCTCAATTAATCTTTTTATAATATTATCATCAAACCTTTTTTCTAATCTAAGGTTATGAACATCATCTCCCCAAGTTTTGCCAAGCAACCACCTGGGATTGTTTATTGCATCTTGAAGATTTTGTTTCAATTCTTTATATCTCAAAAAAATTGTTGCTTGTGTCTGTGGTTGTCCATCACCGCCCATAGTACCATATAACAAACATCTTCCATCATCAAACTTTGCTAAAGCTGGTTGAATTGTATGAAAAGGTCTTCTTCTAGGACAAAGAGCGTTATGACTTTCACTATTTAAAGAAAAGCTTGCTCCTCGATTTTGCAATGTAATACCTGTTTCTGGTAAGTAAATGCCTGATCCAAATTCCCAAAAAATACTCTGAATAAAACTAACTGAATTTCCAAATTGATCAGACGAACCCAACCAAACTGTATCACCTTTTTGGGATTTTATAGGCCATTCCAAAGCTTTTTTATAATTTATCTCATTTGCTAATTTTGAAAACAAATCATCATTTATTAAATCATTAATGTTTATTTTCATATAATCTGGATCAGTTATGTGTTTATCTCTTAATATAAAAGATTTCTTAGTAGCTTCTACAATACTATGGATAAAATTAAACTCTGATTCACATTTATGTTTAAGTTTGTTTAGTATGCCTAGTATTAATAAGGAAGCAACACCTTGAGTTGGAGGAGGTAAATTATATACCTTGCAATCATCCAAACTTAACTGAATAGGCTCTACAAATCTCGAGTTAAAATTTTTAAAATCATTTTCTGTTAATATGCAATCAGTTTTTTTTAAATCTGAAAAAATCTTTTTGAAAGTCTCTCCTGCATAAAAATCATCAAATCCATTTTTAACAAGTAATTTAAAAGTTTCAGCCATTTCTGGAAATTTAATAATTGAACCTTCTATTAATTCATTTGAATAATATTTATTAGCAAATTCTTTTAAATTTATTAATTCGGATTTTTTACTTTTCAAGTTTTTTTCTAATGTAGAAGTTACTGAAAACCCAGAATTAGCAATTTGTATAGCTGGATCTAAAATTTCTTCTAATGATTTTTTACCATTCAATTTTTGTAAACTATATTCATAAGCTTTCATCCAACCACTAACAACACCTGGAACTGTAATTGCAGCAAAATCACCTCTGCCAGGTATTTGTTTTAATCCTATGGAATTGTAAAAATCTATAGTTGCTTTTTCTGAAGAAAACCCTGTAGCTTCAATGCCAATTAACTTTTGATCAAAAGTATTAACTAACCAAAAATTATCTCCACCTAATGAATTCATATGAGGGTATACAACAGAAATAACCGCTGCTGAACAAATCATAGCCTCAACTGCATTTCCCCCAGATCTCATAATTTTAGATCCAGCTTGGCTGGCCATCCAATGAGGACTAACCATCATGTTATTACAAGATTTAATTGTCTGAAGCATTTAAAAGTATATTGACAAATCTTTATGATCAGCATTACATGTGGCCACATAAAGGGCTAAATCCCTATTTAACTTTGGTTGCTGTCTTACACCAACGTTGTATTTTATTGAATTTATAAATTTATTTAAATTCAATAAAACTGATGGGGAGATTTTGTTTAGTGATTTTGATTTCTTTAGATATTCCGAATAAGATTTATCATAAAGTTTATATACTTTATCCATATTTACTTTCTTCTTTTTAAGCTCTCGTCTAACTTTATTTAGATTAGAAGTTATCTTTCTATTATCTGGCAATTTACTGATCCTTTTTGATATAGATTTTATTTCTTCTGAAAGTATTAATTTGTCTTGTTGATCTAATCTAGATTTTAGATCAATAAAATTATCGTTAAATTTGTTAAAATCATCAATTGTACTTAAAAGTAAAGAAATCGTAGCTAATTTTTCATAAGAATTGTCTGCTAGTCTTCTATAGTCATTTCTTTTTTTCTGCTCTAATTTAACTATTTTTTTAAAACTTTTGTTAATAGAAGTCCAATCATTAGGAATATTATTTTTATTTGAGTTAATTTTGAGTTTAATACTTTGGATTTCATCATTAATTTTTTTCAGAGACTTAGTATCAGTTTGATCAGTTCTATCTAAGATAATTTGTTTTTCTTCGAGCACTTTAGTTAGTGCTAAGTTAACTCTCTGTATTCTTCTAACTTCATTTAAGACTGGCAAATAGTCTTTTGATTTTTCAAAAATTTCCTGATTAATATCATAAGCTTGTTTCAAGGAACCAATGGCTTCATCGATCCCAGACAGTGAAGACAAGATGATTTGACTATATTTTTTGTCTAAAGATGATAAATCATTATTTTTAAAAACTTCAATAGAGTTTGTAATTTCATTATTTTCATTAAAGTATTTCTCTTTTATAAAATCTTCTATACAAATTTGTAATTTAGGATTCCTTGGAGGAGGAGAATTTTCCGATAAATAACTTACTCTATTTGGCAAATAATTTACTAATGTAGGATAAATACCAACAATTGTTAATGCTAGAAGTTGAAGTGCAATAAATGGAATAACACCCTTATACATATCTAATGTTTTAACTGCTTTTGATGCAACTCCCCTTAAATAAAATAATGCAAATCCAAAAGGAGGAGTTAGAAAAGAGGTTTGTATGTTCAATCCAATCATTACTCCTAACCATACTGCAGTAATGTTTGCAGATGGATCTGCTAAAAGGATTGGAGCAACAATTGGTACAACAACAACAGCAATCTCAATAAAATCAAGAAAAAATCCAAGTACAAAAATTACAGCCATTACAATAACAAACTTTGTCCAAAAACCTCCGGGAAGAGAGTTTAAATAATCTTTTACCAACTCTTCTCCTCCAAAGGCTCTAAACGCAGCAGTAAGCATAGCAGCGCCAAGAAGAATAATAAATACTAACGAAGTGGTTTTAGCAGTTTCAAGCATTACTTCTTGCATTGTATTTTCTTTATTAAAAAGTCTTTTTCCGCTCCATATCAAAGATATTACTACCAAGCTAGATCCTAAAAGACCAAGAAATATTCCTATTTTATCTTCAAATGAGTTAATTAATTTTATATTCATATCGTATTGGGAAATTGCATATCCGATTAAGACTAATCCTACCAAAATTACTAATGCAGGATAATAAGATGACTTACTTCCAGAGGTTTGTCTATATCCTGCCATAACAATTGCGCCTGCAGCTCCAATTGCGCCAGCTTGATTTACAGTAGCAATTCCAGAAATGATTGATCCTAATACTAATATAATTAATGTTAACGGTGGAATTAATATTAAAAATACATTAACCCAAAATTTTCTGTCCATTTTACCTTTGTAAGGAACTGGGGGTGCTATTTTGGGAAATAAAAAGGCTGCTATTAAAATAAATGCCATATAAATTCCAACAAGAAGTAATCCTGGTATGAAGGCACCTAAAAACATTTCACCTGCACTTGTGGAAATCACATCAAACACAGACGGCATAGTTAATTCACCTGTTGATTCTTTATACAAAGATTTTCTCATAGTACTAGCCTGATCTGATGCAGATGATAATTGGTCAGCTAAAATAATTAGAACTATTGATGGTGGAATAATTTGACCCAGTGTTCCTGAAGCAGCAATTGTTCCTGTTGCTAAAGGAGTTGAATATTTATTTCTTAACATTGCTGGGAGAGAAATTAAACCCATTGCTACAACTGTTGCTCCCACTATACCAGTAGTTGCAGCAAGTAAAGCACCTACAAAAACAACAGAGATACCCAAACCACCTCTTACTGGACCAAATAATTGAGCCATAGTAACAAGTAAATCTTCTGCTATTTTCGATCTTTGTAGCATAATTCCCATAAAAATGAATAAGGGTATTGCTATAAGAGTGTCTCTTTCTACCTCCCAGTAAACACCTCTAAGATTAGTAACGCCTGCGGAAAGCCACTCCAAAGCGCCACCAGTATGAAAATATGCGTCAACATTTCCTTCAAGTAAAAAACCCGTTAAACCAGCTAGTAATATTGATATTATTGCAGATCCTGGTAGGGCAAAAGCAACCGGATAACCTGACCCAAGAGCTATTGCCATTAAAATTACAAGTATTGCTAAAAATAATAATTCCATAACTAATCAGTGACTCGTTGAAGTCTCTATAATTCTTTTTCCTTTTTCATCTTTATAATCGGCAATTGATTCAAAAAAATAACTTATGAATTGGATTAACATTGTTATTCCAAAAATTGCGAGAAAAACTGCCATATGATATTTTATAAACATACCTACACTACCTTGCTGGGTTATCTCAAAATTTGCAACTGGACTATTAACAATAGATTGCTTCCCATAAAAACATAATAAAATAATCACAATAGATGTTGACCAACCTAACAAAATACTTCCAAAACAATTTACTAGATTTTTTGTTTTTTCTTTTAGCCCCTGATAAATGATATCAACTCTTACATGTCCATCTTCATAAAGAGTATATGCTGAAGCAAATAGAAATAACCCAGCATACCAATATCTTACTAAATCACCCATAAAAGTCTGTTCATATGAGAATACAAATCTAGTGATAACAATTAATAATTCTGAAGCAACAATCAATAGTGATAACCAATGAAACCCAATTGTTTTTGTGAATTTTGCAATAATAAAACCTAAAATGATTAGAGGCACATGAAAATACATACCAACAAATACAGGTCTGCTAAAATTTGAAGAAATTTCTTTACCTAGAAAAAATTCAAATATTTTTTCAACCCTCATGAATGCAATTGCAATATCAACTAATCCTGTAATTAAGATTATCCAAAAAAAAGATCTTATTAAATAAACATTTAAATTATGAAGTAATTGAGAGTTACTTCTAAAATTTGAATTACTTTTTCTTACAATAAAAAAAGTAATTAAA
>CACMRG010000023.1 GCA_902616005.1 uncultured SAR116 cluster alpha proteobacterium
TTTATGAATTTCTAGATCTGGGTAATTTAAATTAAAATAGTATGTGATGTATAAAAAATGTTGTGAGGTTTTGTTATGGAATTTAAAAATGAAATTGGTCTCATTCAAAGAAGAATGGCAGCAAGTATTGCCGGTACATCAAGACGATTAGAAATTTTAAATGCTCTGGACATTTCATCAGGTCAACATGTGTTAGATATTGGTTGTGGTGGAGGACATCTTTTAGAGGAGATAGCAAAGGCTGTTGGTCCAGAAGGGAGAGCATATGGTTTAGATATAAGTGAAGACCAACTTAATCAGGCCAAAAAAAGATGTAGTTTATACAAAAATGTTTTTACTATAAAAGGTTATGCGAACCAAATTAGTCTGGAAAATAATAGTTGTGATTCAATTTGTTCTGTACAGACATTTGAATATATAGACAATGTTGATGACTCAATTAAGGAATTAACAAGAATACTCAAGCCATCTTCTATGTTTGTAAATATTTCAATACTTTGGGAATATTATAAATTTTTTGGTGCTGATGAAGAGTTAAATAAAACCATCCACGACACTTTTAAAGCGCACTGTTTTCACCAAATGCTTCCAACCTCTTTAGAGGGTAAGCTTAAAAAGTTTGGTTTTAAAAATATTAAACATAAACCGTTACCTATGTTTATTACAAATAGAGATGATAATTCTCCTGCTAAATTTGCAGAAGAAGTTATTGCACAATTTGCAATACAACAAGGCATGTCTGAAATTAAAGTTTATGAATGGAAACGACAGTTAAAATTAGCAGAGGACGAGGGTCGATTTGCCTACACAAATCTACCTATTTTGACATATGCATTTCTTGATTAGATTTTTTGAAATTATTTGCCTTAGGTTAAGAAATGTTTAGATTATTTTTATTTATTCTTTTTCTATCATATAACAAGTCATCTTTAAGTAAGAAATTAGATGATATTAAATTACACTGTATAAATAATACATGTTCAAAAGTAATTAAAAAAATTAATGTTGGCAAATTCTATTTTAAAGCAAGAAACTGTGAAACAAAAGACTATCGAAAATGCCAAATATGGTTTGGGACACCTAAAAACAAACTAAGAGCTGGATGGGTTAAATATTACAGAATAATTAATGGTCCCATGCCTTTAAAATTGAACTGCATAATGGGCCAACCTATTTGGTATCAAGACTTACCTTTTCCAGATGAATTTACTAAAAACTATGAGGGAATAAAAACATTAAAAGACTTAAATTTTCAAAATAAAGAAAAAATTTATTTTAACAGACCTGCAAATGAACCTTTTAAATTTTTTTCTTCTAGAGATAAGTCTTTTGGAATACTATTTAGTACAAGAGATAGAAAAGAAAAAAACAAAAATATTATATATATTTTTGACATAGAATCTGAAAAAATGAAAAAAATCTACATTGAATGCAGTTAATTTAAATGAAATGATTTTAATTGTCGATAATCACTTATATTCTATTATGTAAAAATATGGATAGAAGATCTGGTGTTGAATTAAGTTTATTAAATATTAAATAACCAATATGAAATATTTATCAAAAATCATAAAATCATCACTGTTAAAATCACAGATTAGGTTATATATTTTTTTTGGCCTTTTAGCAGGTTTATATCAATTAATTTTATTTATTAAATATTAGGAGTAAAAAAATGTTTGGATTAGGATTGATTAAAGGAACTATTATTGGAATGGGGATTGGAGTATTCACTGGGTTAGCATTAAAACAGATTTGCAAATTAAAAAAAACAAATAATACAAAAAGCGACGCTGAACAAAATGTTGATGCTTCTTAAATTGTGGATTTAACAAAATACAAATGGAAATGCAGAATCCTTTTACTTAATACAACTTGCTATAGAGATGTTAATTATAAAAGAAGTAAAGATCTTTACCAAAAGTATATAAAAGAATTCCACAAATGTCATATTAAACTTATGTCAAATAGAAAAAAAGGGCTTAAATTTTCAATTCACCTCATTGGTTACGATGGTACCTTAAAAAAGAAGTTTGATACCTTAGAACCAAAAGATTTATTTCAACTTATTGACTCAATGCCGATGAGTAAAGAGTTAAAGTCAGGTAAAATACAACCTTTAAACCTATCTTTATATTCAGATTATAAACCTGAAACTACCCTAAAAGGTCTTGGTTTCAAGGATAAAAAAAGCTTTTTACTCTTGACACTATAAAAGGAAGAGATAAGAAGTATCAAGTTAATGTAGTGTCAACGATGTTAGGAAGAGCAAAAAAACACCCTAATAAAACTGTTGAAATGAGAGATGCAATAAGGATTTATGAAAAATGGTTGTTAGATTATAAGGAAGCAAAAGATGATACTAATCCATAGATTAGACTGCTTAATTAGAAAATTAATTAGTAATTATCGCATATAATTATTAAAACTACTAGATTAAAAACAATCGATGACTTTATAAATTGTTTGTTTATATTTGAATTAATAGGTTGTAAAATTGAATAGTTAGTTTCGCAATTTCTATAGACATTTCAAGATTTGAAAATGCTATTATTGATTTATATAAAACATTTGATGCAATTAGCACAATATATAAAAAATGAATGAAAGTTTTTTAAAAATTTGGATTATTATTTGTATTATCCGTTAGCTTTGTAATCTAACTCTTCATTGACTATTCCAGTTTCAACGTTTGCCTTACAAGAAAATCTGTCTTCATAATCTTTAAAAAATTCCTTTATAACAGGAATATGTTTATGGAGGTTAGCCTGGTTGTCAAAGGTAAAAATGCCGAGTCCTTTGTCGGGTGTTATATGATAAGCATCGACTGCAATTAACCCTTTTAATGTTGATGGGTCAAAATTTGATGCTACATATTGATGACCAACGTGCATTAACTTAGGATTAGAATATCTAACGTTTAAAAATACACAAAACATATAAAAACCTTATAATTAATTAATCATAAATGTTAATGATAATCAATAATCAAATATTACTAATACTGACTATATGTCAGCATATATATCAATTGATCATTCATGGTCACATCCATGCAACATTAAAATTAAAACACTGAGAATTTTATATAACTTTGAATATTATTTAAATATTAAGTATTTTACTAAGTTTGATTATAACGAGAACTCCTAAAAAAACTTTTGAAAGGTATAGTATGTAAATGAAAGTGGTATAATCATTAAGACGAAGATGTATTAAATACTAGTAATAGCGAATTATTATACTAAGCACCTTACTTTTTTTTTACTAAAAATATTTTATACATTTAAACAGAACCTAATAAAATTTTTTAAAACGTTTATTCATCGAAATGATAATTTTTGGAATTTATAGAACTTACGAATTAAGTTGACATATAAGTAATTTAAAAAACAAATTTATTGAAGGTGAAAGAGTATTTAATTTTTATAAATTGGTGTTATGTTTAACAAATAAAACTCAAATTAATCTAAGCGAGTCGCGCCACTTTCAGTTTTAATAATCTTACCGTTTAATTTGGTATGAACTGCCATTATAGCTTCTTTTGTATTATCAGGAAAGTGACCTATATTGTGAATAACAAGAACATCGTCATTCTCATATATACATCTATTATTTTCAAAATTAAGGGTTCCTTCTTTCATCGCATTAAACATACCTGTAACAACTGGTATCCAATCAGACTTAGATACCTCTTGATTTGATTGATGCCTTACAAATACGTAGTCATCATGAAGTAAGTCTAAATAATCATCTATATTACAGTCATCAATAGCTTTAACCATTTTATTATATATTAACATCATATTTCCTTTCTAAAATATATTAATTTATAAATGCTCTAACTGTTGCGAATATTGCAATTGCATATATTAACATGAAAATCAATAATGAGTTTATTGAAAAACCTTTCATAAAACTTGATTTAGCCATTTGAGAAGCTTGATAAATTAAATCTGGCCATGTGTAAGAAACAAAATCACCTTGAGTAAAAATAACTTTAATTTTGTTTTTTTCATCTACAACTGGCAATCTTCTAAATCTATCATTAGACATGATTCTCAACCAATCTATTACATTATCATTTTCATTTGCAACTCTTGGGTTTCTTGTCATTATTTTTTCTAATTTAGTATTTTTTGATGATAATCCAGCATTAACGAGCTTTTTAACAATATCTCTTTCAGTCACTACACCAATAACTTTTTCTTGTTTATCTACAATTATAACTGAGCCATAGTTTTTTTCGGACATTACAGTTACAGCATCTGAAACTCTATTATCTGCAAGAAAAGTTACAGGCTTAGGTTTTGTTTTAAATTCTGGTCTATCTATTAGTCTTGTTCCTACACGTGCCATGTTAGGCTCCTTAATAAAAGTTAATTTAGATTATGTTAAAAATTAAATGTTATTTATTTTGTAAATTACAATATACATCAAATGTATATTTATATATCTATGTTTAATAAACTTTTCAATCATCACAACCTTATGTGTTTTTTAACTTATTGACATTACAAAAATAAATCTTAACCTAAAGTGATTGTAATAATATAATTAATGAAACAAATTAAATAATTTTTAAGGGTTAAAAAATGAAACCATATATTGGATTATTGATCTGTTTTTTTATTATAATTGGCGCTATATCCCATGTTGGGTTTAATTATTACAATGATATCTTAAGTTTTTTATTTGTTGCAGGTGGCAGCGTTGGCTACGGATTTTTAAAAAACCAAAATGATAAATTTATAATAAATTGTGGTAATGGTGCTATCTATTTTGGTTGGCTTGGAACATTAATAGGTTTAATAGCTTTAACTGCTGGAAAATGGGATAATTGGGGTGATGTTGAAAAAACAGGACTTGCTTTATCTGTAGCAATGCTAACTTTGTTGTATGGTTATATTATTAAATTGATCACACTTGTGTTTAAGAATTAATTTAACTTATTTTTTTTTGAATAGCCTACGATAACGATTAGCTGAAGCTATATTAAGTAATGCCAAAAAGAGTAACCAAAAGGCTAATACTAAGTATTCCTCTCTATCAACACCTAATTTATAAAATATTCCAAGACCGACAATACACATGTTAAATATATATACTTTTACAAAATTGATTGGATAGACTTCTTTTGTAAGACCTAATACATATTGAAGACCATAATAAGCAACTGTTAAAAAAAGAGCTATTCTTATAGTTTGCAATCTGTGATAGGCAATTTTACCTTCTTCCACTAAAGTAAATGGAAACTGTATTGAAACACCAAATAAACTACATACAACAACACTTAAAAGCCATATCACCATAGCCATGACGAGCAGTTTAGAAAACAATCTCATATAACAAACTTATCAAATTTTTTCTTAAATGCCCAATTATTATTAATTAAATTATAGAAATAAAAAAGAAGAAATTCACACAATTTATTTATTTAGGTAAATACAGTAACGTAGGTTTAGCTGGTCTTACAAATAATCTATCTTAAGCTCGTATATAAATCATATCTTAAATATTAAAATTTGGTGCATAATAAATAAAATATTTTTAATAAAAGTTACTTATTTTGTGGTCGTAATTTGTTCCAACAAAGATTTTGAAACAGTCGGTGATATAAAATGGTTATTATGTCAAAAAAAGCTTCATTGAAAAAGTAATTTTAAATGAAATATATTTTTATAAGATTGATGATAAAGCATCAAAAATATTGAGTTCTTTCAAGTCACCAAGTTGATAAATTTTAAAAAAAAAATACTTTTTAAAACACACAATTATTATAACTCATAAAGAATTTCATAATGTAATCAATAAGTTATATATTATTTAACTTTTAATATGAATTTAGATGGAATCTTTCTAAATCTTTTTTTACATTATCAATTTTGTCATTAAGCAATCTATGATTCTTAATTTTTCTATAATGTCTTCTTAATCTTTTTGAGATATTTTCAACTGCTTCATCAAGTGCTAAAGATGCTGTTTTTGAACGTCCTAACGTTTCAAATTTTACATTATTATCAACCAAGATATCCAATTTAACTTTAAAAAAAATATTTCTTTTTTCTAAAACTGTGTTAGCGCTAATAGGATTAGCTGAATATTTTATGAATACAGATGAAAGTTTTTTAATATTATATTTTTGAAAAAAAGAACCTAGCTCAATATTTTTGCCAGTGGCTTTTATATTGAAATAATCTTTCATACTTAATTTTAACATATTTATATTTAAAAAAAAAATAATATTTTAGAATTTTTAAACTTCTATTTTATTAGTAATGACATTCAATTGATCAAATGATAGGTTTGATATTTATTTGTGAGGGTTGTAATGGAAAATAATTTTATAAATGCAGCATTTTACAGAGGTAATAAAACATTTTCAGTTGAAAAGATAAAATTAAAAAAACCTGGGCCAGACGAAGTTTCAATTAAAATTGCATATGTTGGAATATGTGGAACTGATATGCATGTATATTTTGGTCATATGGATAAAAGAGTGGGATTTGAAAGAATTATAGGACATGAAATGTCAGGATATGTTCATGATGTTGGATCAAATGTAAAAGATTTTCAAGTTGGCCAACCAGTTGTTGTACGTCCCCTTGATCATTGTGGGGAATGTCCAGCTTGTAAATCAGGATACAGTCATATATGTCATAATCTTAAATTTTTAGGTTTAGATACTGATGGAGCCTTACAAGAGATATGGAATGTTCCTTCCCATACCTTACATCATCTTCCTAAAAAACTTAGAATGGATTATGCTGCTTTGATTGAACCAGTTGCTGTGGCTTGTCATGATGTAAGACTTTCACGTTTAAAAAAAGATGAGGATGTTTTAGTAATTGGAGGAGGGCCAATTGGAGTTTTGGTTGCTATGGTTGCTCGAAATTTTGGAGGAAGAGTAATAATTTCTGAGGTAAATTCTTTTCGGTTAAAAATCGCACAAAAATTGGGTTTTGAAACAATTAATCCAAAAGAAATTGATTTGATAGATGAGATTAATAAAAAAACAAATCATAAAGGAGCAGATATAGTTTTTGAAGTCTCTGGTTCTCAAACTGGTATTGATGTAATGACAGATTGTGCTGCAACAAGAGGTAGGATTGTAATGGTAGCAATTCACGCAGCAAAACCAGTTGTTGATATGTTTCGTTTTTTCTGGAGGGAATTGGAGTTGATTGGAGTTCGTGTTTATGAAAAGGAAGATTATGAAAAAGCAATTAAAATATTAGAATCGGGTGGGATAGATGCAAATATAATAATTACTGATGTTAATAATTTAAAGGAAGTTCAAAATGCTTTTAATAGTTTATCTAACAGTCCGATGGCACTCAAAAGTTTAATAAAAGTAGGAGATTAATTAATGTCAATTTTGAAGTCTTTTGATTTAACGGGAAAATTAGCTCTTGTTACTGGGGCCAGTCGTGGTATTGGTAGAGGAATAGCAGAAGCATTAGCTAGTGCTGGAGCGGATATACTGGGATTAAGTGCGTCATTATCTCCAACTGGAAGTGATGTTGAGACTGCAATAAAAAAAATTGGAAGAAAGTTCGAAGGTTATAAAGTGGATTTTTCTAAAAGAGCAAAACTTCTTAATTTTGTTGAAAATTTAAAAAATAAAAAAATTGTACCAGATATACTAATTAATAATGCAGGCACTATAAGACGTAATTCAGCTGAAGATCACCCAACTGAGTGGTGGGATGAAGTGATAGAGGTTAATTTATCTTCTCAATTTCTTTTAAGTAGAGAAATAGGCAAAGAAATGATTAACAGAGGATCAGGTAAAATTATTTTCATAGCTTCTCTTTTAACTTTTCAAGGAGGAATTACTGTTCCAGGTTATGCTGCTTCTAAAGGTGGTATTGGACAGTTGACCAAAGCACTTGCTAACGAATGGGCTTCTAAAGGAATAAATGTTAATGCTATTGCACCTGGATATATTGCAACTGATAATACAGAAGCCCTAAGGAATGATGAAGTTAGATATAAAGCTATTTTAGAGAGAATTCCTCAAGGTAGATGGGGAACACCAGAGGATTTTGCAGGTCCTTCGATTTTTTTAGCTTCAGACGCTTCTAATTATGTTAATGGGGAAATACTTACAGTTGATGGTGGGTGGATGGGTAGATAAAATTATTTAATAAAAAGATTCACGATATTATAATTTGTTCTTGTAATTAAATAAAATCTTTAAGGATAAATAATCCCCAAAAAAATAATCCTATCCAAATAATAGCTTTTTTTTGTTTATTAGACATGTTTCTATTTTATACTAATATATTATGATTTAAATGAATTAATATAATTTTAAACTATTAACTGGTTACGAAATTAAATTATGGCAAAATCTAAAATAATGATTGATAATTCTAAAGTTAGAGTTACAAAATGGGTGTTCGATCCTGGCGACGAGACAGGTCAACATATTCACGAATACGATTATGTTGTTGTCCCCATGAAAGATGGAATTTTAAAAATTGTTCATGAAGATAGTTCAATGACATTTTCAGAATTAAAAAAAGGTATTAGTTATTTTAGAGAAAAGGGTGTAAACCATAACGTCATTAATGCAAATAAATTTCAATATAGTTTTATAGAAATTGAAATAAAATAATTTAAATATATGTTGAAATTTTTATTAACTAGCATAAATAATTCATATATATTTATATCTTTATTAAGTAAATCAAATCTATGAAAAGTATGTTACAAACACAAGGATTACATCACATTACATTAAATGGTGCTGATAAAAAAACTTCTATAAGTTTTTGGCAAGATATTCTTGGCATGCGATTTATTTTTGAACAACCAAATTTAGATGATCTTGATATAAATCATTTGTATTTTGATTGCGGAGATGGAACAACAGTAACAGTTTTTACAGATGAAAAAAGAAAACCAAAAAAATCTAAACTACAAAATGATATTGGTTCTTTGCATCATGTGGCTTTTTGGGTAAGTCAAAGTACAATAAGAATTGCTAAAAAAAATCTTTCTGAAAATGGGTTTGCAAATACTGGAATAAAAGACAGAGGTTTTATGGATTCAATATATTTTAAAGATCCATTAGGACTTTTAATAGAGTTGGCAAGTTATAAATTTGACCCTCCATTTGGTTATTCCCATGCAAATGTACTTGAAATGGCTCATAAACTTAGAATCAAAAGAGGTGCATTAAATATTGAAGATGTTGATGTATCTTTAGCTATAAGAAAATTAAGCCAATCATAATTTTTGAAACTTGAATTAAGTAATAAATTAATTTATTTTCAATTATGATTTGGGGGCCAGGAAAATTACTATTCATACATATAGCTGAACAAGCTTCTTCAAACATGAAAGAACTCAAAGAGGCTACTTTGGTTGAAGGCAAAGGCATTATAGGTGATAGATATTATAATAATACAGGAAAGTATTCAAGTATCCCTGATATAAGAGAGATAACTATAATTGAGAATGAAGTTTTAAATGCTCTTAAAGAAAATCAACCACCATTGCAAAAAGACAAAATTATTTTAAAACCAAATGAGCATAGAAGAAATTTAACTTGTCAGGGTGTGCCACTTAATTATTTAGTAGGAAAAAGAATTAAAATTGGCGAAGTTATATTAGAAGGAGGAAGGTTAAATTTTCCTTGTAAATATTTAGCTGACTTACTTAACAAACCTCTATTATTACCTCTTTATAACCGTTCAGGTTTAAACTGCAAAATAATAAAAGGAGGTAGGATTAAAGTTAATGACGAAGTCAAACCAGTATAACTAAATTTAAAACATTTATGTTATTAAATAATTTTAGATATTTTATAATTTTTTGCATATTTCTATTAATATCAATTTATTTCTTTAGTGATTTAAAAAACTTTTTTACATTAAATTATGTTAAAGAAAATTTGATAAACTTTCGTTTATATTATGAAGAAAATATATTTTTATTTATCTTAGCATTTTCTTTAATATATATCATATCTTCAGCATTATCTTTTCCATTTGCTACATTGTTATCATTGCTTTCTGGATATATATTTGGATTGAGTTTAGGTACATTAATAGTATCTTTATGTAGTACAGTTGGTGCATCAATTGCTTTTTTGATATCTAAATTTTTATTTTATAACTTTATACAAAAGAAGTACAAAAAACAATTAGTTACAATTAATAATGAATTTATTAATAAAGGAATTTTTTATATTTTTGCATTAAGGTTGGTTCCTGTTTTTCCTTTTTTTGTTGTAAATATTGTCACATCATTATTGCCTATTAAATTAAGTACTTTTTTTTGGGTAAGTATGTTAGGAATGTTTCCTGCAACATTGGTTTATGTTAATGCGGGTAATGAGTTATCTAAAATAAACTCTTTTTCAGATATCCTTTCTGTTCAAGTTTTAATATCTTTTTCACTAATTGGAATTTTACCACTCACAATAAAATTTTTGTTAAATAAAATTAGAAGAAAAAATTAATTTTAAAGTGTCTAATTCATATTGATTTATTATTTTTTAAATAAATCATATTTGGAATGTTTAAAGTTTTTAATTAAGTTTATTTTATGCATATTTTATTTGTAAAAATTTTGATTATTATTATGGCTTATTTTCTAAGCATCAGTATGACTTATTCTGATGATAAAACTATGCAGAAAATTTCAAATTTTTTAATTGATAAGACAGAAGTTACTATTGGTGAATTTAAAGTTTATGTCAAAGAAACATTATTTATCTCTTTCGCTGAAAAAAATGGAGGAGGACTTGTGTATGAAAATGGATGGGTTAAAAAAAGGGATGGAACTGGAAAAGGCCATATGGTTTGGCAGCTTTAGATAATGAGCCAGTTGTTCATATCAATTTCAATGAAGCAAAAAATTATTGTAAATGGAATAAAAAAAGAATTCCTACAATTAAAGAATGGGAATTAGCTGCATATACTGAATTTAGACTTAATAATAAGGATGGTTATAAATTTAAAAAATCTTATCCATATCCAACTGGTGACAACACATTAGGTCTCAATTGTTTGAATGATTGTAACTTTAATTATTCTTCAAAATTTTCTAAATTTTTGTTACGTGGTTATGGCCATGTATCAACTTCTTCAACAAAAGAAGGAATTAATGGATTGTATGATATGGGTGGAAATGTTTGGGAATGGGTTGATATTAATGATAATTCCTACAAAGGTATCAAGGGAGGATCTTGGTGGTATGGAAAAAATCAAATGATTCAAGGTTATGATGCAACAAAACCAAAAAATATGTCAGCTGTATATATTGGTTTCAGATGTGTAAAAGATTTTAAAAATTAGAATTGGATATATTTAATTTTACATATATCATTTTACTGAGGTGAAGCATGAGTTTAGATTTTTTAACATATAAATTTATCATTAATGAGCATGATTTTAAAACTCCAATTATAGTAACAGGAGCTGGTGGATGTATTGGAAGTTGGGTTTTATCAATTTTAACTAAATCTAAAATCCCATGTGTAGGTTTTGATCTTTCTGAATCAAAGAGAAGATTAAATTTGATTTTGGGAGATGATGCAGAAAATGTCCCTTGGGAAAAAAATGATGTTACTAATTATCCTAAGCTGCTTAATCTAGTAAAAAAATATAATCCTTCTGCAATAATTCACTTAGCAGGTTTACAAGTGCCTTTTTGCGCAGCAGATCCTGCTTTAGGTGCAAGAGTAAATGTTGAGGGTACAATTAATGTATTTGAAGTTTGCAGAGAGATTGGGTTAAGAAGAATAGTTTATGCTTCATCGGTAGCCTCTTTAGGCATGCCTCCTGGCGGGAAGTGGAAAGAAACATTTTATGGTGTTTATAAACAAGCTAATGAACATACAGCTTATGTTTATAATGCAGATCTTCAAATACCTTCAATTGGTATTAGACCAAATATTGTTTATGGATTAACAAGAGATCAAGGTGTAAGTTCAAAAAATACAATAGCGATTCAATCAGCGGCATTAGATGAAGAATATGACATTCCGTATAAGGGTAAATATAGCTGGTTGTATGCAGGCGAAGCGGCTTCAGCGTTTATTTATTCTGTAATGAAGGAATTTACTAAAGCTTATGTTTTTAATTTGAATGGTCAATGTGAAACTATTGAAAATGGTATCTCTATATTAAAATCTCTTAAACCTGAAGCTAAAGTAACTTGCTCAGGTCAAAATTTCCCTTTTCCACCTGATTTAAGTGATGAGCCACTCAGAAAATTAATAGGGAATTACCCTACATATTCTGTTGAAGAAGGAATTATTGATACTTATAATTCTTTTAAACAACTCAAAGAGTTAGGTCGTTGTCCAGAAATAAATAAGGTTAACTAAATGGACATTTCAAATAATCAGATTAAATCTTATAAAGAAGAAGGTGCTATTCTTTTAAAAGGAGTTTTTATTGATTGGGTTGAAACTTTAGAAACTGGAATTGAAAAATTAATTAAAAATCCGAGTCCAAGAGAAAGATCATACTTACCTGAAGATGGTACTGCAAAATTTTTTCAAGATTTATGTAACTGGAATAGGATTGATGAATTTAAAGATTTTATTTTTAATTCTGATATTGGAAAAATTTCTTCGTCTTTAATGAATTCACAATTTACTCGTTTTTTTCATGATCATGTATTAGTAAAAGAGCCTGGATCATCTTTAGCTACTCCATGGCATCAAGATCTTCCATATTATTGTGTTGATGGTGTTCAAAATGTAAGTTTTTGGATACCATTAGATCCAATATCAAAAGAAATATGTTTAAAGTGCATATCTAAATCCCATCTAACAGGTAAAATTCATAGACCTAAAAGATTTAACGGAAATGATTTATATGAAAATGATAATACTGAAGAAATGCCAGATATTGAAAATAATTTAGAGTTTTACAATATTCTTGCTTGGGCTATGGAGCCAGTTGACGCAATAGCTTTTGATTTTAGAATAATTCATGGTGCAAGTGCCAATTTTAATGAAAGTTTAAGAAGACGGGTTTTTTCGGCAAGATGTATTGGTGAAAAGACTCGTTTTGTTGATAAAAAAGGTAAAGGTTCACCACCTTTTGATCATATTAAGTTAAATACAGGAGATAAATTAGATGTTGAGGATTTTCCTGTCGTATATGAAAATTAAATTATGACATTAATCAAAAAAGTTGAACTTCACGAATTTAAATTCCCTGTTAATAATTTAGGTAATTTAACTGGAGCTTTTAGTGTAGGTGCTTTTGGGTATTCAAAGGGTGAGGTCAGTGAATTAAAAAAATTTGCTATTAAAATAATTACAGATGACGGAACTGTTGGTGAATATGTTACTCACTGGTGTTCAACAGACTCAACTTTTGCGCAATCATGTATGCTTGCTCCTAAATTACTTGGGAGACATGCCGAAGAAAGAGAGGGCATTTATGATGATTTTAAGAGAGAATTAAGACAATTTGATCGTATGGGGCATGGACCGATTGATATTGCTTTGTGGGATTGGTTTGGAAAAAAATATAAATGTTCAGTAAAATATTTGTTAGGTGGTTTTAAAAATAAACTTCCAGCATATGCCAGTACATATCATGGAGATAGGAATGGTGGATTAGACTGCAAAGAAGCATATGCAGAGTTCGCTGAAAAATGTTTTGATATTGGATATAAAGCCTTTAAAATTCATGGTTGGAATGAGGGAAATGTAAAAGAAGAAATTGATAATATTTTACATGTTGCTAAAAAAGTTGGTCACAAAATGACATTAATGCTGGACCCTGCTTGTGAATTAAGAACTTTTGCGGATGCTTTGGCTGTCGGCAAAGCGTGTGATGAAGCAAATTACTTTTGGCTTGAGGATCCATATAGAGATTCAGGTGTGTCAGCTTTTGGTCATAAAAAGCTTAGAAGTTTTATAAAAACTCCAATACTTCAAACAGAACACGTAAGAGGTTTAGAGCCTAAAGCAGATTTTATTTTAGCAGGAGGAACAGATTTCTTAAGAATGGATCCTGAATATGATATGGGGATAACTGGAGGTATGAAAATCGCACATCTAGCAGAATCTTTGGGTGTTGATGTTGAGATACATGCTTGTGGACCAGCTCATAGAATTATGATGTCTGCAATTAGAAATACAAATTACTATGAGGTCGCTTTAGTTGGTCCAGACTGTGATAATGCTATACCGCCAGTATACTTATGTGGATATAGTGATATGCTTGATTGTGTAGATGATAGAGGGTTTGTAGATGTTCCGGAGGGTGAGGGGCTTGGTGTAGTCTACGATTGGAGTTATATAAATAAAAATAAAACTCATTTTGAGCATTTTGAAATTTAATTGGTTGGTTAACAATCTTTTGTACATTTAAACATAAATATTTGGAAATACGCTTTGCATTTTAATGATATTCTTACTTTCTAGTTTCATAAAATTGAGTCTAATTCATTGTGGAAAAAAGATAAAAAGTTTGATGAGCTTCTTAGATGTAGATTTTAAATATTTATTCTGATGCGATTAACAGTAATTAAAAAACGTGGAGGATATCTGAAAAAGAAAGATTAGCTGAAATAATTATGATTGATCAATTTTCTAGAAATCTTTTTAGAGACAAACCAGATGCTTATTATCACGACCATCTCGCTATTTTTTTATCAAAAGAATTAATTCGTTTAAAACTTCATCAAAAATTAAATAAAAATAAAAAGATATTTACATCTATGCCATTTATGCATAGTAAAATTTTGAAGACCAAATTATTTCATTGAGTTTGTATAGTAATTTGGGGATAAAAGAAAATTTTTGTTCTGCTATTAAGCATTTTAACATTATTAGAAAGTTTGGTAGATTTCCTCATAGGAATAAAATATTAAATAGAAAATCAACTGAAGAGGAGTTAGCTTTTTTAATAAACGCAGGAAGTTCTTTTTAATGTATTATATAGCTTATGGATCAAATTTAAACTTTAAACTAATGAAATCACGGTGTCCTAGAGCAAGACCAGTTTTTTATCTGAATGGAGTAAGAGTAAACAAGCTTTCTGGATGGAGTTTGTCTTTTAATAGATATGCAAATATTATTAAAGATAATAATAGCTTTGTTCCAGTTGGCTTATGGAAAATAACAAAACATTGTGAAAAAAAATTAGATATTTATGAAAATTTTCCAATTTTATATTCAAAAATTTATTTAAAATATAACTCAATTAAAACAATGACTTATGTAATGAATTCAAATAAATTATTAAAACCATCGAATACTTATTTGAAATTGGTTTATCAAGGATATAAAGATTTCAAGTTAGATCTTGATTATATAAAAAATATTTAATTTTTATTTACAAATTTATTGTTTAAATTAAATTCTTTATGTGGAGGGATAACATGATTAAATTTATTTTAGGAATTATAATTGGAGTTGGATTGTCTACTTATTATCCTGAAGTTTCTAGCACATTAAAAGACTTTTTTTTAGATAGTGGTGCAAGAGACAGTATCGTTGAAACATTAAAAGAAGTTAAATAATTGATTTTAATTTAAATTTTAAGGGGATAATTATGTATGCACCTCCAAAAAAGTGGGAATGGAATAAAGAAAATGGTGGTAAGTTTTCCAAAATAAATAGACCGACATCAGGTTCTACTTTTAGTGAAGATTTACCAATTGGAAAACATAAACTTCAATTGTATTCACAAGGAACCCCTAATGGTGTAAAAATTACAATTTTACTTGAAGAGTTATTAGAGCTAAATATTCCAGAAGCAGATTATGATGCTTGGTTAATTGAAATTAGTAAAGGTGATCAGTTTTCTTCTGGTTTTGTGCAAGTTAATCCTAATTCAAAAATACCTGCATTAGTTGATTACAGTTATGATAAACCAATATATGTCTTTGAGTCAGGTTCAATTCTTTTGTATTTAGCCGAAAAATTTAATCATTTCCTGCCAGAAAATTCAAAAGCGAAAGTTGAATGCATGAACTGGTTATTTTGGCAAATGAGTAGTGCGCCGTATTTAGGTGGAGGATTTGGGCATTTTTATAGTTATGCTCCTGAAAAGCTTGAGTATCCAATTGATAGATTTGCAATGGAAACTAAAAGACAATTGGATGTGTTAAATAAACATTTAAAAAATAAAGATTTTATATGTACTGATCAATACACAATTTCTGATATTGCAATATGGTCTTGGTATGGTCAATTAACTCTAGGTAAATTATACTCTGCTGCAGATTTTTTAGATGTTTCTTCATATAAAAATGTTGTAAGGTGGGCTGAAAATATTAATTTAAGACCTGCTGTAAAAAGAGGAAAAATTGTTAACAAAGTAAGTGGTAATCCAGATTATCAATTAAGAGAAAGACATTCATCAGACGATTTTAAAAAAATTAAACTATAGTTTTAATTCATTACTTCTAAAGTTTTAACAATATCGTTAATTTCATTATATTTATTAATTTGAGACAATATGTCAGATTTATTTTTTTTATAAGTTTTTAATTTTAGAGATTTATCTTTACTTACAGAATAAATAATTGAATTCATTAGTTTTTCTACATTTTGATGAAGTGAATTAAAAATATTTTTATCAACATTTTTATTTTGAACAATTAATTTGTTAATGTCATATAATTTATCTTTTATTTGAAAACTAAAGTAAGAGTTATATTGTTTTGATGAATTATAAATTATATTATTTAGATCGAAATTTAATTTTGCAATTTTAGAATTTAATTTAGATTTTTCATTTATTTTTTTTAAATAACTTAATGGCTTTGCAATATAATCATCTGGTAACCCACCATCACTCTCTTCATTGTTATAATTGGATGATGTATTTATAGCAGATGTTTCTGTGATTACTTGATCGGAACTTTTGTTTGTATCTTTATTGTAACTATCTGTGCTTGGGACACAATCACCGTCACCACTTGATGGACATGATATTACATAGCTAGAATAATTAAATAATAACAAAAATGATAATAATATAATCCTCATATAAAAAAAACGACATTTAATCATAATCTTTAAGCAATTAAAATTTAAATCACTACTTTAGACTTTTTAAAACTCATAAATATATATAATATTATCATCACATTTGTTAAATTCCAAAGAATACTATTAAGAAACCCTAAAGTATAAGAATTAGTAAAATCGTAAATTTTTCCAGACATCCATCCTCCAATTGACATTCCTATAATTGTAAAAAATATTATTAAACCAATTCTTTCTGCAGCATCTTTATCAGGCAAATACTTTTTGACTATTAAAGCATAGCTTGGAACAATACCTCCTTGTGATAGACCAAATAAAATAGAAATCGCATACAATCCAGTTAAAGTATTGAATGGAATAAATAGAATTAAGGTTATCATTTGCAAAGTTGAACCAATTAATAAAGTTTTTAATGGCCCAATTTTATCTGAAATATGTCCAAATATTATTCTGCTTAATACCGCACAAAATAGCATTATTGATAAAATTTTTCCTCCAGTAATGATGCTTAAACCTTGATCAATACATAATGGAATAATATGAACCTGAGGTGTTGACATGCCAACACAGCAGCCGATTGAAGCAATCATTAAGAGTCTTTGGAAGCTGTTATCTGAAAAAGGAATTCGTACCTTATTTTTTAGTTTTTCAATGTTATTTGTTATAGAGTTTTTTTCATAGTTTATTTTAAATATAACAAAACATAAAATTGGGACAGTTGTTGTGCATACGAATGCTATCAATATGTGAGCTTCTCTCCATTTTTGTTCTGATAGTAAAAATGTTAAAAAAAATGGCCACATAGCACCTGCAAAATGTTGTGCACTTGCAGTAATTGAAACAGCTAAACCTCTGTTTTTTTTGAAAAAATAACTTATATCGTTCATCATGGGTCCAAAAAAAACTGCAGATGAAAAGCCTAATCCAAATTGTATTAT
>CACMRG010000024.1 GCA_902616005.1 uncultured SAR116 cluster alpha proteobacterium
CCGTGCTCTATTGAATTAAAAGGGATATACTTAGCAAGAGATTTGATTAACCTTCCAGCAAATTATTTAAATCCTGATCAATATGAAATAGAAATAAAAAAAATTTTTAAAGGTTTAAAATGCGTTGTTCATAAAGGTCGTAACTTTGATAAAGAATTTCCACTTATTTCAATGGTAGGAAGATCATCTGAATTTAATCCTAAGCTTATAGAAATTAATTGGAAAAACAAAGACATTAAGAAAGACAAAAATAATGTCACTATTATAGGTAAAGGTATTACCTTTGACAGTGGTGGCCTAGATATTAAACCAAGTGGGGCCATGTTAAACATGAAAAAGGATATGGGAGGAAGTGCAATTGCAATTGGTTTAGCGAAAAGTTTAATAGATTATAATAGCAAAATTAATCTTAGGCTTCTTATACCAATTGCAGAAAATTCTATTTCTCAAAAATCTATGAGACCTATGGATATTAAACTTTCAAGAAATAAAACGCCAGTTGAAATTGGAAACACCGATGCAGAAGGACGTTTACTTTTAGCAGATACATTGTCTTATGCCCAAGAGAGTAAATTTAATCCTGATCTTATAATTGATTTTGCCACTTTGACTGGAGCAGCAAGAGTAGCTCTTGGCACAGAAGTTCCAGTATTCTTTTCAAACAATGAAAACATCTCAAAAAAGCTTTTAGATAATTCAATCACAATGGTTGATCCTGTGTGGCGATTACCTCTTTTTTCTCCATACAAAAGGTTCCTTAATTCTGAAAATGGGGCTCTCAATAGTACAGGTTTTTCTGGTACAGGTGGTGCAATTACTGCAGCGTTATTTTTAGAACAATTTGTTGATAAAAAAATTAATTGGGTTCATTTTGACTTAATGGCCTGGAATCTTACCTCAAGACCTGGCTTCCCAAAAGGAGGAGAAGCAATGAGCTTAAGAACAGTATTTAAAACGATTAACGAAATGTTTGATTAATTCAAAAATTTAAGAACCTCATTTAGCAAATCTTTATCGCAAGCTGCAATGACTTTAAATTTCTTTTTTGTTTTATAATCAAATAATATTTCTGAGCCATTCCAATCAGTTATGGACATTTTCCTAGATTTTAAAATTGGAATAAGCGGCAAAATATCCCATGAATTCAAATTTTCTTCAATGACTAAGTCTATTTTACCTTGCGCAAGTAAAATATAATTATGACAATCACCTGACCATATATTATATTTAACATTATCAATTATTGTATTAATTTTTTGTAAGTTTAAAAATTCAAATAACTCAGGAGCTGTTGAAGCAAAAATTGAATTTTTTAGAGTTAAATTTTTTTTCTCTAAGAAATTACAATCATTCCCATTTAAAATTAGTTTATCCTTATACCCTATCCATAATTGATCTAACTCAGGAAAATCAACCATTCCAATAATAGGTTTATTATTTTTTAAGAGACCAATCATTGTTCCCCATAATGGTCTTCCAGATATATATGATTTTGTTCCATCAATTGGATCAATAATCCATGTAAATTCAGATTTTTTATCAGTTACTTTTAACTCTTCGCCAATAATATTGTGAAAAGGGAAATTATTTTCTAAATATTTTCTGATATAGTTTTCAGCTTCTATATCATATTTTGTAACGGGGCTGTCGTCAGTTTTAAGTTTATAATTATTTTCTAAGTTGTTTTTTTTTAGTGTAATTTTTCTAACACTTTGACTTATTTCATTAAGACAACTTGTAAAAGAAGAAAAGTTTTCTAAATTCATGAAAGCTATTCGTTTGGCAGAGGTGCCGGAGCGTTTGATCTTTCTCTTAACCATGCAATGAGATTTGCTCTGTCTTTGGTTTTCTTTAAACCTGCAAAATTCATTTTTGTACCTTTAACATACTCTTTAGGCTTATAAAGAAATTTATTTAATTCTTCATATGTCCAATTACCGTTCAATGCCACAAACGCCTTGGAATAGCCGTAGTCTGCTTTTCCAATTGGTTTATTAACAATGTTGTATAATCCTGGACCTACTTTATTATTTCCTCCATCAACAAAAACATGACATGCAGTACATTTTTTAGCAACTTTTTCACCTTCCATAATATTAGCACTAGCTAAAAGGTTGATAATTGGTTCAATTACTGATGCTTCTTTTACTTGGGTGTTTTTAGTATCCACATTAGCCACTTCAATTGGGTATGCATTTTTCTCTAAGGTTTTTGGATTAACTAGAAAATTACTAACTTTACTAAATCCCATTATTAATAACCCAGCACATAAAAATCCGGCTGCGATTTTATTAAATTTCAAGGCATCCATATTAACTCCACTCTATCAAAATAAGGTATAATATTTTTATATTTCATTATATAAATTTTTCAATTAAATTATTAAAATAAAATAATTTTAATCAAGATTAAATTCTTTATTTCATTTATAGGCATTTAAATTGTCATACAAAAACTTTGCTATTATAATTCCATCAAGAATAGGATCAACAAGACTAAAAAATAAAGCCTTGATTGAAATAGATAAGAAACCACTCATAGAACATGTAATCAGAGGTGCAATAAAATCTACTTTAAAAGTGCCTATTATAGTTGCAACAGATACTCAAGATATTGTTAATGTAGCTGAAAGATGTGGACAAATAGGAATTCTTACTAGCAAAGGTCATAAAAGTGGATCTGACAGAATTTATGAAGCACTTGAAAAATTTGATCCACAAAAAAAAATAAAAAAAATTATTCACCTGCAGGGTGATTTGCCTAATGTTTCAAAAAAATTAATCGTAAGTCTGGCAGATATAATTAAGAGTAATAAATGTATTGCTACTCCAGTTGTTCAAGCTGATAAAAATGAAATTTTAGATGAAAATATTGTTAAATGTGTAGCATCTTTTAAAAACCCAAAACCAAAAATTGGAGAGATTGGAAATGCAATTTATTTTAGTAGATGTCCAATTCCTTGGGGAGATAGTATTAAATGGCATCATCTTGGTATTTATGGCTGGGATAGATCCATGATCGAAAAATATATAAAACTCAAACCATCAAATTTAGAAATGAGTGAAAAATTAGAGCAATTAAGAGCGCTAGAAGCTGGAATTAACATCAAAATCTTAATTACAAATGAGAAACCTATTGGTATAGATACTATTAGTGATTTAAAAAATTTTAAAAAGAGTATCAATGCTTATTAGTAAAAAAAAATTCAAGATAGCTTTTCAAGGTATGCCGGGGGCTTATTCTAATATGGCCTGTGAAGAATGTTTTCCAAATGCAAAAGCAATTCCCTGTATTTCATTTGAAAACATGTTAGAAACTACAAAAAGGAAAACTTCAGATTTAGCTATGGTACCTATTGAAAATTCAGTAGCAGGCCGAGTTGCAGATATCCACAATCTTATACCAGAAAGTGGACTTCATATAGTTGGAGAGCATTATCAAAAAGTAAATCATCAACTTTTATCCTTAAAAGGGGCGACTCTCAAAACAATTAAAACAGTTAAAAGTCATTCGCAGGGTCTTGCACAATGTAGAAAATTAATAAAACAACTTAATATAGCACCAATTCAGCATATAGATACTGCAGGAGCTGCACATGAATTATCAAAAGGAACTGATATAACTGTAGCAGCAATAGCATCTAAAATGGCTGCAAAAATATATGGATTAAAAATTCTCAAAAAAAATATTGAAGATGAAGTTAATAACACAACAAGATTTTTAATTATGTCTAACAAAAAAAATATACCTAAATACAATAAAAGTAAAGTTTATGTAACGACTATTGTATTTGAGATGAAATCTGTTCCTGCTGCTCTATACAAAGTTTTAGGTGGGTTTGCTACAAATGGGATTAATCTAACAAAATTAGAAAGCTATATAAGTGGAAAAAATATGAAAGCGGCAAGATTTTATGTAGATGCTGAAGGTCACCCCCACGAAAAAAGCATGCGAAACGCGCTTGATGAAATGAAATTTTACACTCTAGAGGGAAGCATTAAAATACTAGGTTCATATTTAAGAAATATACCAACAAAAATTTAAATATCTTGAAAGTCATACTAAACTAATACATATTATTTCTGGAGAGTTTCGTGGACGTGATTCTTGCTAACCCGGTCAGATTCGAAAGAAAGCAGCCGTAACAATGATAGCGGGTCATGAAGCTCTCTTTTAAGAAGATAAAATGAATTATAAAGTTCTTGCAAGAAAATATAGACCTCAAAATTTCCAAGAATTAATTGGTCAAGATGTACTGGTTAACACTCTAAAAAATGCCTTGAATGACGGAAGATTAGCCCATGCTTTTTTATTAACAGGAATAAGAGGAATAGGAAAAACAACTACTGCTAGGATAATTGCCAAAGCTTTTAATTGTGAAGGTAATAACAATAACAAACCAACGTTTGAGCTTTGTAATAACTGCGGACCTTGTAAAGCTATTACAAAAGGAAATTCACTTGATGTTATAGAAATTGATGCAGCAAGTAAAACCGGTGTCGATAATATAAGAGAAATCATAGAATCTGTGATGTATTCTACAAACGAAATGCGTTTTAAAATTTATATCATAGATGAAGTGCATATGTTATCTATGGCCGCTTTTAATGCATTATTAAAAACACTTGAAGAACCTCCAAATAACACCAAATTCATATTTGCAACGACTGAGACAAAAAAAATACCCGCTACTATTATTTCTAGATGTCAAAGGTTTGATCTTAAAAGAATTGATTACGAAATCTTAATAAATCATTTAAAATCCATTTGTGTTAAAGAAAACATTACTATTGATGATGAGTCACTCAAACAAATTAGTTCTTCTTCAGAAGGTTCAATGAGAGATGCATTGTCTATTTTAGATCAAGTAGCTGCACTTTCAAATAATCAAATTCAAATTACAGAATTAAGACAATTATTAGGAATAAGAAGTAAGTTAGATTTTATTAAACTTTATAAATTCTGCTTAGATGCAGAAGCATCAGAAGCTTTAAAATATTATTATCAATTAATCCAAGACACAACAGATCCGTCAGATATACTTAATAGTTTAATAAGTATTTGTAGTGATGCATGTAAATTTGTTGTTAATAATAATCTTCTAGATGAGCATGTAGACGAATTTAAAAAAATATCAGAACATGGAATCACAAAACTTTTAAGGTCTTGGCAAGTTTTAATTAAAGGGCTTGATGAAGCAAAAAATGGAACAAACCAAATAGAGATTGTATCTATTATCATTGTAAAGTTATGTTATACATCCTCAACTCCAATGCCCGAGGAATTAATCAAAAAACTTGATAAAAAAATTTTAAATAACAGCTCTAATAAAACAAATACTAAAACAATTGAAAATAAAATTATTAATCAAAAAACCACAAAAAGTGAATCTTTGGAAAGTGATAAGACATACCTACCTATAAAGAATGAAAATAAAGTAGATAGTGAAAATAAAACAAATGTTGAAAATAATATTGCTCTTAATAATTTTGAAGAGCTACTTATATTTTTAATTGAAAACAGAGAAGCATTATTACATGCACAATTAGTAAATAATGTAGTTATTGATAGTTTCGAACGTGGAAAAATTTCAATAAAAATATCTGAAAATTGCACATTTGATGTTGTAAAACATTTATCAAAATTTCTTCAGGATAAAACAGGTTTAAAATGGATTATTGAAGAAGTGCAAACAACTAACAATAAAACCCAGGAAGAAATTAAAGATATTAATTTTGAAAAAAAGAAAAAAGAAATTGAATCAGACCCTATAATAAATGAAGTTAAACAACTTTTTCCTAATGCTGAAATAAAAAATATAGAATAAATTTAAAATGAATTATGAAAGTGATAATAATTTTCTTGAAACTTTAATAAAAAGAATTTCAAAACTACCTGGATTAGGACCACGTTCTGCAAGAAGAATTATATTTTATCTTTTAAAAAATAAAGAATTGCATTTAAAACCACTAATTGAGAGTTTAATTCAAGTAGATAATAATATAAAAAAATGCAAGGTGTGCGGTAATATTGATTTGAACGAGATTTGTTCGATTTGTTCAGATGAAAATAGAAATAAACTATCAATATGTATTGTAGAAAATGTTCCAGATTTATGGGCAGTTGAGAGATCTGGTATATATAAAGGAATGTATCACGTTCTTGGTGGTGTTCTATCAGCGATTGATGGAATTAATCCTGAAGAACTAAATATTCCTTTGTTAGAAGAAAGAATAAAAGAATCTAAAGAAATTGAAATAATAATAGCTATTTCAGCTACATTAGATGGCCAAACAACAGCACATTATTTGTCTAAAGTAATTCATAGATATGGAAATAAAATCACAAAATTAGCTCATGGTGTACCCGTTGGAGGAGAACTTGATTATTTAGATGATGGAACAATTATCCAAGCTCTTAAAGGTAGAACTCTATTTGAGTAGTTGTTTAATTAATTATTTTTTTATTATTACTTTTATCTTCAACATCAATTGAAATTATCTTGTTTCCACGTGAATAAACTTTTTTTTGAGAAATCTTTGCTAACTCTAGATCTTTTTGCGCTAATTCAAAATGTTTATCAAGTTTGTCAAATCTTTCATTTAAGTTATTTAAATCATTTAAAAGCTTATTAACTTCAACCTGTATTTCACTTGCTAGTTTATTCATATTAGCATCTCTAATAATTGCACGAACAGTATTCAAAATGAGCATTAAATTATCAGGTCCAGCTAAATAAACTTTTTTTAACCTACTTTCATCAACAATTTTTGGTAATTTTATATTAATTTCATGATAAATTGATTCACTTGGCAAAAACATCACTGCACTATCAGCAGTTTCTGAAAAATCTACATATTTTGTTGAAATATCATCAATATGTTTCAAAACAGAGATTCCAAATTTTTTTAAAAATTCTTTTTTTTCATTTTCATCTCTTGCAGCTACATATGACCTATAATTTTCAAGTGGAAACTTTGAATCAATACAAATTGGACCTGGTGGGTAAGGTAATTTTACGATACAATCTACTCTAAAACCATTTTTTAGAGTATGTTGGAAATTATAAGCATTTTGAGGTAAAGAATCTCTTATCAGGTTCTCAAGTTGAACTTCACCAAATGCTCCACGAAGTTGTTTATTTGACAAAATATTCTTTAAACTGTGAACTTGTGCACTTAATTCATTTAAGTTATTTTGAGCTTTATCTATTACAGCTAACCTCTCTCTTACATCAGACAATGATCTTTGTGTTTTTTCTGTTTGTTCATTTAAACTAGAGCCAATATTTTTATTTATATTATTTATTTTTTCTTCAACAGTTTTGGTTAACAAAATAATCGAACCTTGAATTTCACTTATATTTTTTTGAACATTAATTGTGTCATTTTCTTGTATGGAGGTATTGCTTTTATTTTTGAATAACAAATAAATTACTAAAAAAAATAAAATTAGAATTATGAAAATTAGGAATAAATCAGAATACTCTTGATTCATTTCTTGCCCTTTCCTGACAAATTACTTATAAAAAATTTATTAATAAAACTAACTTAGCACTTATATGGCCTTACGAAAAATAATAAAAATGCCAAATAGCTTTTTAAGAAAAAAAGCTTCTGCTGTTGATAAAATAGATAATGATATTAAACATATTTTAGATGATATGCTTGAAACAATGTATAATGCTAATGGCATAGGATTAGCAGCAACACAAATAGGAATTGATAAAAGGTTAATTGTTATGGATTGTGGTTTGAAAGCAGATGATGATCATTTAGAACCTAATCCCATTAAAATGATTAATCCTGAAATTACTTTTTTAAGTAAAAACTTCAAAGAAAGAGAAGAAGGATGCTTATCAATTCCAGGTCATCACGCTATTGTAAAAAGACCTGATAAAGTTGTAGTTAATTACAGAGATGAAAATTTTAATCAGAAAAAATTAGAAGCTGATGATTTATTAGGAATTTGCGTTCAACATGAAATAGACCATTTGAATGGAATATTGTTTATAGATCATTTGTCCAGGATTAAAAAAGAAATGATTTTAAAAAAAATTAAAAAAGAAAATCTCAACCAAAATAGAAGTTAAATGAATATTTTTTTTATGGGAACACCCGAATTTTCTATTCCTACTTTAGATTTATTAAATAAAATCTATAATGTAATTGGCGTTTTTACTCAACCACCTCGTCCATCTGGAAGGGGCATGAAAGAAATAAAATCTTCAATTCAACAATATTCAGAAAAAAACAAATTAAATTTCTATACACCAAATAACCTTAAAAATGATAAAACCTTAAGACTTTTAAAAAACCTAAACCCAGATTTAATTGTTGTTGTTGCATATGGAATATTAATTCCAGAAATGATTTTACAAATTCCATCATATGGCTGCATAAACGGACATGCTAGTTTGTTACCAAAATGGCGAGGAGCAGCTCCTATCCAAAGAGCAATTGAAGCAGGAGATAAAAAAACTGGATGTACGTCCATGTTAATGGAAAAAAGTTTAGACACAGGACCTATGCTTCATAAAAAAGAAATATTAATTAAGATGGAGGATGATGTAATTGATATTTTAAAAAGTTTATCATTACTAACGGCAGAATGCCTTGATGAAACAATCCAACAATTAATTTCTGGAAATTCAAAACAAACAATTCAAAATAATTTAGAAGCTTCATATGCACGCAAATTGACTAAAGAAGAAGGATTAATTAACTGGAATAATAATTCGTTAGATATTTATAACAAAATGCGAGCATATAAAATTTTTCCAGGAACTTATTTTCATTACAAAAATGATAAAATTAATATAGTCGATGGTTTCCCTTTAGATAAAATACATAATGAAAATCCAGGAACAATTTTAACGACATCAGATAATATCCAAATTGCTTGTAGTAAAGATACTGTTTTCCAAATAAATTCATTAAAAAAATCTGGAAAAAAAAGCGTGTCTGCAAAGGAATTTTTAAATGGTAACAATTTAATTGTTGGTGACGTAATTGATTAATAATGAAGTTGAAAAAATTAGATTAGCATTATTAATAGAATACAATGGAAAGAATTTAGTTGGATGGCAAAAACAAAATAATGGTAAATCTGTTCAAGGAGAAATTGAACAAGTTGCCAAAATTCTATTTAAAATTGATTGTCCTGTTCAAGGTGCTGGGAGAACTGATGCGGGCGTAAATGCATTAGGACAAGTTGCTCATATTGATATTCCAAAAGTAAACAGGTTTTCTAATAAAAGTAATGTATATATAATAACAGCATTTAATTCTTTATTAATAAAGACCGAGATAAGAATAATTTCTATACAAAATGTATCCTTTGAATTTAATGCAAGATTTTCTGCCATTAAAAGAACTTACATATATAAGTTTTTACTGAGATCAGCTTTTCCTCTTAAGTTAAACGAAAATTTTTGGCATATTAGACAAAAGTTAAATATAAATAATATGACGAAAGCTTCTACATTTTTGATTGGAAAGCATGATTTTACTAGTTTTCGATCACGATCTTGCCAGGCTTTAACTCCTATAAAAACAATAGATAAAATTGATTTTGATATGGAAAGCAAAAGAAATATTTTAACCTGTAAGATAGAAGCAAAAAGTTTCTTGCATAATCAGGTTAGAATTATTATAGGGTCACTTATTAAAGTTGGTTTAGATATTTGGCACCCAAATGAAATCGAAAGAATTCTTAAGCTTAAATCAAGGGATGAAGCTGGTGAAACTGC
Source organism: uncultured SAR116 cluster alpha proteobacterium (assembly GCA_902616005.1). Lineage (GTDB taxonomy): Bacteria > Pseudomonadota > Alphaproteobacteria > Puniceispirillales > Marisalimonadaceae > TMED54. The sequence continues at coordinate 9,752 of CACMRG010000024.1, forward strand.
GCCAGCACACGGCTTATTTTTGACAAAAGTTGAATATCCAAAAAATTTACTAGAACCGAACTGGCCAATGAACCTAACTATATAAATAATTTTGATACTAACCTAGATATTAAGCCAATGCCCCCCTCAGTTATAACAGATAAAATAATCAATCCAGCAGCCCCCCAACCACTAAAACCAACTTCATCTTTTCCTAATCTCCATAAAGCAAATGTGACAAATATTATTAATGCAAAACCAAAAAATAAAAATATAGAAGCAGGTAAAAATAATCCAAAAAAAGTAAATGATAGCATAATGAAAGCTTGAAAAGCTTGTATCCAATTGAAAGGAATTATAAATTTAAAAAAAAGATTATCTTTGTTTAAGTTTTTAAAGACATAATAAATTAATATTGCAAATAGTGATATATCTATAACTGTTATTAATAATAGTTTTGGCAAAAGGTTTGCCTTCATTGAAATGTCAAATGATGCCTTAATGCCATATGAAGCTAAAACTGCTACTAATGCATTAATAAAAAAAACAATCCAACAGCTTTGCCAAAATTTTTCATTATCTAACTCAAATAAATTATCTACATTACTTTTTTTTCTTATAAAATCAAAAGAAGATTTAAAACCATTTTTTATGTCAATAAAGGAAGGAGGCGGGCTTATCATATTACTTAGCAAAATATATTTCTAAAAAGTTTTTATAAATTTTCTTTAAATTATTTATATCATCTATAGAAACTTTTTCATCAATTTTATGCATAAGCTTTCCTACTAAGCCAAATTCTACTACAGGACAAATATCTCTGATAAACCTTGCATCAGAAGTCCCTCCATTAGTAGATAAATTTGGAACAAGACCTGTTGTAGATTGTATTGCTCTTTTTAATGATTCTACTAAATGGCCAGGATTTGTGTAAAAAGGTTCAGCATTACAAAAATAATCAAATGAATAATTTGAAATATTAAGAGACTCAAATTTTTCAGTAAGCATTTTAGTTAAACTTTTTGAATTATGCAGATTATTAAACCTAACATTAAATTTAACGTTAACTTTTGCAGGAATAATATTATATGAGGGGTTTCCGACATCAATACTTGTAATCATGATAGTAGATGGTTCAAAATTTTCATTTCCTTTGTCTAACTCTACTTCAGATAGTGGCTGAATTAATTTTAACATTGAGTTTATTGGATTTTTAGCAAGATGGGGATAACCAACGTGACCTTGTATACCATTAACAATTAAATTTCCTGAATAACTACCTCTTCTTCCAATCTTGATCATGTCACCTAATTTATCAGGGTTAGTAGGCTCACCTACAATACAATCATCTATATTTTCTTTATTGTTTTTTAACCATTCAACGACTTTTTTGGTCCCATTTATTGCTTTACCTTCTTCATCCGAAGTAATAATAAATGAGATACTACCTAAACTTTCAAATTCATTATTTTCTTCTAAGAACTCTATTGCTGATGAAATAAAAGTTGCAATAGATGATTTCATATCTACTGCACCTCTTCCACAAAGTTGATTATTAATTATTTCGCCTGAAAATGGTCCAAAAGACCAATCCTCGGAACTTCCTTCAGGTACCACATCAACATGCCCTGCAAAACATAAATTTGGAGAATTTTTTCCAAATCTTGCGTACAAATTTACAACCTCATCTTCTCCATCCCCAAAAGTTAATATTTTACAATCAAAATCATAATCTTCTAAAATTGACTTGATGAGATTTATAGCCTCTTGCCCATGAGGAGTTATACTTTTTATTTTTATTAAATCTGATGACAGCTTGACAGGATCTAAACTCATTAAATTAGTCTCTTAACAAATCGTTAACTGATGTTTTTGATCTTGTTTTAGCATCAACTCTTTTCACTATTACCGCACAATATAAATGAGGTGAATTAGATGTTTCATTATTTTTATTTCCAGCCATAGAGCCTGGAACAACTACTGAATATGATGGAACTCTTCCCATATAAATTTCGCCAGTCGATCTATCAACGACTTTTGTTGAAGCGCCTATATAAACTCCCATCGACAACACAGAGCCTTCTTCTATAATAACACCTTCTGCGACTTCAGAACGTGCACCAATAAAACAATTATCTTCTATAATTACTGGATCAGCTTGTAAAGGTTCTAGTACACCGCCGATACCTGCACCTCCAGACAAGTGAACATTTTTACCAATTTGTGCACAAGATCCAACAGTTGCCCACGTATCTATCATTGCACCCTCATCTACAAAAGCACCCAAATTGACAAAAGATGGCATTAAAACAACATTTTTATTAATAAAAGCTGAATGTCTTACTATTGAACCTGGAACTGCTCTAAATCCTGCCTTTTTAAAATCATCTGTTGACCAATTTGAAAATTTTGATTTAACCTTATCCCACCAAACAGAAGGACCACAATCCCAACTTTCAGGCCCACCTTGAATTATTCCCATATCGTTTAATCTAAATGAAAGTAAGACAGCTTTTTTAGACCACTGATTTACACGCCACTTACTTGAACCAAGAGGTTCAGCTACTCTAAGCTTCCCTGAATCAAGTAAATTTAATGTTTCATCAACAGCGTCTCTTATCTCCCCTTTTGTATTTATTGTAACATCTGAAATATTATCAAAGGCATTATCTATAACATTTCTTAAATTATCTTGATCCATATTATCCTCTCATTTTTATTGTATCTAAAAACTCATTCAAGTTATTAAAACTATAATCGATGAAACTAAAGTGTTTTTTGAAATCTTTTTCATTTATTGAATTTTTCATCCACACAGTCGTGATACCAAGTTCTTTAGCTGGTACCAAATTTTTGACTGTATCTTCAAAAAAAATTGTTTTATCTAAATTCTCTTTATTAAGATTTAAACAATCTAATAACTTTTTATATGATCTTTTGTCTGGCTTAGGAATATATTCTAAATCTTTAATGTCAATAATCTGATCAAAATCATCTTCTAATTCTAAAATTTTTAAAATTTTTTTAGCATGTTTTGAAGTAGCATTTGTAAAAATTATTTTCTTGCCTTCTAATATTCTTATCTTTGATATCAATTGATCATTTTTTTTTAATTCAGGATGTTCAACGTCATGAACATAATCAAGAAATTCTTCTGGTTCTAATTCTTTTTCGACAATTAAACCTCTTAAAGTTAAGCCATATTTCAAGTAATATTCTTTTTGAATTTTTTTAGCCTGATCAATGTCTAAAGAATATTTAGACATTATGAAATCAGTTATTCTATTAGAAATTTTTTTAAATAGACCTAAATTAATATCATATATGGTATTATCTAAATCAAAGATCCAATTTTGAAAACTATTTTGATAAATCATTTATAATCAACCATCGAATAAATTAACATTTAATTAAAGTTCCAACACCTTCTTCAGTGAAAAGTTCGACCAAAAGAGAATGTTTTTTTCTACCATCCATTATAACAGCTGCTTCAGCGCCGTCTTGAACTGTTTTAATGCAAGTGTTAATTTTAGGTATCATTCCTCCATGAACAATATCTTCTTTGATCAATTCCTTACATTTTTTTACAGATAACTCTGTAATAATTTGACCATTACTATCTAATACACCTTCTACGTCAGTTAACATCATCATTCTAGTAGCTTTCATTGCAGAGGCAATTGAACCTGCTGCTGTATCAGCATTAATATTATAAGAAAGACCATTTTCACCAATGCCAACCGGTGCAATGACTGGAATCATTTTTTGATTAATTAAAGCTTGAATTACATCTGTATTAATTTTATTTGGTTCTCCAACAAAACCTAAATCAACTACATTCTCAAGATTCGAGTCAGAGTTTTTATCGATTACCGACAATCTCTTTGCAGAAATTAAATTCCCATCTTTACCAGATATCCCAACTGCATTTGCACCCTCATTTGATATTGCTGAAACAATACTTTTATTAATGATACCACATAAAACCATTTCAACAACATCAATAGTTGCTGCATCAGTGACTCTTAAACCATCTATAAAATTACTCTCAATTTTTAATTTTTTAAGCATTTCTCCAATCTGGGGGCCACCACCATGGACTACTATTGGAAGTATTCCTACTTGTTGTAATAGAGAAACATCTTGAGCAAAAGTCTTTACGTATTCTTTTTCCCCCATAGCATTTCCACCAAATTTTATAACTATAACTTTGTTTGAATATCTCCTCATAAAAGGAAGTGTTTCCATTAGAATTTCAGCTTTATCGTTCAAATTATTTTGCATATCATTACTATTTTGAATTGTTTTGTTCTACATTATAAATAAATTTAATTTTTTGCAAATGTTGCTATATATGCTCTTAATTCTTCTAGCCCTGTTTTCTTTTCGCTAGATGTACAAAAGAGGTGTGGGTATAGGGTAATCTTATTTTTTAAAGCATTTTTTAAATTAATCATTTTTGAAGAAACTTCTGATTTTTTGATTTTATCAACTTTAGTTAATACACATGTCCATCCTAAGCCTTGGCTTTCAAAAAACTCTATCATCTTATTATCCTCTTTAGTTAATTCTCTTCTTGCATCTATCAACAAAAGTATTGTTCTTAAATTTTGTCTAGAAGAAATATAGTCAAAAATTAGATTTTTCCATTCTCTTTGCTCTGTTTTCGATACTTTTGCAAATCCATATCCTGGTAAATCAACAAAATTTAAACTATGTAATTTATTTTTAATTTTAAAAAAATTTAATTGTCTAGTTCTTCCAGGTGTCTTACTAAATTTAGCTAATTTTTTTTTATTAGTTAAAGAATTGATCAAAGAACTTTTTCCTACATTAGATCTTCCAAAGAATGCAACTTCACTATTGTTTTGTGAAGGAAGTGTCTCAAAGGACACACATGATTTGATAAATTGACAATCTCCTAAAAAAAGTTTTCTGCCAATTTCTTTATCTTCATCTGAGAATTCCAATATTCAACTTTTTTCTTTATTAATTTTTCTAGTAATTATCCATTGTTGTGCAATTGATAAAAGATTATTCCATGTCCAGTAGATCACCAAACCTGCAGGAAATGTTGCAAGTAAAAAAGTAAAAACAACTGGCATCCAAGCAAAAATCTGAGCTTGCACAGGATCTGGTGGTTTAGGATTTAATCTTTGTTGGAGCACCATAGTGGCACCCATCAATAAAGGCCAAATTCCTAAATTAAGAAAATCTGGCAAAAAATCTGTACTATAAGGCAATAACCCAAACAGGTTAAATATACTAGTTGGGTCTAACGCAGATAAGTCTCTTATCCATCCAAAAAATGGAGCTTGCCTCATTTCAATAGATACAAATAAAACCTTATATAAAGCAAAAAACACTGGAATTTGAACAAGTATTGGCAAACATCCAGCCGCAGGATTTACTTTTTCCCTTTTATATAGAGCCATCATCTCCATATTCATTTTCTGTCTATCGTTACCAAATCTCTCACGCAATTGTTGAAGTTGAGGTGTTAAAACCCTCATCCTAGCCATACTTTTGTATGATTTATTTGCTAATGGGAAAAATACAATTTTTACAACTACTGTAATAGCAAGAATCGCCAATCCAAAATTACCCAATATATTATTTGCCCATGATAAGGCATAGAAAAATGGTTTTGTAAGAAAGTAGAACCAGCCAAAGTCTATAGCTAAGTCAAAATTTTTGATTTTTAAATCCTCTTCATATTTGTCAAGCAAATTTAATTTTTTTGCTCCAGAAAATACTCTAGATACAATTTCAATTTCTCCATTTGCTGGAATTTTTGAAAGTTCACCTAAAAAATCAGTTTGATATGATGCAGAATTATTTACATATCTGAATGTAAAATTAGAGTTAGTATTTTGATCTGGTATTAAAGCAGCCATCCAATATTTATCTGTTATACCAATCCAACCACCATTTTCTTCAGTCTTTATGGACATTCCTTTTTGGCCAGTTTCTTTTAAATCTGAATAACTATGTTCTTTTAATGATCCATCAAAAACACCCAATGGTCCCTCATGTAAAACAAAAAAATCAGTTGTTTTTGGTTCACCAGATCTTCTTATAAGACCATAAGGATATAAGTTTACTGAATTGTTAGTTTCATTTTTAACCTTTTGGATAACCTTAATCATGTAATCATCATCAATAGATATTATTTGAGAAAATTTTAATCCCTCTCCATTATTCCAAGTTAGTGTCACAGGATTATTTGGATCTAAAGAAGATTTTGAACCCATCCACACTGTGTTTCCATTAGGAACTTTATTTTTATTTGGTGAACTCCAGCCAAATTGAATGAAAAATGGTTCTCTTTCGTCAATTTTTTTTAAAAATCTTATCTGATCACTTTCTGGATCAAGAGTCTTTCTATAATTTTTTAAGATTAGATCATCTATCCTTGCTCCAAGCAATGAAATAGACCCTTGAAGCTCATTATTAATAATATTAACACGTTCTATATTTTTTGTCTTCTTTGTGACTTCTGTCAATGATGCATCATTTCCTTTAGGCAGTTCAATTGAAGGTTCATTATTTTTGTCGACTTTCTGTTGTTCTTTTTTTACATTTTGTTGATTTGGTTCACCAAATAAAATTTGATATCCAATCAAAACAGACATTGAAAGACAAATTGCTGCGATTAAATTTCTAGTATCTGGATTCATAAAATATTTTCTTTTTTTGTTTGTTTGTTAACTGGATCATAACCACTTCTACCCCATGGATGACATTTTGTTAATCTTTTAATTGCTAAAATACTACCTGTGATCACTCCTTTTTCAGTAATGACTTCGTATGCATAATCTGAACATGATGGTAAAAAACGACAATTATTTCCAAGAAAGGGTGATATTAAAAATTTGTATATTTTTAAAAGGGTTAAAATAAAAATTTTCATTGATTTTTCAAAAACATTTGCCATTCCAAGATCAACTCACCCTATTAGATTTAAATATATCTATCAATTCATTCTTTAAATCATTATAAGAAACTTTTACAATTTCTTTTTTACAAATCAATATATAATTAAAGCTCAAATCGAAATATTTATCTTTACATTTTAATAATTCTTTAATAATTGCTTTAAGTCTTCTTTTTATTTTATTTCTAACAATGGCTGACCCAATTTTTTTTGTAATAGTAAAACCAAAATAAGGAATTTTATCAGTTTTATTTGATTCAATTTTTTGAATAATAAAATTTGGAGTATAAATTTTTTTTGAAAATTTATTTGATTTTATAAATTCAGATCTTTTTTTTATTGTTATTAAGGACATGAAAGCTTTGAACTAAGCTGATAATCTTTTTCTTCCTTTTGCACGACGTCTTCTTATAACATTTCTGCCACCAACAGTTGCCATTCTCGCTCTAAAACCATGCCTTCTTTTTCTGACTAAATTACTTGGCTGAAATGTTCTTTTCATAATTACCTCTTTGGAATTCTTAATAAAATTAATTTAAATAGTCAACTTTATTATTTATTTATTTGCTCACTTATAGTTGGTGCAGGTTTCATTTCTAGATCCCAAGGAAAATAAATCCAAGTGTCTTGAGATACTTCAGTAATAAAAGTATCAACTTGATCTCTGCCAGCAGGTTTTGCATATACTGTAGCATAATGAGCCTTAGGAAGGATTGGTCTTAAAGCTTTAATTGTTTCGCCAGTATCCACCAAATCGTCAACTATTAACCAATTATTACCATCTTGGGCCATTGTTTCATTTTTTAAAAATTCAACATCACTTCTGGATTTTCCTTTATAAGAACTCACACAAACAGTATCAATCAATCTCATATCTAATTCTCTAGCTACAATAGCAGCGGGAACTAATCCACCTCTAGTTACCGCTATAATACCTTTAAATAAAGATATATCATGCAATCTCCATGCTAGAGCTTTGCTATTTCTATGAATTTCTTCCCAAGAAACGGGAAATGATTTGTCATAACTACTCATACTAATCTCAAATAAATTAAGTCTAAAGATTACAGAAAATATATTTATAAAGCAAATTCATACATATTGGTAAAAATTTGTTAATTAATTATTCGAATGTTTAAATAATCAGTAAATTATGTTAGATTAATAGGTATTAAATTGTTTTTTAGTCGATTTGAAATTCAACCTAGGTCTTACCTTAATATGTAAAATTGAAG
>CACMRG010000025.1 GCA_902616005.1 uncultured SAR116 cluster alpha proteobacterium
TAAAATTGAAAGTATTATCCAAAAAAAAAGATATTTTAAAAACAAGGGTTTTAGTAGGTGGTAATCTTTCTAGCAATAAAGGTGTAAACCTTCCAAACTTAATTTTAGATACAAAACCTATAACTGCAAAAGATAAAAATGATTTAACTTTTATTTTAGAAAATGAAATAGATTGGATAGCTTTGTCTTTTGTTCAAAAAGTTGATGATGTAAAGTATGTAAAAAAAATTATAAAAAATAAAAAGCCACTTATTTCCAAAATTGAAAAACCGTCCGCACTAAATGATTTGGTTCAAATAATTGAATTGTCAGATGGTATCATGGTAGCAAGAGGTGATTTAGGTGTAGAATTGCCACCTTCTAATGTTCCAGGTATCCAAAAAAATATAATAATGGCGTGTAGAGTTTTAGGTAAACCAGTGATTGTTGCAACACAAATGCTTGAATCAATGATAAATACTCCAGTTCCAACTAGAGCTGAAGCTTCAGACGTAGCAACTGCAGTTTTTGATGGGGCAGATGCAGTTATGTTATCTGCAGAAACGGCCGTCGGTCAATATCCCGTCGACTCAGTAAATACGATGTCAAATATTTTAGAAGCAACTGAGAAGCATATTAAGTTACATCCACACGATTCTCCAAGATCTTTAAAAAAAGAAAATTCAATATATCATGCTGTTTCAAATGCAGCTGTAAATTTAGCAGAAACAGTCAATGCAAAAGCTATTGTAGCTTTTACAGCCTCTGGAAAAACTGCTTTTAGAATTAGTAGAGAGCGACCTGACTTACTTTTGATCGTAATGACACCCGACAACAAAGTCAGAAGAAAACTCTCTCTCTTATGGGGCGCAAGATCATTTGTCAGCAAAGTTCAAGGATATGAAGCCGCAATTAAAGAGGCTAGACAAACAATAAAAACAAATAAATTAGCAAAGGTTAGTGAAAATATAATTGTAGTAGCAGGTATGCCGTTTGGAATAGAGGGTACAACGAATTCAATTAGAGTTGTGACTATTTAGTTTTCTTTTTACCAACAAAAGCTTCAATTATTTGATCTGGATTTGAGGGAGGTTCCCCAATCTCAATTTTTTCAACCACTTCCATTCCATTTTCAACTTGTCCCCAAACTGTATATTGACCTGTTAGATGACCACATCCATCAAAACAGATAAAAAATTGACTATCTCCACTATCTGGGTTCATTGATCTAGCCATTCCAACAGTACCGTATTTATATTTATAGTCAGAGAATTCAGCTTTTAAATTTTTACCAGAACCACCAGTTCCATTTCCAAGTGGATCACCTGTTTGAGCCATGAAACCGTCTATAACTCTATGAAAAATAATTCCGTTATAAAATCCAGATGAGACAAGTTCTTTTATCCTCTTTACATGATTAGGTGCTATTTTTGGTAAGGTTTTTATTGTTATTGAACCTTTAGAAGTTTTTAGAGTAATAAAATTTGATTTTGAGGCTTTAACTGTTTTTGTAGACATAATTGTAAGTAATATAATTGTTAATAATTTAATGTTTAGTTGAAAAATTTTTCCCATAATCACTTGATAAACTGAAGTGAAATAAAATCAACTTTTTTTTTTAAATTAGATCATCGATTTGTTCATCAGTCAAATTCCCAGGCACTATTGTTATTGGGACTCGACTCTCAAAACTTGCATTCATTACAAAGTTTATCAGTGGTCCTGGGTTTCCAGTCTCTATGGAAGCTCCAAGGACGAGTACTGTTATTCTCTTTTCAGTATTTATTAATTTAATTAACTCATCAGAGGTGTTACCTTTTTTCAAATAAGTTTTTGGTTTATTTGTTCCCAGTTTTTCACAGTATGAACTTAGCTCATGAAGTAATTGTTTACTTTCTTGTTCGGCTTCATTTTCCATGATGTTACTAACACCACCCCATAATTGACCTTCCAATGGTTCAATACATCTAAATAAAGCAACCTCTCCATTTGCAGTTGCAGCCCTTCTTGCTGCATAATATAAAGCTTGATGCATTTCGGAAGTGTTATCAGCGACAACTAAAAATATTCTTTTATGCGTTTTATATTTAGATTTATTTTTCATAATTAAATTCTTCTAAAAATAAAATTTGTAAACCAACCAAAAAATAATGCCACGATAACAGCAATAATACCATAAATAGCTGAAAAATTTTGAGCGACATTATAAATGTTTGCACTTATTCCAGTTTTATCAATTTTAATTTTGCTTTCTTCCTGGGAAATAAGGTTACCTTTTCTATAATGTAATATTTTAACATTATACATTCCTGTAGAAACGTTTGAAGGTAGAGACAGAGTTTTTCGAAATAAGGTGTTTTTATTTAATTTAATTGAATTTTCTTCAATTTTCCAAAATTGTTTTTTTTTCATATTTCTTTTTAGCGCTTCATACCATTTTTTATCTATATTTTTATAGTCGATCTTATTGTTCTTTAGTTCAAAATTATTAAAGTCTAATTTTCTTTTTTTAATCTCACTTTTATTTGTAATTTCTTCAATTTTTCTATTTGAGGCTATGTAGTAATATTTAGGAACATTTGAGAATTTAATACTTTCTGTAATCATCCATATTCCAAATTTTTTTTCTTTTTTATCAACTTTTATATTTCCTTTTTGACCAGATACCACGACGATTATATCATCATTCTTTTGTCCGTCATAGGCACCAAAAAGTAATATATCAGCACCTGAAAATGTAGAAGAAATTTCTACTGTACTTTCTGATAAATCTGTTACTAAATTATCTTTAGCAAAAACTGTAAAAGAGTTTAAAGCAATGATAATTATTAAGAGAATGTTTTTGATTAAAGTTCTCATTGAATTACGCTAATTGAAAAAATATCTAATGGAATTGTAACAAGGTCTAAAATTAATTTAAAACCAACTAACAAAATTATAAAAGAAAGAAAAAGCCTTAAATGTTCACCTTTCATTAGGTTTGAAAATTTAGAACCTATTTGTACTCCTATTACAGACCCAATCAGTAATATGAGTGCTAGAACAATATCAACCGTTTGATTTTGTGAGGCTTGTAAAATTGTAGTATTGGCAGCAACAAATATGATTTGGAATAAAGAGGTTCCTATCACTAATGAAGTGGGCATTCCAAGTAAATAAATCATTGCTGGGACAATAATAAAGCCGCCACCTATACCCATTAACGCAGCTAAAATGCCAACAATAACTCCTATTATTAGAGGTAGAATAATAGATATATAAAGTTTTGACTTTCTGAATCTAGTCTTTAATGGTAATCCGTGTAACCAATTATGCTGATGAAGCTTTCCTCTAGTAGCTTTACCTCTTTTAGTTTGAATAATTAGTTTAAAAGATTCTATAAACATTAATGAACCTATAATTGCAAGGAATATCACGTATGATAATTTTATAACTAAATCTAATTGTCCAATAGCATTCAAAATGTTGAAAATTAAGACGCCAATCGAAGAGCCAATAACACCTCCAACAAGTAGTATTGTACCCATTTTAAAATCTACATTTCCACTTTTCCAATGCGAAAGAACGCCTGATACTGAAGGAGCAACTAATTGATTAGCAACTGAAGCAACGGCAACAGGTGAAGGAATTCCAAAAAATATCATTAGAGGGGTTAACAAGAAACCTCCTCCAATTCCAACCATTCCCATGATTATTCCAACTAACCAACCTATTCCTAAAACAATAAAAGCATTGATAGGCTGTTCTGCAATAGGTAAATAAATATTCATAGTCTAATTTAAACTCATACTATAATAATAGTGCAAGTAATAATAATTTATTTTATGTTAAATGAATGATGTTTTCTTTAAATCAAATTAAACAATGTATTGAAAATTGTAAAATTGCTGGAGATATAGAAAGAGATAGCAAAGAATTTATGTTAGCAGCAGTCATGATAATTTTTTCAATAGACAAACTTCAGAATAAGAACCAATTAATTATAATTAAAAAGAAAAATAATCTTAGAAAACACTCTGGTCAAATTGCTTTCCCAGGAGGAAAAAAAGAGAGTTTTGATAATAATTTGAAAACAACTGCATTAAGAGAAACTAACGAAGAAATTAATTTAAAGAATTCAGATTTAGAAATTTTAGGAGAATTACCATTTTTTTATACAGGAACAGGTTATAAAGTGAAACCAATAATTTCAAAATTAAATAACAATGTATTTTTAGAAAAAACATTAAAGCCTGATTTAAATGAAATAGAAAAAATTTTTATTGCTGATGCGGAAGAATTATTAAGTCCTGTAAACCATTTTAGAATTAAAGCACCTCAAAATTCATTGATGAATATGACTTGGAAAGTAAAATATAAAAATGAAAATATCTGGGGTTTAACAGCTAGATTGTTAGTCACGCTGTCAGCCGGGTTTAATTTAAGGGAATATCCTCCATGCAACGATATATAATAATTTTAATTTGTTTAATTGGATCATGTGTAATTTTTTATTTATTAAGTAAAATTTTAAAAAGACTTGAAATAAAAAATGCAAATTATTTGGGGTTGTTAACAAGTGTTATTTTTTTTATAGCAACAATCATGTTTTCTTTTTTGTATTTTGAGCCTCATAATAATATTACTCTTAAATATATTCCACCAAAAATTATTGATGGAAAAATTGAAAAGGGGAAATTTAAATAAATAAATGGAAAATACTCTGATTAAGTCTATTAATTTATTTAGCCATATTAAAAATGATGATGTTTTTAAACTTTTTGACTTAGCTGAAAAAAATAAATTCAATATATGGATAGTCGGTGGCGCAATAAGAGATTTTTTCTTAAAAAAAAAAATAAATGATTTTGACTTTGTTTATGACATCAACCCTATAGAATTAGCTGATATTCTGAAAACTAATGAATTTGAGTTTGTTAGCTCATATATCAATTTCGGAGTGATAATCATAAAGTTAAACAATAAAGAATATACCCTTACATCACTTCGAGAAGATTTAAAACAAGATGGCAGATACACAGAAGTGAGATATGTGAAATCAATTAACAAAGACAGTTTAAGAAGAGATTTAACCTTTAATGCTCTTTATATGGATAGCAATCAAAAAGTATATGATTTTTATAATGGATTAGAGCACTTAGAGAATTCAAAAGTAATTTTTATTGGAGATTTTAAAAAAAAGTGCTTAGAAGATCATCTTCGTATTATGCGTTTTATAAGATTTTGTTCATTATTTAAATCTCCGATGTACCCGAATAAATATATAAGTTTTTTTTTAAAAAATAAAAATCTAATTTCGAACTTGAAATATAAGAAAATATCTAATGAAATTGAAAAAGCTTTAAGTTATCAATATAAAAAAAACACTATCTCAATATTAAAAAAATTAAATATTGAAAGTTTTATATTTGAAAAGTTTTGATTTTTGTTTCAAAAATGAAAATAGCTGAAATATTTTTAATACCAGAAATTTTATATATATGATAAATAAAAAAAAACTTATAGAAAATATTGTAAATCAACCTCCTATAAATCAAAGCACAAAGATTGATCAAAAGAAAACTTTAGCTGAAAATTGGTTTGTTTATTTAAGAGATAAAATTTGTAATGAATTTAAAAAAATTGAATACAATTTTAAGATAAAAAATAACTCTAAGAAAGTATCTGAGGTAAAATCTTCAATTTTTTCACAAAAGAAATGGATTAGAGATGGAGGAGGAGGAGGTGTTATTTCTATAATGAAAGGTGATGTGTTTGAGAAAGTTGGCGTTAATATTTCTACGGTCTATGGAAAATTTTCAGAAGAATTTAAGAATCAGATACCTGGCGCTGAAAAAACGGGTGATTTTTGGGCAAGTGGTATTTCTGTAGTTGCACACATGAATAATCCCTATGTACCAGCAGCTCACATGAATACAAGGTTTTTAGTAACAGGTTTAGGTGAAAATAGAAAATTTTGGTTTGGAGGAGGATGTGATCTTACTCCAATGCTTCCAGATAAAAAATCTGCAATATTTTTTCATAAAAATTTAAAATCTATGTGCGATAAATATGACAAGGAATATTATGAAATCTATAAAAAATGGTGCGACGATTACTTTTTTCTTCCCCATAGGAATGAGGCTAGAGGAGTGGGTGGAATTTTTTTTGATTATTTGAATACTTTTGAATGGGATATGGATTTTAATTTTGTAAAAGACGTAGGAAAAACCTTTTTAGAAACATATTCAAAAATTATTGATGAAAGGGTTGATCAAAAATTTAATGATGAAGAAAAAAATATTCAATTGGTTAAAAGAGGTAGGTATGTCGAGTTTAATTTATTATATGACAGAGGTACTATTTTTGGACTCAATACAGGTGGTAATCCTGAGGCAATTTTAATGAGTTTACCACCAAATGTTAAATGGGAATAAAAATTAAAAAATTACAAATTTTTTACTAGAAAAAAATTTTATACGAGCTATATATATATTATAAGGTAATCTCGAAGAATGACGAATAAAAACACCCCTGATGATAAAAATAAAAGAGATTTTTTACAAGTCTCTACCTACGCTCTAGGTGCTGTTGGAGCAGCCTCTTTTGTATGGCCTTTAATAAACCAAATGAATCCAGCTGCAGACACTTTGGCATTAGCATCTACAGAAGTTGATTTAGAACAATTAGAAGAAGGTCAAGCCATCACAGTTACATGGAGAGGTAAACCTGTATTTATTAGACATCGTACAAAAGAAGAAATAGCTTCAGCAAAGGATCAATTGTTAGATGGATTAAGAGATCCTCAAACAGATGACGAGCGTGTTAAAAATGAAAAGTATATTGTACTTGTGGGTGTTTGTACTCATCTAGGTTGTGTTCCACTTGGACAAAAATCAGGTGACGTTAAAGGTGAATATGGAGGTTGGTTTTGCCCATGCCACGGTTCACATTACGATCATTCTGGAAGAATCAGAAAAGGGCCAGCACCAACAAACTTAGAAATACCGCAATACTCATTTTTGTCAGATACATTAATTAAAATAGGATAAGATTATTAGGAGCTTATTAAAATATGTCTAAACCAAAATTTAAAAACCCTGTAGTCAATTGGATTGATTATAGACTACCAATATTTACATTTATGAATCATGAATTGAATGAATATCCAACACCCAAAAATCTGAATTACTTTTGGAACTTTGGTTCATTAGCTGGTATTACATTGGTTATAATGATTGTGACTGGTATCGTATTGTCAATGAATTACACAGCTCACATTGATTATGCTTTTGATTCTGTCGAGAGAATAATGCGTGATGTAAATCATGGTTGGTTGTTAAGATATATTCATATGAATGGAGCTAGTTTTTTCTTCATTGTAGTTTATATCCATATATTTAGAGGGCTCTACTATGGATCTTATAAAGCACCAAGGGAGATATTGTGGATACTTGGAGTTTTAATACTCTTGCTAATGATGGCTACTGCTTTTATGGGATACGTTTTACCATGGGGTCAAATGAGTTTTTGGGGAGCAACTGTTATTACGAACTTATTTTCGGCTATACCATTAGTAGGTGAAAGTATAGTAACTTGGTTGTGGGGAGGATTCTCAGTCGATAATCCAACACTAAATAGATTTTTTTCACTACACTTTGTTTTACCATTTGTAATAGTTGGTGTTGTTATTCTTCATCTAGTAGCACTTCATAGATTTGGTTCAAACAATCCTATTGGAATAGATGTAAAAGGAAAACAAGATACAATTCCATTTCATCCATACTACACTATCAAAGATTTGTTTGGATTATCTGTCTTTGCTACTGTTTTTGCAGCTGCAGTTTTCTTTTTTCCCAATTTCATGGGTCATCCTGATAATTACATACCAGCCAATCCAATGGTAACACCTGCGCATATTGTACCTGAATGGTATTTCTTACCTTTTTATGCTATTTTAAGAGCTATTCCTGATAAGCTTGGTGGTGTTTTATTTATGTTTGGTGCAATAATGGTCTTGTTTGTATTACCATGGTTAGATAAATCTTCTGTTAGATCTAGTCAATTTAGGCCTTTATATAAACTATTTTTCTGGTTTTTAGTAATTGATTGTATCGCACTTGGGTATTTAGGAGCAATGCCTGCTGAAGGTATTTATGTTGTATTATCTAGATTAGCGACTGCGTATTACTTTTTTCACTTTTTAATTATTCTTCCTTTGCTTCCAAAAATAGAAAGCACAAGGCCACTTCCAGTATCGATTTCCACACCCATTATTACAACTTCCAGTAACGCAAGTACGGTGATGGCGATGAGAGAGAAGAAATAAATGAGGTTTAGTAAATTAGTATTATACTTTTTAATCTTATTTAATTTTTTTCTTAGTAAATTAGCTTTATCTGCGGGTAAAGCTATTGAGTACCCAGACAAAAATTGGTCTTTCTCAAGTATATTTGGAACATTTGACAAAGCTTCAGCTCAAAGAGGTTTTCAAGTTTATAAAGAAGTTTGTGCTGGATGTCATGGAATGAGATTAATTTCTTATAGAAACTTAGCCGCTTTGGGATATAATCAAGATGAGTTAAAAGCAATCGCCTCACAATTTGAAATAACTGATGGTCCTAATGATGATGGAGAATTTTTCACTAGACCTGGAAGAACGAGTGATAAATTTGCTTCGCCATATCCTAATAAAAAAGCAGCAATTGCAGCAAATGGTGGAGCTTATCCTCCAGATTTGTCATTAATAATTAAAGCTAGGCCAAACGGTGCAAATTATTTACATGCTCTTTTGAGTGGATATGTAGAACCTCCAAAAAACATGAAAGTTCCAGAAGGTATGTATTATAATAAATTTTATTCCGGCAATCTAATAGCGATGCCTCAACCTCTTTATGAAGATGGAGTTGAGTACTTAGATGGTACTAAAGCTTCTCCAGATCAGATGGCTATTGATGTAACAACATTTTTAGCTTGGGCCTCAGAGCCTGAACTAGAGGAAAGAAAACAATTAGGAATAACTGTTATATTATTTTTGATCGTTTTTTCAATATTGTCTTATTTTTCTATGAGACAAATTTGGGCACCAATTAAAAATAAGAACTAAATTAAGTTTTTGTTTAAAAACCCGACTGTTCTCTCAAATGCAATCCTTGAACAAACTTCATTGTATTGAGATCTATGGTCGCAATTAAATCCATGGTCAGCTGGATAAGTAAATAATTTAATGTCAGGATTATTATTTTTAAATTTAAGAACGTCATCAATAGGGATGCCAGCATCTAATTCGCCAAAATGACACATAGAGGGACATTTTGTAATTAATTTAGATGCAGGTATATCTCCACCATAATAAGCAATTGAACAGTTTATATTTGTTAATTCACACCCAGATCTATAAGCTAAAGAACCACCCCAACAATAACCTACAACGCCAACTTTCCCTGCTGATTTTACATATTCAACCGAGGATTTGATTTCATTCAAAGATAATAAATTATATTTCTCTTTTAGAATTCTTCCTTTAATAATATCATTTTTTGTGTAATCAAGTTCTATATTCTTGCCTTCTCGATCAAACAGTGAGGGAGCAATAGTTAAATAACCTTCTTTCATAAATTTTCTGCAAACTTCACGTATATGTTCATTTACACCAAATATTTCTTGAATTACAACTAACCCTCCTTTTGGTTTAGAGTCTGGACGTGAAATAAAAGCATTAAAATTATGATTATCTAGAGTTTTTAATTCTAAAGTTTCGTTCATTTTTCTCTCACCTTAAACATTAAATCTAAAATTGAAAATGTCACCATCTTTAACTATATAATCTGCACCTTCAATCCTTAATTTTCCAGCTTCCTTTGCTCCAGCTTCACCTTGACAATTTAAGTAATCAATAGTTGAAATAGTCTCAGCTCTTATAAATCCTTTTTCTATATCTGTATGAATTTTACCTGCAGCCTTAGAAGCTTGTATGCCTTTTTCAATAGTCCACGCCCTGGCTTCTTTAGGACCAATTGTAAAAAAAGTGATCAATTCAAGAAGAGTGTAGCCAGCTTTTATTAATCTTGACAAACCTGTTTCTGAAATTCCTAGATCCTTTATAAATTCAATTTTATCATCATCATCTAATTGTGAGATTTCAGCTTCGATTAACGTTGAAATGTAAATTATTTTATTATTTTTATTGACAAATTTGGTTTCTAGTTCTTTGGTAAAATTGTTGCCGTTTGATAAATCATTCTCTGAAACATTACAAACAAAAAGTTCTGGTTTTGATGTTATTAAAAACAATTTTTTTATAATTTCTTTTTCTTTCTCATTTATATCTAATAATTCATTTATTTTTTTTCCATCAGATAGAGCTTTATAAAGTTTTTCCATTACACTATATTGATATTTTAATTCTTTATCTTCTGTGCGTATTTTTTTTTTTAGATTATTCATTTGTTTTTCTAAGCTATTTAAATCTGAAAGTATGAGCTCTGTATCAACTATTTCCTTATCTGAAATTGGGTCTATAATATTATTGACATGCGTAATTTCTTTGTCTTCGAAACATCTTAAAACATGTAATATAGCATCAACTTCTCTAATATGTGATAAAAACTGATTCCCAAGCCCTTCCCCTTTACTAGCTCCTTTAACTAAACCAGCAATATCTACAAATTGAATTTGAGTAGGAATTATATTTTTTGATTCTGCAATTTTTGCTAATTTATCTAGTCTATCATCAGGGACTATTACATTACCTACATTTGGTTCTATAGTGCAAAATGGATAATTTGCAGCTTCAGCTGATGTAGTTTGAGTTAATGCATTAAACAAAGTTGATTTTCCAACATTTGGTAATCCAACAATTCCACATTTAAATCCCATTTATAAGCCTTAAAAAAATTATTTATTATTATTAAAACATTCAAATTCTTTTGAAATGAGATTTACTAAATTCTGTGATATAAAACTTAAATTTTTTTGTATTATATTTTCTTTTTCAATTTCAGTAAAGTCAGTTAAAACCCATTTCGAAACAATATGGCTTTTGTTTTCTATTCTGTCAACAAAAGGTCTATCTACTCCAATTCTAATTCTGTGGTATGATGTTCCTATAAGATTGTCTATGGATTTTAAACCGTTATGCCCATTATGGCCACCACCATTTTTAACTTTAATTTCACCTAATTTCAGATCTATTTCATCGTGAAAAACAAATACATTATCTAAATCAATATTATAAAAAGATTTTATTTCTAATACACTTTCACCAGATAAATTCATATAAGTAGTTGGTTTTAGCAATATAACTTTATATGATTCAATTAAACCTACGGAAAAAGAAGATTTAGTTTTTTTTTTAAAACTAGGTAACTCATAATTTTTTGCTAAATGATCAATGACCATATAACCAATGTTATGTCTATTATAGTAATATTTTGTACCTGGGTTACCTAATCCAACTAAAAGATACATTTATTTACACTATTCTTCTTTTTTATCCTCAGTTTTCTCTTCAGTTTCTGCTGTTGTCTGCTCTTCGGTTGTTTCATCTTCTTCGTCATCATCAGACATTCCACCTCTTGGGGCAGCTATAGTAGCAACTGTAAAATCACGATCTGTTATAGTTGGCGTGCAGTTTTCAGGTAAACTTATAGAGCTAATATGTATAGTATCACCAACATTTAGCCCTTCTAAATCAACAGTAATTTTTTCTGGGATAGCTGTAGCTGGACAATTTAACTCAACTTGTGATCTTACTACATTCAAAACTCCACCAAATTTTATGCCGTTACATTTATCTTCATTTATAAACTCAACAGTAATACCTACGTTAACATAAGATTTGTCTGTAACTCTTAAAAAATCAATATGTAAAGTATCTTCCGTCACTGGATGAAATTGGATATCTCTTGGTAAAACAAAGTGTTTTCCGTCTTTGGTCTCAATATTAATAAGTTGTCCAAAAATACCAGGCTTTTGCATTAAAAAATACCATTCTTTTTTTTCTAAAGAAATTGTTATTGGTTTTCCTTTATTACCATAAATAACAGCTGGTATAAGATTATTTTTTCTAGCAAATCTGGCAGACCCCTTACCAACCTTGTCTCTTAGATTTGCTTTTAAATCAATTGCTTCCATTTTTAAAAAACTCCATAAATAATTAATTGCCTCCAGGGGTGCAATAAGTAAGAATTAATAACCTTTTATTATTAAAATGAAAAGAAAAATATTAATTAATCAAACAAACTTGATACTGAAGATTCTGTATGTACTCTTCTTATAGCTTCCCCAAGTATAGTTGCTATTGAAATTTGTCTGATATTTGAAGCTAATTTGATTGGTTCAGTTGCTTGAATTGAGTCAGTCGTAACTAAATTTTGTAAAGGTGAATTAAGGACCCTAGACACCGCAGATCCCGACAGCACACCATGTGTCACATATGCATCAACAGAAATTGCTCCAGCTGAAACTAAAGCTTGAGCTGCATTACATAATGTGCCACCAGAATCAACAATATCATCAACTAAAATACAATGATGTTTAGACACATCACCTATTATATTCATAACTTCAGATGCACCAGGTTTTTCTCTTCTTTTATCAATAATTGCAAGTCCAGCATTAATTCTTCTTGCTATAGCTCTTGCTCTTAATACCCCTCCAACATCTGGGGAAACAACTATAGTGGGGACATCTGGATATCTATCTTTAATATCTTTAGCAAAAACTGGTGCTGTAAAAAGATTATCTGTGGGAATATCAAAAAAGCCTTGTATTTGTCCTGCATGCAAATCCATTGTAAGAACTCTATCTGCACCAGCTGAAGTTATTAAGTTAGCTACAAGTTTTGCAGAAATTGGTGTTCTTGGACCTGACTTTCTATCCTGTCTCGCATAGCCAAAATAAGGAATTACAGCCGTTATTCTTTTTGCACTTGCTCTTCTTAATGCGTCTAATGTAACTAGTAATTCCATTAAATTATCATTTGCAGGATACGAGGTTGATTGTATGACAAACATATCTTCACCTCTGACGTTTTCCTTAACCTCAACAAAAACTTCCATATCAGAGAATCTTTTAACTTCTGCATCCACAAGTTTTAAATTTAATTCTTTTGAGATTGAATCAGCTAAGGGCAAATTTGAATTACAAGAAAGTATTTTCATGAATAAAACTTAAAACAAAATTCTCTATATAAATAACATAATGAAACTACCAATAATTATTAAGAAAATAAAGATAATTAAATGTGGCATAATAAATTTATTTTAATCCTATAACTGATACTTGTCGACCCGTTGCGATCTTTAAGCTATCACTTTTTCTGTTTTGTGTAATTCTTCTATAACTAAAAAAATTTTTATTCAAATACGTATCTATTCCGACATCACTAATATTGTTTATTTCATTTAAATTTAACTTATGTTTTATGAATAAAGGTAAATTAAAGAAATATTTTTTTGAATTTTTAACAAGAATATTATTTTTTGATTTAAATTCACTAGTACATTCAATTTTTGTAGCTAAATCATAGCCAATTTCATATGAGTTCTGTTGGATTGTAGGACCTATAATAGCATGGATATCATTTCTCAAACTCCCAACTTCAATCATCTTATCTATCGTATTTTCTATAATCCCATCAATAGCACCTCGCCAACCTGCATGACAGGCAGCAATAATATCATTTTTTAAGTCAAGAAAAAAAATTGGAGAACAATCAGCAGTGAGTATTGACAAACCTATGTTTTTTAAATTGGTAACAACTCCATCGACATCTAATATAGAAGATAATTGTTTTTTATCTTCTAAAAAAAACACTTTATTAGAGTGAATTTGATTCATAAAAAAAAGATCATTTAAGCACATCATATCTTTAACAAACTTTCTGTTTTTTGAAATATTTTCATAGGAATCTTGAGTGTTAAAACTACAGTTTAGACTATTAAATGGGAAAGATGAGAAACCTCTTTCTGCTGAAAAAAAATTGTAACGAACATTTTTAAATTTACTAAATTGATATTTTGTCATTGATTTTTTTACAATTTAAAAATTGGCACTACAAGATTTTTGTTACTAAAACAATTTACTTTAAAGATGTTACCCATTTGTCTTTTTGAAACAAGTCTCTCATATCCAGAGAGTAAATCTCTCCTCTCAAATTGATTTGCATTTAAAGATAAATTTTCAATTCTGTTATTTATACCCATTTCCAATAAAAATTCTCTTTGTGTTTGGAGCTGGTAATGCTGTAAATTTTTATTTTCTATAATTTGCTCTATATTTCTAAAGTCAACTAGAGATGAATAATCACTTTCACCGATTTTATCTAATAAATTACTTCTTTTATTTTTAAATACTGATTGAAGTGTATCTCCATAAGGATCTTTTTTACCATAATCAATTAACAAGTTAGCACCTTTATTTTTAAGAATTATGTCACAAATTTGATTTATATGTGATAATATAAAAGGTGAATGTTCTATAGTTGTCTCATCATTTAATTTATCAAAGTCATTTTTGATAATATTTGATATAAAAGGAATATCTTCAGGCTCTAAAACTTTTTCATCAAAAAACAAATTGTTTTCGTCAAGTCTCACAATTTTTTTAGTAAATATGTTTTTTGTTTTATAAAATTTATATTGATTAATAGGAAGACAATCAAAAAATTCATTTGAAATAACAATTGTCGGATTATCATTTAGCTGATCTTTAATTTTAAATATATCATTATACCATTTTAATTCGTGACAATATTTTTTCAAATTTTCCTTTTGAAAGGATTTTAAAACTTTACTAAATTCTAATAGATGAATTTTAATTTTTATATTTTCTTTTTGTTGAGAAAAAACTCTTAATATGTCTTTCATTAAAGTGCCTTTTCCAGGGCCTAGTTCAAGCAAATTAATATTATAAAAATGATTTTTTCTACATAGTTGTAAAATCCATATACCTATGAGTTCACCAAATAATTGAGAAATTTCAGGCGCT
The DNA here is from genome assembly GCA_902616005.1 of uncultured SAR116 cluster alpha proteobacterium. Lineage (GTDB taxonomy): Bacteria > Pseudomonadota > Alphaproteobacteria > Puniceispirillales > Marisalimonadaceae > TMED54. The sequence continues at coordinate 14,950 of CACMRG010000025.1, forward strand.
GTTATGAAATGACCTTCTTTTCCAATTAATTTATTTTTTTTAAAATTAATTGAATTATAAAATCCAAATTGTTTATTATACAAAATAACATTTAAAAAAGTACTAAGATCAAGATAATTATTTTTTTTCAATAATTCCTTTAGGTGATTAATTAATTTGTTGTTCATTTAATTTTTTTAAATATACCAAAAGTACTATTCCAATGGCAATCATGGGAATACATAACAACTGTCCCATGGATAAAGAATTCCACAACAAACCAATATGTGCATCAGGTTCTCTTAAAGTTTCAATAGAGAATCTAAATATACCGTAAAGGATAAGAAAGAGGCTAGATATAATGCCCGACTTTGATTTAAGGTTTGTAAAGAAAAAAAGACAATTTAATATTATTAATAAAACTAATCCTTCAAAAAATGCTTCATATAACTGACTAGGATGTCTTGGTAAATCACCACCTTTTGGAAATACAATGCCAAATGAATGATTTGTGATTTTACCATATAATTCACCATTGATAAAGTTTGCAACTCTTCCAAAAAAAATACCAATTGGTGATACAAGACAAATAATGTCTGTTAAATCAAAAAAATATTTATTATTCTTTGCACTAAACCAGGCAATAGATACTATGATTCCTAGCACAGCTCCATGGAATGACATTCCACCATTCCATATTTTAAATATTTCAAATGGATTATAAAAATAAAATTCTAAATTATAAAAAAGAACATATCCTAATCTTCCTCCAATAATTATTCCTAAAATTAAATAATTTAATAAATCATAAACATCATTTTTTGTTATTTTTTTTTTATAATTAATTATAAATTTGTTTATGAAAATTAAACCTATCAAAATTCCAAATATATATGATAAAGAATACCATCTGATAGCAAGAGGACCAATGGTAAAAGCTATCGGATCAATTGCTGGAAAATTCATAATTTTTGTATATTAGTTGAATTAATTTAGTATTTATAATTAAATATAGATCATAGGTGAAAATATGAAAGACAAAAATTTTTTTAATGACAGTAAATCAATTGCATACGGAATATTATCAACTTTCTCTGGCATAAAAAGTGAGATTGAAAATTTAATAAATATAAAAATTGAAAAATATTTAAATAAAAAAGGTTATGTAACACGTGAAGATTTTCATGCATTAGAGGATAGAGTAAACAAATTATCTTTAGAGATAAAAGCATCAAAAGCTAAAAAAATAAAATAAATACGGATTTTAATATGTGTCAAATTTTATTGATTGGACATGGAAAAATGGGTTCTGCTCTAGCAAAAGGTTGGATAAAAGATGATTCCAAATATAAAATTTCAATAATTGAAAAAGAAAAAATTTTATTTGATTATAAAAAATTTACAAATGTGAAATTATATAAAAATTTTAATGAATTTTTTTCAGAAAACAAAAGGATTGATTTTGTGGTTCTAGCTATAAAACCCCAACAACTTAATGACATAAAAAATTATATATTAAAAATTGAAAACAAAAAAACAGTTTTTATTTCAATCTTAGCTGGAAAATCTATAAATTGGTTTAAAGAAAATATTTCTAATGAAATAAAGATTGTAAGAGCAATGCCTAATTTACCAGCGTCTATATCTAGGGGAGTTACAGCTATATATTGCTCTAACTCCATTTCACCAAATGAAAAGCTCATCATAGAAGAATTATTATTATCGATCGGAACAATCTCTTTTGTTTCAAAAGAAGAACAAATAGATTTAATAACTGCAATTTCTGGTTCTGGCCCAGCTTACTTTTTTTATTTAACAGAAGTTCTTACCGAAATTGCCATAGATCTAGGAATTTCTAAAAATGATGCTATCAATTTTGCTAAAAATACTTTTATAGGTTCAGCATCTTTGTTAGACTCAGAAAAGAGTAATGATGTAATATCTCTTAGAAAAAATGTTACTAGCCCAGGTGGAACAACCGAGGCAGCATTAAAGATTCTAATTAATGAAGATGAAGGTTTAAAGGTTATATTAAAAAAAGCTGTATTAAATGCTATTAGTAGAGCATATGAATTAAAAAATTAGTAAGATGAATAATTTAAAAATAAAATATTTAA
>CACMRG010000026.1 GCA_902616005.1 uncultured SAR116 cluster alpha proteobacterium
AATTATGGGTTGTGTTCGTAAAAGAGGTAAATCTTGGAACGCTCAAGTTAGAATATCTGGATGGAGAAGTTTTACAAAAACATTTAAGACCAAATTAGATGCAACTGAATGGGTTTTTAATTTTGAAAAAGAACTTAGGTCAAAACCAATTCCAGAAAAAGATATTAAAAGTTTAAAGTTAAAAGACTTATTTAATAAATATAAAGTAGAAATTCTTCCCAAGTTAAAAAGTTATAAAATTGTTTGTTTTAAGTTAAATGTTTTATCTAGATCATGGTTAGGTGAGATCAAAGTTATAAATTTAACAAAAAGACATTTAGAACAATTTTGTGCAGATAGAAAATTAATAGTCAAAGATGGAACTATTAAATCTGAATTGATGTTAATTAAAAGAGTTTTTAAAATTGCAACAGACAAATGGAATTATGGGATACCATTTAATGCTTTTAATGGACTTGACATCCCCTCACCTCACAAACCAAGAACTAGAAGACTTGTTTCAAATGAACTCTCAGTTCTTATTTCTTACGCAGAAAAACAAAGAAACAAATACATCTCTACTATTATTCAGTTTGCAGTTGAAACTGGAATGAGAAGGTCAGAGATACTAAAACTAAAATGGAATGATGTTAACCTAGAAACTGGAATTGTTTCTTTGTATGATACTAAAAATGGGGATGATAGACATATTCCATTGACTAAAACTGCAATACAATTACTATCAAACCTCACACAATCATCTGAGTTTGTATTTCCTATATCTGCAAACTGTTTAAGACTTGCATGGGAGAGATGCAGAAACAAATCGAATATAAAAGGATTAAGGTTTCATGATCTAAGACATGAAGCGGTATCAAGATTTTTTGAAATGGGTTTATCAGTTCCAGAGGTTGCATTGATATCTGGTCATAAAGATGTAAGACAATTATTTAGATATACCCATCTAAAACCAGAGAGTTTAATTGCTAAGTATTCACAAATATTTTAAAATATAAACTATGAAAATCAGGCAATTCATTAAATATTTTAATAAATTTAAAATTAGATTGCCCGATGAAGAACAGTCAGAAAAAAGAAGAACTAGGGAAAAAGATTTAATAGAAACATTTGCTAAAGATGATGTTGATCTTGATTATGCTAATAGATGGAATGCACCCTTATTAAAGAAGAAACTAAAAACTAAAACTATGATTGTCGTTAATTCAATTCTAGTCTGTGTAATAATATATTTGATAGTAAAATAGTTATGCAAAAACTCTTAATCATTTTAGGAATAGTTATATTAGTAATCGGACTGTTATATCCTTACATCAAAAAACTTGGACTAGGTCAATTGCCAGGTGATATAATGTTTAAGTCTGGTAACTCAACTTTCTTTTTCCCAATAGTGACCTGTATAATTATAAGTATTGTTTTAACCATAATTTTTAATTTATTCAAATGAGTGAGTTTGTATTAGTCATAATTGTAACAATGGGTCTAGGTAAAGAACCATCTTCATTTGAGATTAGATTACCAAAAGAAACTTATAAGAAATGTATAGAAGATTCCAAAACTTATGAATTTCCTTATAAAGAAATACATAAAGTAATTTCAGTGAAAACTAGATGTGAGAAAGTGATTGGAAATCCAAAACAATTGAATAATGGAAGATCTATATAAATAAATTTTTTCCGCATCTAATATCAAAATCATAAATATTATAAATAGTATTAATTAAACATAAGAAAAAGATAATCCTCTTGTGTTTAAAGTTTACATTGTATGAGATTACAAACCTATTGAGTTACAATTATATATTGGAACGGATCTTAGTTAGGTAACTAGTTTTTATTATGAAACACCCAAGCAGAAATGGTGTTAAAAGATTATCTAGCAGGACAAGGGAGAAATTACCCTTAAAGAATATGAAATTTATCTTCATCAGATTCATATTCTTACCGAAGTTTAAGTAGATTAAGAACCTAATTGCGTTGTGCCAAACTGGAACGGATTAGGGGAATGGGATATCGGACTTCTCACCCAACCTATGTATTTAGGTTTTTCTGATATGTTGTGAACAGTGTCATCAGACTCAAAATACCTTAACCTCTGAGTAGGTTAAGTGTGTCCAAAATCATCACCTCAATAATTAAATTAAGGAGTTTAAAATGTGGATTATAAATAATTTAAGATTTGGTGTTAAACCTAAATATATACCTAAACCTATTACTAGATGGGGTATTAAAATTAAGAAACAAAATAAAGTTGTAAAGGATAAGAAACATGAGAACACATAATTACCTATGTAGAATAAATGATGATCAATGGATTGATTTAATGAAGATAAAGTCATTAGACAAAAGAAGTTTCAATTCACTCATTCAAGAGGGATGTAGATTAGTCGTTCAAGAAAAATTAGGTATTATATCTAAACAAAGAAAACAGAGGAATAGTTTGAACAATATGTTTGTTTAAACCGAAATAAGTTTTCTAAACTATAAATGCAATAGAGACACCTTGAGATTTATCGACCCTTACTCACCCCAAACTTTGTTTATCCTGTCTTGGATTTTTTGGGTGTATACCTCTATGAGTTTTTTATTTCCATCTATGAACTTTTCTAATTTGAGAATAGTTTCGACAACAATTTTTTGTTCACCTAATGGAGTTTTTGGGATTTTAAGAGACTTGATTATGGTTTGACTGATGTTGGGTTGTGCCCCTCCAACACTCTTTGAAATCATCTCGTTCTCTTTCGAACGAAGAATGTAATAAAGAAATTCTGGGAGATAATCACTGCCCGGAGAGATGCCACACACTGCCTGGTTTGTTGATGATTGCACTTTTAACAACCCTACTTTACCAACCGTTGCCCCATACATTGCTACACAAACCGTATTAACATCAAAAATCTTTGCACTAGAATTATCTAGACCCTCTTGAGTAATGGTCTGTTTAATCTTTGTTATCATCCCTTGGTTTACTTCTCCACTTGTCATCCAAGGAATGACACCACCGTCATAGAACTTTTTATTGCTTTTTAATGGAGTGCCACCCGAAGAGGTCTTGCAGACTTCTCCTAATTCGACCACCTCCCAAGAAGGGTCAATATCGATGGTTGGTTTGTAGTTCTCAACTACCTGTCTGCACCCATCAATAATCTTCTGATAACCCTCTAACTCATCAACAATCTGTTGCTGAACTTCGACGGGTGGGAGAGGGATTTCAAAGTCTTCAAAATCTCTCGCATAAACATGTGGTTGTCCACCACCTGTCTGCATTTGATAAATAATTTGCTGTTTGGACTTTAATAGGTGAAACAAAAATCTCTGATTTAGATTACTGTCCTTTGAAACAACAGTAAAACAGTCACTCGCAAAAATGGGGTAGTCGTGGAATGATACAAAACCCGCATATGCACCAGAAGAACTAATGGTAATGGTCTGTGGGTCTCTATTCGGTTGATTGTGGAAATATGCTGGTTTTTGACCACCCGCAATTACAGGAATATTGCCCTCCGTAATATCTTTTTTTGTGATTGTTGTTCCTCGTTGGAGAGAAACAAATTCAGTGAGTAGAACTTTAGGGTAGTCTGAACTAAAACTAAAAGTAGACTTGTATGCATTACCACTAAGAGAAAAGTTTTTTTGATGTATCTCGTATTTTGTAACAGTCTCAAATTTTTCACTTTTTGTGTGGTCAACACCACTAACAAATTCTGAAATAAACTGTTTAATTTCAATCAAATCATTTTTTTCGATAGGTGTTCTTTGTGCCCCAAGACTGAAACCATCGTTCTCAACCTTTGCAAAGAAAATGCTGTCTGAATTTTGATTGAGTTCTTTATCTAAAATAAGGATTGAAGTTTTCACACCAGAATATGGTTGAAATACCCCTGCTGGGAGTGAAATCACTCCAACCAGACAATCCTCAACAAGTTTTTTCCTAAGAGTTTTGTATGCAGTGCCTGACTGGAAAATAATACCCTCTGGAACAACAATACCTGCACGACCAGTGGGTTTAAGATGTTCCATGATGTAATCAACGAACAAAACTTCTGCTCTTGTTGATTGAACCCCAAATCTTGAGTGAGGTTGGATACCACCTGTTGGTGAAAAGAACGGCGGATTTGCTAGAATTACGTCGTAATATTCGTTCCATCTGTCCTCAGACGACAGAGTGTCATATTCGTGAATCTGAGGACTCGCAAATTGGTGTAGATACATATTCACTAAGGATATGCGTGTCATATCTGGTGAAATGTCATATCCAACAAGATTGTCACCAACCTCTTTGCGTTCTGATGCATTGAGTTTGTCACCCAACTTCTTATCAGTGTTCTGAGAGAGAATATATTTGTAAGAAGAAATTAAGAAACCTGCTGTGCCACATGCTGGGTCAAGAATGGTCTCATTCTTCTGAGGGTTAACTATCTCAACGATGAAGTCGATGATGTGACGAGGTGTTCGGAACTGACCTGCATCACCTTGTGAACCCATGAAAGAAAGAAGATATTCAAACGCATCTCCCAATTTCTCTGAATTTGAGTAGTGAAACTCGTTTATCTCTTTCAAAAACATATTCAGTGTTGAAGGGTCTTTGAATGGAAGAAATGAGTTTTTGAAAATCTCTCTAAACAACTGTGGTGCAGATGGATTGGTATACATATTCTCAATTGCATCACTGTAGAGTTGCACCTTATCTGCACCTCCTAATTTAGGGTCAAATAAATATTTCCAAGAGTATTTTTCGTAGTCACCACCAAAGAAGGATGCAACACCACCCATCTCTACTGCTTCTTCATCCATATCATACATGAACTTGTAAATTAATCCTGTAGTGATTTGTTCAACTTGACTTTGAGGACTTGGAATTTTACCAACGAGAATGTTACGTAAATCGTCTATGCGTTTTTTGGTGACACTATCTAACATTCTCTAACCTCTCTAAATTTACATTGTCTTTTACATATAGAGGAATACTCTGTTTTAACTCTTTTGGAAGTTTTTTGAATGCATCACCAGATGGGTGCACACCTAGTTCTGCATATCTTCTACTATCTATGATTTCTCTGAAATCATCATCAACTGCATATGCTTCAAAGACTTCTCTTGCACTACTGTAGACTGAATCATCTGGTTTGAGTGCTTTGTCCAGTTTATCAAACTCTTCATCCAGACACTCTCTTTGGGAAGGAATGTGTTCAATGTGTCCAAAGATATGGAGAAGAAGTTCTGAAACAGTTAATTTTCTATCAAGACCCAACGATTTTCTAATTTTTTCAATTGTATAAAACTCTTGTGGTTTATCTAAAACATTGTCGTTCAGATAAGTCTCTGCTTCATCAAAATTCTGTTGAGAAACTAAACCTTTAATGATTTCATCCTCTGACACCTTCTTCTTGAAAGACCTGTAAAGATTTCTATCAATCTTCATACCTTGGTCAGAGATGAGTATTTCCTTCAACTCTGCGAGAGGGTCTGGTGAATTACTTATTACTTCATCAATATCTGGTGGGTCTGGTGGGTCAGTAACAGGTTTAGACGGTTTTGATGGAAGTTTTAGAACTTCATCATAATCAAAATCTTTTTCAAAATAGTCATAGTTCCCAAAGAAATCGAACAGAAGAAACTGTTCCTTTTGAGGTTCGATATGGTCTGGAATTTCTGATTTTGTAATCCATGATTGTGAGAAATCACATTTGCGAGTTCCACGACCTTTCATCTGAATAAATTCACTTGGTGAGTAGATAGGACGCATCATACAGATATTCAGAATATCCGTGCAGTCGTAACCAGTTGTCATCATTCCCACTGTCACACAAATACGTGTCTTCGATGTTCGATAATAAGGGTTGGTTTTCGACTGACCATTCAATGAATTATTACGAAAGTCAATTGTCATTCGTTGCGAGTCTTGAACACTTGAAGTCACTTGGACTGCAAAGTCAGAACTGTATTGTTTTGGATAAATTCTGTCTGCAAGGACATTCAGTATTTGAGTGACTTTTGCTGCATGACTTTGCGAAACACAGAACACCAATGTTTTCCCAATCTCACCTGTGTAAGGGTCTTGCATTGCGTGCTTAAGAAAAGTCTCACAAAAAATAGTGTTGGTATTTTCTGAAAAGAACTTCTTTTCAAAATCTTTCTGAGTAAATGTTTCTTCAAAGTCATTTCCTTCATCATCGACTCCTTGAAACACATAACCTTGTTCAGAGAGAAGTTCTGTTGTGATTTCTGTCCTTGCATCAATCACCTTCGGATTGATGAGGTAACCATCCTTTACACCATCTTCTAGAGAATATCGGAATGTTGGTTCCCCACTGTCACACCCAAAAGTGGTGTAAGTATCCAAAATCAAACGTTTTTCCAACTGTCTTGGGTCATTTCCTGCAATGTTCTCAATATCTACAGATTTTAAATAGTCTTTAGGTGTTGCAGTTAAACCTAACTTAAATCCAATAAAATATTCAAAAACTTTTCGACTTCTTGCACCCAAAGAACGATGCGCTTCGTCCGAGATAACTAAGTCAAAGTGGTCTGGACGAAATACCTTTCGGTATTTGTTTCGACTGATAAATGACTGAACAGTAGAAATGACAATCTCTGCTCTCGTCCAATCTGATTGATTTTCTTTCCAAACAACTGTTCTAAAGTCGTTCTTGAGAACTTCCTCAAATTCTTTTTGTGCTTGTGATTCCAATTCTAGACGATCTACAAGAAACAGAACTCTTTTTACTCTATATAGACGTAGAAACATTTTAATGATTGCTGATGAGGTAAGAGTTTTTCCTGTTCCTGTTGCCATCTCCAACAAGAATCTATCCTTGCCTTCTGCAATACCACTTTGAACTGCCTTTAATGCACTTAACTGATAATCACGGAGAATACGGAGTTTATTACTTCTTACAAAATCATCTCTTTTATTCTCATTTATGTAATCTGGATTTTGCTCAAATTTAGGAAGTTGTGTTTGTGCAATATAACCAATATCAATTTCTTCGACTTCTTTACGAGGTGGATTAAAGTTAGTTTTTCTTAATTCTAACTGTTCTAGAGATGGGAAAATATCGATAACGCTTGGACTGCCTTGTTCAATATCCCAGAAATAATGCGAAACTCCATTTGAAAGTATAACGAAACGACAATTGAGTGACTCCGCATAACCTCGTGCCTGTTCCTTTCCGACCAGGGGAGAAATCAGTTGTTTCTTTGCCTCAATTATACAGATAGGAAAATCAGATGTATCCTTAAGAACATAATCTGCAAAACCTGCCTGGTTTTGTATCTCTGTTTCAACATTCACCACACCATCATCACCAGATAGAATCCAATCGGAGTCTCTAAGTAATTTATCTATAATGATCCTTGCGTTTGCTTCTGTCACTTTTTATCACAATCCTTTTAATTGATTTTTAAGATCATTTAATTCTAACTTAACTTTTTTTCTTTCACGTTCTAAATAATCTATACCTTTATCAATACCCTCAAGAACCTTGTCTCTATCTCCTCTAAAGTCTTGATACAATTCTGCAGCAATTTTGTTTTTATATTCTTTCAATAATTTTTTTGCTTTTACATAAGAACTTACTTGATCCTCTAAATAATGTATTTCGCTTGCGTATGTGGTCATATAAAAATACCTGTAATTAAACAATATACTTTTTAATTTTAAGTAAAAAAATCAATTTTTGTAATTACTTTTTCTTCAATTCATCATAATTATAAAATATGAAACCAAAGAAGTTTTTTTATAAAGAAATTAATTATCGTGGTTATACATATTTAATAGAACTCGTCAAAGGTAAACTTAAATTACAAAGAACCTATGTCGGAGAAACTATCATTTCTGAATTTGACATATTTGTTGAACTCAAAATAGAAGAATGGAAAATGTTTTTTAACTTCGTCAAAAGTCTAAATTCAAAACCTAAAAAACCTAAATACGATGTATTAGACGGTTTTGAGGTAAAATGTAATATTAAATTTGATGAAACATTAATTAAATTTAATATTATAAATCCTGAAAATTTTGAGAATTTTAGAAGTCTGGTTAATTCAATAACTATTTGTCACGAATATCCAAATGGTTTGTTAGAAAACGATGATCAAGAATGAACCTTAGTTTAAACTCTAATGAAAAAAGAACTCAAATTATCTTATAAAGAGATAACCAAAGAAACTTTATTTTGGATTGTGTTAATTATTGGAAATTTATATTGCTTATGAAATTATTAATTTCTGTTATAATTAATTGATTTGAAATTTATTAAAGATGCTAAAGTTAACATTATGAATTTAGAAAAAGCAATCCAAATAGCAGTAACTGCTCATTCTGGTGCAAAAGATAAAGGTGGCAAACCTTATATACTTCATCCCATAAATGTAATGATGAGAGTTGAAAAAGAAGATGAGAAAATTGTCGCAATTTTGCATGATGTTGTTGAGGATACAGATTGGACATTTGATGCATTGAGAGAAGAAGGTTTTTCTGAAATAATAATTGAAGCACTCAAGTCAGTAACAAAGCATAATGAAAATGAAGATTATGAAGAATTTGTAAAAAGATCTTTGAATAATGAGATAGGAAGAAAAGTTAAAATTGCAGATTTGAAAGAAAATTTAGATATATCAAGAATTGGAGATCTTAATGAAAAAGATATTTTAAGAATTAACAAATATAAAAAGGCACTGAAAGTATTAAATCATCAAAAGTGAATAATATACCACCCACCTAAAACTGACACACATTTGACACAGTAACTGGCAAAAGAGTATAATATTTATATAATTTATCTGTGAGAAAGTAAGAGTTTTTGAATTATCAAAAGATCATATTAAAAAACAAATTCTTTCAGAAGATAGATTAAAGAATAGCACTTTTCCACTTATACATAGAATAAGTTTTAGACATATGTATCGATTTGGATCTCCACCTAATTATGATCCTAACATTGAAGACAGTATTGAGTATATGGCTAAAAATAATGGAAGAACACCTGAGGATCTTGCCTACGATATAATGTTAGAAAACAATGGAAACAATTTCATTTATGCACCACTTGTTAATTTTGTGGATAATAATTTTGATGTTTGTTATGAAATGTTAAGTGATCCTAATACAATTATGGGATTAGGAGATGGAGGTGCTCATGTTGGATTTATATTAGACGCAGGATATCCAACTTGGCTTTTATCATATTGGACACGTGATAAAAAGTTATTTTCATTGGAAGATAGTATAAGAAGATTAACGTCAGATACCGCATCAGCAATAGGGCTATATGATAGAGGTGCAATTATGGAGGGCCTTAAAGCAGATATAAATATATTAGATATTGAAAACATTGGTTCTTCTGATCCCTATATGTTAAAAGATCTTCCTGCAGGCGGAAGTAGACTAATGCAAAATACGAGCGGTTACTTAGCAAATATTGTTTCAGGAAAAATCACTTATGTAAAAGGTAAAAAAGAAAATGTTTTACCTGGAAAACTTGTAAAATTAATTAACATACAAGAAAAATTTAAAGAAAAAGATTTAGTATAACATTTTAAGATGGATAAATGACACCTTTTCCATCTGATTGTTTATCAAATAGTTCATAAGCTTCTTTGGCTTGATTAAGTTTCCATTCGTGAGTAAATAATTCATCAACTTTTAACTTTTTATCGGCAATGTACTCTGCACAGGCATATTGACCATGCTTTGAGAAAGTCCAACTTCCTATCAAGGTAATTTGTCTTCTTAATAGATCATTACTAACATCGATATTAACGTCTCCACCTTCACCAACAAAACATGCTTTTCCCCAAGTTTGAAGGCACTTTATGCTTTGAGACCTTGCTTCAGATGATGAAGATGCATCAATTGATGCATGAGAACCTAATCCTTTAGTTAAATCTTTTATTGCATCTACTACATTGTCCAACTTTAGAGGATTTAATATATTTCCTGCTCCAAAAGATTTTGCTCTATTTAATCTTTGTTGATTAGTATCTAATGCTATAACGTTTACTCCCATGCTAGAAGCAATCATTACTGCAGATAAACCTACTGGCCCTAAACCAAAAACTGCTAATGTTTCATGAGACCTTAAACAAAGTCTGTCTATTGCTCCCCAAGCTGTTCCAGTCCCACATGAAATTGCAGCACCACTTTTAAATGAAATATCATCGCGTAGCTTTACAAGTGTATTAGCTGGACACTTCATATATTTGGCATGAGCTCCATGACCTGTCACTCCGAAAACCTCTTTTACACCATCAATACATAATTGTTGCCATCCTGTTGAACAATGCACACATGTTCCACATCCTTTATAGTGATGCTGCATTACATTCATATCTATTTTGAAATTATCTTTATTAACATTTTTTCCTAATTCGACTATGGTTCCACAGGGTTCGTGGCCAGCAATAACTTGCTTATCTTCACCTCCTAATCCTAAAGAGGATGGGCCTTCAACTGCTCTGTAAACCTTTAGGTCACTCCCACACATCCCAGATGCCTTAATTTCAAGAATGACCTCATCTGGTCCAGGTGTTGGATCTTCAAATTCTTGTATTTCGAGTTTATGTTGTCCTAAAAATACTATGCCTTTCATAAAGCCTCTAGTAACTAATTTCTATATTTTTGATGACATCCCTTACAAGAAGCTGCGACTTCTCTAAATGAAGAAAATGTATTATCTATATTTTTATTTTTTGATATTTTAATTAATTTTGCGCTAGCATTTTCAAATGTTTTAATTGCTTTCTTAAATCCTTCAGTATCAGACCATATGTTGGCACTAGCTTGACTTTTATTAGAGGTGCTAGCTTCACTGCCCTTGGGAAAAAATTTATGCATTTCATTTGCCCATTTATTCAACTTTTCTGCTGACTCTGTAATTACATTAAAGTTACTATCACTTAAGTTTTTATTTATAGCTCTCATAAGATTTTTGCTTTCTTGAAATTTTTCCATTCTTTCTTTAATTATGCCAGTAGCGTTCTCGTTTGAGTATGAAAAAAATGGAAAAATAATAAAAAATAAAATTAAAACAAATTTACATTTATACATTTATATCTCCTTGATACAATTACTATAATGACTAAACACAAAAAATTAAATGAACAATTGAATGAAGTAACTTATTTCATGATTTTTTTTGAATTTTTAAAGTTGGGATGTACATCATTTGGGGGTCCAATTGCTCATATTAGCTTTTTCAGAGAGCATTTTGTAAATAAAAAAAAATGGATGGGTGATAAAAATTTTTTAGATATTGTCTCTTTTTCAAATTTCTTGCCAGGACCATCTTCTAGTCAAGTTGGTATGTGTATAGGCTATCTTCAAAAAGGATCTTTAGGAGCTTTTTTTGCGTGGTTAGGTTTTACCTTGCCATCTGCAATAATTATGGTTGGATCTGCATATGGGTTATTATTTTATAGTGATTTTTTTACAAATGGTCTTTTGAGTGGAATAAAGGCATGCGTAGTTGTAATTGTCTTGCAAGCAATTTTGGGTATGTCTAAACAATTTTTAAATGATTATAAAAAAATTTTAATAACTCTAGTTACCACATTAATTTTAATATATTTTACAAATAATACTTATCAAATACTTTTAATAATAATCTCGGGTATCGTAGGAAATTTTTTATTTTATGAAAAAATAAAGACTAAACAAATATCCTTATCTATAGATTATAAGCCATTATTTTATTTATTGTTATTTGCAATCATATTACTAATTTTTCCAATCTTAAATCAAATGTATAATTCTGATATTATTTTAATTTCTGACAAATTTTTTAGAGTAGGTTCTTTAGTTTTTGGAGGAGGGCATGTTGTGTTACCACTCTTACAAAATGAAATAGTTAATTTTAATTTAATTGATAAAGATACTTTTTTATTTGGTTATGGGTTAGCTCAAATTATTCCAGGCCCCTTATTTACTTTTTCTGGTTTTTTAGGAGCATCAATGGATTTATCACAACATAAAATTCTTGTAGGTGTGATTTCATTAATAATGATTTTCATTCCTTCGTTTTTATTAGTTTTTGGTGTTATGCCATACTGGTCAGTTCTAAGAAATATTCCAAAAGTAAAAGCTTTTTTTATTGGAGTTAATGCTTGTGTAGTAGGTCTACTTATATCTGCATTCTATAATCCAGTAATTACCTCTTCCTTAAACGATTATCAAAGTATAATTCTACTTACTATTTCAATTGTAATAATTTTTTTTATAAAAACTCCACAATGGGCAAGCGTAATTATTGTTGCTGCAATTGGAAAAATGATGGATTTAGATATATTAAATTTTTCTTTTGACTTTATAATTTAAATCATTAAATAAAATATTAATTATTAATCCGGGGAGTTATATGGCTGCTAAAAATCCTGAAGTGATAGCAAATGAAAAAATTGAAGATATTTCTGGTGGAGCAATGACCAAAGCAGGTAGATTAGCTATGGAACTTGCTAATGAGAAAAAAAGGTTAAATCAAGAACTTAAAGAGTTACAAGCAGAATATGATGAAGTTAAACCAACAACACCTACGGGTACCAGGGATTGGTATGTAAAATGGCTTTCAATGATACTTGCAGTTTTAGGAGTTTTTTTGATTAGTGCATCCTACACTTTATATGGCCAAGTTACTTATTTATTTAGTGCAATTGGTTGGATTTATGTTGGAATGCAGTGGGGTGATAGAGCTATAATGATAGGAAGTGCTGTAACTGGTACAGCAGTAGCTATGAATTTAATTGAAAATTTTCCTAAATTATTAAGTTGATTTTCTACATTTAAATACATCAGCGGTTATTTTTGCAACTTTTTGATTTTCTTTGACTAAAACATATTCAGTTTTTGGTTTTAGTTTATTTTTAGTCTCGACTTTATAACCTTGCTGATTCACAAAGACCCTTCTTTTTTCTCTATAATCATAGACGCCTATTGCATTTCCACCAATATCATAAGCTCGTTTCTTTAGTGTATTGACCAATTGGTAATAATCAATACTTCCAGATACAGATAGTCGTAAAATCCCTATACAATCTTTATTACTTCTTAAATAACTCGTTGATGTAAATTGAATTTTATTTAATTCTTTTTCTAATTTATCAGACATGTAAAAGTTTTCAAAAGCACTTTCTTTTACAATTTTAGGCTTTACTGTAACCACTGAGCTAGTTTCAATTTCATTGCTAGCATATTTTGTGTTTGTGGAACTACAATTAGTAAAGAATAAAAAAGAAAATATTATAACAAAATATCTCATATTAGATGATACGACAATAAGCATAGTTGTTTTAATTTTTATTTCGTTCATCGGTAAATTGATTAATGTTTATGTTTACTTCCATCTCTCCATTACAACAATCATCAACTACTGTTTTGCAGTTTAAACATTGATAATGTGATTGAACATAAACATAGCCTTTTAAACTTGAACAATATGGGCATGGAAGTTTTGTATTCATATATTAATCAAATATTGATTTAATAAGTTCGGTAGGCCGGCAAATAATAGTTTCAATTATTTCATTATCTCTTTCAATTGCCACAATAGGTCTTTGCATTAATACTGGGTATTTAGTCACTAAGTTGATTATATTTTCAGATGTATGTGATTTTTCGTCAATATTGAGATTTTTATATATTTTTTCATTAATCCTAATTATTTCTTCAAAATTATTTTCAAGTTTTACAAGAACATTTTTTAAGAAATATTTATTAGGTAAAATATTTAAATAATCTACAACACTATATTTAACATTATTTTCATCAAGATGCTTTTTAACTTCTCTTGATTTTGAACACCTTTTATTGTGGAAGAAGTAAATCTTGTCAAAATTTTTAAAAATCTTTTTTTTCATTTTTTTATTATATTGAAGCTTGTAATAACGTAAATGTATTTTTAAAATTAATCCAAAGTATGGTAATATAAAATATGGAAAGTGAAAATTTAAAACTAAAAAAATTAAGAAATGAGCAAAAGTTAAAATCTAAAAATAATAAATTATTAAATTCTTACATAGATAGTTCTAAAAACATGGAAGATAAAATTGCAGTTATAAAAATGAAGAATTCTGTAGATAAATCTTCGTTTATCTCAAGTCTTAGACAAATGATGAAAAATAAATAAGATAAAGATATTAAAGATTTATAATTAATAAAAAATTATTCTTTTGTCCAAACAGACGCCAATTTTTCTTCTACCTTATTTATATCTTGCATTTTCAATAATTCACTAGAAAAAGGTCTATTAGCTAAATTTTTTAATTCACTAAACTTATCTTGGGTTTTTAAGTTCCATGCTTTGTCATAGAGTACTTTCTTTTTGGTTGCCCAAGATTTTGAAAATCTATAAAAATTATTCACAGTGTCTTCTGCTGTGGGGTATCTTGGATAATCAGAAAATCTAATATTATTAACAAAACTTTGAAAGTTTCTTTTTAAAAATAAATTAACATAATTAAATTTAAAATATAAATAGTCAGAAATTACATGTTCAGTATTTTGGTTAATTTTAAGCTCACTACATATCCTTAAAAACTCCATCGCGACACCGTCAACTTTTGGTAAATCTGTATCTTCATAGATTTCTTTCAATCCATCGTCATATTTGTTTGATATTACAAGCAAACCAGCGCCAAGATCTAGTTTAATGTAATCAAAACAAGCTTGAGCAACAATTGTCATGTATACCCATCTTGGACAATATTTACTCATAAATACCTCAATATTTCTTTCTATTAAGTATACATTTAAAGTTTTTTATTAAAATTAATTTTTTAAATTTACTTTACAAATCTGTCAATTTGTTATTTCTCTTAACCAATAAACATATTTACATGCATCAGCAAATGCTTCTTTTTCTGTTTGGTAAATATTTTGTTCGTACATGTTTACTTTATACCAGCCTTCATATGTTTCTTTATCTCTTCTATATTCTTCAAATCCATAAGTCTTATCGTTTCTTTGAAATATATCAACACATAGACTTTGATCACTATTATTAATTGAGCGAATTACAAATTTTTTTTTCATTATTAAATTATTTTATCAGTTTCTAACTTTTCCTATAGTTAATTTTATTTGAATCTTAACTAAAAAATTAAAAAATAATTACTCATATCATTCACAATACAATATACTTTAATAAAATGAAGACTTAGATAATTTAAATGGCGGAGAGTATGAAAAAATCTAAATTAATCAATTATACTACTCAAGATTTTGTTTCAGAAAAAGAATTAGAACTAAAGTTATTTAGATGGAATAATATAAAAGACAAATATTTACCAAAGTTAAAAGAAAATGGCATCCTAAGAATAGTTACTACAAAGGTTTGGAATAAAGAAGGTGTCAGCAGACTTGGGCATTTATTTGAATATGAAGATGATAAAGCATATCAAAAGTGCCAACCAATTTTTCAAGAGATTGAAAGAAATGAAAAAAAAGATCAATTGATCAAAGTATTTGGAAATAGGGGTGTGGTTCTTGAGGAGTATGATTTTAGAAATGATTAAAAAAATCTGTATACTGTTTATTATTATAACATTATCAAGCATTAGTAATTCGAGTGAAAAAATTGACTTACAAAAACAAATTCAATCATTTTCATGGAACAAAAGAATAGTTCTTTTTATCACAAAAGGAAAATATATTCATTTCATAAATGAAGTAGACGATTTTTTTAAAAAAAATAGATGCGAAAATGAAATAAGAAATTTGGAATATGTAAAAATCGTTGGTGATGAAGTTAGCAACTATATTTTCCCAGACAAATATAAAAATAAATATGGCATTTGGTTAATTGGTTATGATGGTCAAGTTAAAGGACATTCAACCGATATTTCGTTATTAAAAAAAATTCATCATTTAATTGA
>CACMRG010000027.1 GCA_902616005.1 uncultured SAR116 cluster alpha proteobacterium
TCATAATGATCAAATTGCATAGTAAATTGTGCTCTTCCTTGGCTCATAGATCTTAAGTTATTAACATAACCAAACATATTTGCTAGCGGAACCATGGCGTCAATAACTCTTGCATTTCCTCTACTATCCATACCACCAACTTGCCCTCTACGACTATTTAAATCTCCAATGATGTCACCCATATAATCTTCTGGAGTAACAACCTCAACTTTCATGATTGGCTCAAGAAGAGCCGGATTAGCTTTAGCCATGCCTTCTCTAAATGCAGCTCTTGAAGCAATTTCAAATGCCATAACTGACGAATCGACATCATGACTTGCGCCATCAATGAGATTAACCTTAAAGTTAATACAAGGAAAACCAGCAACTACGCCAGATTCCTTGGCAAGAGTTAACCCCTTCTCAACTCCTGGTATATATTCAGTAGGTACAGATCCACCGCGAATAGAATTTATAAATTCATAATCATCACTCTTATTGGGAGAAAAAATTAATTTTATCCTTGCAAATTGCCCAGCACCACCTGATTGTTTTTTATGGGTGTAATCAACTTCAACTTCTTTAGTAATAGTTTCTCGATAGGCCACCTGAGGAGCTCCAATATTAGCTTCTACTTTGAATTCTCTTTTTAATCTGTCAATTAATATATCCAAATGCAGTTCACCCATGCCTTTCATAATTGTTTGACCTGATTCTAAATCAGTTGAAACTTGAAAAGAAGGATCTTCAGCTGCGAGACGTTGTAAACCTACAGACATTTTCTCTTGATCATTTTTAGATTTTGGTTCAACAGCAATTTCAATTACAGGATCAGGAAAGGTCATAGTTTCAAGAACAACTGGTTTGTCATTATCACACATGGTGTCACCGGTTGTAGTATCCTTCATTCCTGCTAGAGCAACAATATCCCCTGCAAAAGCTTCGTCTATCTCTTCTCTGTTGTTAGAATGCATCATCATCATCCTACCAACTCGTTCTTTTTTACCTTTAGTTGAATTAAGTAAACTATCACCTTTTTTTATGGAACCGGAGTAAAGCCTCATAAAAGTAAGAGAACCAACAAATGGATCATTCATTATTTTAAAAGCTAATCCGGAAAATGGATCATTATCATCAGCTTTTCTTTCTATATTTCTTTTTTCGTCAGGGTCATTTGGGGCAAAACCCATGTAAGGAGGCACATCAAGTGGCCCAGGTAGAAAATCAATTACACTATTAAGCATTGTTTGCACACCTTTATTTTTAAAAGCTGATCCACATAAAACAGGTACAAAAGACATATTTAAAGTACCTTTTCTAATTAACTCTCTTAAAGAATCTGTGTCAGGTTCTTCACCTTCTAAATACTTTTCCATCCACTCATCATCTTGCTCAACAGCCAATTCAACCAGCTCAGAACGCATTTCGTTAGCCTTAGCTTTTAATGTATCTCTAATTTCAACTAACTTCCAAGATGCTCCTAAATCATCAGAATCCCAAATCCATTCTTTCATGGTCACAAGATCTACGAGACCTTCAAATTCATTTTCGGATCCAATTGGTAAATTAATTGGTATAGGCAAAGCACCAGTTCTATCTTTAACCATCTTGACACAGTTAAAAAAATCGGCACCAATTTTGTCCATTTTATTTACAAAAACAATTCTGGGAACTTTATATCTATCGGCTTGTCTCCAAACAGTTTCTGTTTGAGGCTCTATTCCAGCATTTGCATCTAAGACACAAATGGCTCCGTCAAGTACTGCCAAAGATCTTTCAACTTCTATCGTAAAGTCAACATGGCCAGGAGTATCAATTATATTAAATCTAAATTTTGCTTCATCCTCTGTATTACCAAATTTTTTTTCAAAAGATTTACCGTCTTCAGTCCTAAACCAGAAACAAGTTGTAGCAGCTGATGTAATTGTAATGCCTCTTTCTTGCTCTTGTTCCATCCAGTCCATCGTTGCATTTCCGTCATGCACTTCACCAATTTTATGATTTTTACCAGTATAGTATAAAATTCTCTCAGTAGTAGTAGTTTTTCCAGCATCAATGTGAGCCATTATCCCAAAATTTCTGTATCTTTGTAAATCAAATTTTCTAGCCATTTTTATTAAACCTTACCATCTGAAGTGTGCAAAAGCTTTATTTGCATCTGCCATTTTGTGTGTGTCTTCCCTTTTTTTTACGGAATTACCTTTGTTAGTAGAAGCATCAATTAATTCAGCACCTAACCTATCAACCATAGATTTTTCAGATCTAGAACGGCTACTATTAATTATCCATCTTATTGCTAAAGCTTGAGATCTATCTGATCTAACCTCAACTGGTACTTGGTATGTGGCTCCTCCAACTCTTCTAGATCGAACTTCAATCTGAGGCTTAACATTTTTAAGAGCCTCATGAAAAAGAGCTAAAGGATCAGACTTTGTTTTTTCTTGAATAAAATCTAAAGCACCATAAACTATCTTTTCAGCAGTTGATTTTTTTCCATCATACATTATGCATGATGTAAACTTTGAAATTATTAAATCCTTAAATTTGGGATCTGGCATAATTGGTCTTTTAATAGCTTTTCTTCTTCTTGACATAATAAACTCTACTTTGGTCTCTTCGCACCATATTTTGATCTTCTTTGTTTTCTATCATTTACACCTTGAGTGTCTAAAGTTCCTCTAATTATATGATAACGTACCCCAGGCAAATCTTTAACACGACCACCTCTAATCATAACCACCGAATGCTCCTGCAAATTATGGCCTTCACCTGGTATATAAGAAGTTACCTCAAAACCGTTGGTAAGTCTAATTCTTGCAACCTTTCGTAATGCAGAATTAGGTTTTTTTGGAGTCGTAGTATACACTCTTGTACAAACTCCTCTTTTTTGAGGACAAGATTCCATCGCGGGTACCTTCGTTTTTTTCAATGGTTTTTTTCTACCATTCCTAATTAATTGGTTAATAGTTGGCATAAATATCCTTATAAATTTAAGTGCTAGTGTCTGGTTACCCACTACCTAACACATTAATGTTGCGAAAGATAAACTTTACTATCAAAGAGGTCAAGCTAAATTAACAGTTTTTTTAATTATTCTATTAATTCAGGATCAATTTCTTTTTGCCTATCAATTTCTTCTAATAACTCTTTATCTCTTCTGCTTGCAATTTTTTTAAATTTATTGACTACCGAACCTGTTCCAGCTGGAACAAGTCTTCCTACAATCACATTTTCCTTTAAACCTGAAAGTAAATCTGTTTTTCCTGAAACCGCAGCTTCGGTTAAAACTCTAGTTGTTTCTTGAAAGGAAGCCGCAGAGATAAAACTGTCAGTTTGTAGGCTAGCTTTAGTAATCCCTAAAAGCACGTGATTACCTTGAGCAGGTTTTTTATTTTCCTTAATTGCATTATCATTAACTTGCTTAAATTCACTTCGATGAACATGTTCACCATTCAAAAAAGTAGTATCACCGTGATCAGTTATTTCAATTTTTTGAAGCATTTGCCTAACAATTACTTCAATATGTTTATCATTAATTTTAACCCCTTGTAATCTATAAACATCTTGCACTTCTTTAACGAGATAATTTGCCAAAGCTTCAATGCCTAGTATATTTAAAATATCATGAGGCACAGGGCTACCGTCAATTATAAGATCTCCCTTCCTAATAAAGTCACCTTCTTGAACAGCTAACAACTTACCTTTAGGAACCATATACTCAGCTGCTTCAAATTCATCGGACTGAGGAACAATCCTAATCCTTCTCTTAGTTTTGTAATCTGCTCCAAACTCTACAACGCCGTCAACTTCAGCTATAACCGCAAAGTCTTTTGGTTTTCTAGCTTCAAACAATTCAGCCACACGCGGTAGACCACCAGTAATATCTCTAGTTTTAGAGCTTTCTCTTGGTATTCTGGCTAAAACAGTTCCTGCTTTAACCTTAGCTCCATTTTCAACCTGTAATATAGCATTGACAGACATGAAATATCTTGCTTCTAATCCATTACTTAATGAAATAACCTCACCTTTATCATCCCTGATTGTTACTCTAGGTCTAAGATCACTTCCATCTTTTTGCTGTTTCCAGTCTACAACTTGCCTATTTGAAATACCAGTTACATCATCTACAACTTCTCTCATGGAGATGCCATCAATTAAATCTACATAATTAGCAACTCCTTTTTTTTCAGAAATTATTGGAATTGTGTAAGGATCCCATTCAGCAAGGATATCTCCACCCTTTATGCTCGCACCTTCTTTTTTCAATAATTTAGCACCATATTGCAGTCTATACCTTGCTTTTTCACGACCTTGGCTATCTAGAATGGTCATCTCTGAAGACCTAGACATAACAACTTCACTTCCATCTTCCGTCTGTATAAGAGATGCGTTGTCCAGTTTTACTTTACCATCAAATGGAGCCTCAATGTTCGATTGTTCAGCGCCTCTTTGTGCAGCGCCACCAATATGAAATGTTCTCATAGTTAATTGAGTACCGGGTTCACCAATTGATTGGGCGGCAACTACACCAACAGCTTCACCAATATTGACTGATGTTCCACGCGCTAAGTCTCTGCCATAACAAGCAGCACAAATACCAACCTTAGACTCACATGTTAAAGCTGATCTAATTTTAATGGTATCTACACCAGATTTTTCAATTAAATCAACAGCTACTTCATCAATAATTTGACCAGCCTTTACAATTATAACGTCTTTCTCAGCTGACAAAATGTCATCTAATGCAGATCTACCTAAGATCCTATCCCCTAAAGATTCAATTATTTCACCACCTTCGATTATAGCTCTACAATCAAAACCGTTTTTGGTACCGCAGTCATTTTCTGTAACAATGCAATCTTGAGCAACATCAACCAATCTTCTTGTCAAGTATCCTGAGTTGGCAGTTTTAAGTGCGGTGTCCGCAAGTCCTTTTCGAGCACCATGTGTAGAGTTAAAGTATTCTAAAACATCAAGGCCTTCTTTAAAAGATGAAATGATTGGTGTTTCAATTATTTCACCTGATGGCTTTGCCATCAAGCCTCTCATGCCAGCTAATTGTTTTATTTGGGCCGCTGAACCCCTTGCCCCAGAGTGAGCCATCATCCATACTGAATTTACTGGTTCATTTTCTTTAGTTGTAGATATATTTTTCATCATTTCATCAGCAACATCATCAGAACATTTCGACCAAACATCTACAACTTTATTATATTTTTCACCTTGAGTAATAAGACCATCTAGATATTGCTGTTCAAAATTTTTAACTTTTTTTTCAGCACTTGTTACAAGATCAACTTTAGCTTTAGGGGTTTCTAGGTCTGTTATGCCAAACGATATACCTGAAATACATGCATGATTAAAACCTAAAGCCATTAATTTATCACAGAAAATGACAGTTTCTTTTTGCCCACAATGCCTGTAAACAAAGTCAATTACATTAGTAACTTCTTTTTTTGTCATAAGTTTATTTACTATCTCATAATCCACAGATGCATGTTTTGGTATTACATTGGATAACTTAGCTCTTCCAGGTGTAGTATCTATAATTTTATATTCTTTTTTATCATTTTCATTGTGAACAGGAACTCTTAATTTTATACTTGCCTGCAAATCGACAATATTGTAATTCAATGCTATCAAAACTTCCTCAACACTGGAAAATACCATACCTTCACCTTTTGACTTTTCTTTAACAAGAGACAAATAGTATAGTCCTAATATTATGTCTTGTGATGGTACAATTATAGGCTTACCACTTGATGGTGATAATATATTATTTGTTGACATCATTAATACTCTAGCTTCAAGCTGTGCCTCAAGAGACAAAGGAACATGAACAGCCATTTGGTCACCATCAAAGTCAGCATTGAATGCAGTGCAAACTAAAGGATGTAAGTTTATTGCTTTTCCTTCAATTAGTACTGGTTCAAAAGCCTGTATACCTAACCGATGTAATGTGGGTGCTCTATTAAGTAAAACTGGATGCTCTCTTATGACTTCTTCTAATATATCCCAAACTTCAGGTCTTTCTTTTTCAACCATTCTTTTTGCAGCCTTAATTGTGTTTGCAAGCCCATACAACTCTAATTTTGAATAAATGAATGGCTTAAAAAGCTCTAAAGCCATTTTTTTTGGTATTCCACATTGGTGAAGTTTTAATTCTGGACCAACAACTATTACGGATCTACCAGAATAATCTACCCTTTTTCCTAATAAATTTTGTCTAAAACGACCTTGTTTTCCCTTAAGCATATCTGAAAGAGATTTTAGAGGACGTTTATTTACACCCGTAATAACTCTTCCTCTTCTTCCATTATCGAAAAGAGCGTCCACTGATTCTTGAAGCATCCTTTTTTCATTTCTAACAATAATATCTGGTGCCCTAAGTTCGATAAGTCTCTTTAATCTATTATTTCTGTTTATTACCCTTCTATACAAATCATTTAAATCTGATGTTGCAAATCTTCCACCATCAAGTGGAACCAATGGTCTTAATTCCGGAGGTATAACTGGAACAACGTCTAATATCATCCATTCTGGCTTGGACCCTGAAGACAAAAAAGATTCAACTAACTTTAATCTTTTTACTAGTTTTTTTCTTTTTAATTCTGAGGATGTTTGTTCTAAATCTTCTTTAATTTTTATTAGTTCTTGTTTTAAATCAAGTTCAGATAATAATTTCTTAATAGCTTCAGCACCTATGGCCACTTCAAAGCTTTCATCTCCAAATTCATCTAGACATTTATCATACTCTTCTTCAGAAATAATTTGCCCTTTTTGTAAGGATGTTAGTCCTGGTTCAGTTACTATGAAACTTTCAAAATAGAGTACTTTTTCTAAATCTTTTAAAATCATATCTGTAAGAAGGCCTATTCTTGAAGGTAAAGATTTCAAAAACCAGATATGAGCAACTGGTGAAGCTAATTCAATATGCCCCATTCTTTCGCGTCTAACTTTTGAAAGAGTAACTTCAACACCGCATTTTTCACATATAATACCCCTATATTTCATCCTTTTATATTTTCCGCAAAGACACTCATAATCTCTAACTGGACCAAAAATTTTTGCACAAAAAAGACCATCTCTTTCTGGCTTAAATGTTCTATAATTAATTGTTTCAGGCTTTTTAATTTCTCCAAAAGACCAGCTTCGAATAGAATCTGACGAAGCTATAGATATACCAATTTTGTCAAAAGACTGACTATGGTCTATTTGACCAAAAGGATTAACTAATTCATTCATATTATTCTCCAATATTTATTCAGAAGTTTCTAAATTTACGTTCAAACCTAAAGATTTTAACTCTTTTACTAAAACATTAAATGATTCTGGTATTCCAGCTTCAAAGTCATCATCACCTCTTATAATTGCTTCATAAACTTTAGTCCTTCCTGACACATCATCAGATTTAACAGTAAGCATTTCTTGCAATGTATATGCAGCACCATATGCTTCGAGAGCCCATACTTCCATCTCGCCAAATCTCTGACCTCCGAACTGGGCCTTACCTCCTAACGGTTGCTGTGTTACTAAAGAGTAAGGTCCTATAGATCTTGCATGTATTTTATCATCAACCAAGTGATGCAACTTTAACATGTATATATATCCAACGGTAACTTTTCTATCAAAATACTCACCAGTTCGACCATCTATTAATTCTATTTGTCCTGATTTGTCTAGACCAGCAAGTTCAAGCATATTTTTTACATCATCCTCATTTGCTCCATCAAAAACAGGGGTTCCCATTGGAACACCACGTTTTAAATTGTTAGCGTGTTGAATTATTTCGTTATCACTCATCTGCTTAAAGTTTTCATCATACTTAGGCCCATAAACATCTTTAAGATATTCTGAGATTTTATTAACATCTCCATTTTTATTGTATACTTCTAGCATATCTGAAATTTTTTTACCTATACCGTAAGCTGCCCAACCTAAATGAGTTTCTAAAATTTGACCCACATTCATTCTTGAAGGCACACCTAATGGGTTTAAAACAACATCTACAGGTGTTCCATCTTTAAGATGAGGCATATCTTCAACTGGTAATATTTTAGAAATTACACCTTTATTTCCATGCCTACCAGCCATTTTATCACCAGATTGGAGTTTTCTTTTTACTGCAATGAAAACTTTAACCATTTTCATCACCCCTGGGAGCAACTCATCCCCTCTTTGCAGTTTATCAACTCTATCATTAAATTTGCTTTCAATATTGGCCGTCACAGTTTCAAAATGACTAATAAGTTTAATTATTTGATTTTGAACTTTTTCATCCTCAACAGTTATTGACAATAAGTCCTGATTCTTCAAATCAGACAAATGCTTTTTATTAATTATTAACCCTTTTTTTAGAGTTACATTTGACTTTGTGACCTTTTGATTTTCTAAAAGTTCTCTTAGTTTACCATAAAAGCCCTTTTCAATTATAGACTTTTCGTCATCTCTATCTTTTGAAAACTTATCGATTTCAAACCTCTCAATCGCTCTAGATCTTTCATCTTTATCAATACCTCTTCTAGAAAATATTCTTACATCTACAACAGTACCCGACACACCAGGAGGAACTTTTAACGAGCTATCTCTAACATCTGAAGCTTTTTCACCAAAAATAGCTCTTAATAATTTCTCTTCTGGTGTTATTGGACTTTCACCTTTTGGAGTTACTTTGCCAACTAAAATATCCCCAGGCTTTACTTCAGCTCCAATATATATCATGCCTGCTTCATCAAGATTTCTAAGCGCCTCTTCACCGACATTTGGAATATCTCTGGTAATTTCTTCTTGGCCCAACTTTGTGTCTCGGGCCATCACCTCAAATTCCTCAATATGGATTGAAGAAAACACATCATCTCTTACAACTCTTTCAGAAACTAAAATTGAATCTTCAAAGTTATAACCGTTCCAAGGCATGAATGCTACTAAGACATTTTTCCCTAAACCTAATTCACCATCCTCAGTAGATGGCCCATCTGCTATTATATCACCTACGTTTACATTATCACCAACTTGGACAAGTGGTCTTTGATTTATACAAGTATTTTGATTACTTCTTTGAAACTTCATAAGTGAATAAATATCAACAGGTGACACATCATCAGAATCGGAAGTAATTGCTTTAATTACAATTCTTGTAGCATCAACTTGATCAACTACTCCTTTTCTTCTAGCAACAATAGTTACGCCGGAATCACGTGCAACAGTTTGTTCTATCCCAGTACCAACTAGGGGACTCTCTGCTTTTATTAAAGGAACAGCTTGACGTTGCATATTAGACCCCATCAATGCTCTATTAGCATCATCATTTTCTAAAAAAGGTATCATTGCTGAAGCCACTGAAACAAGTTGTTTTGGAGAAACATCCATTAATTCAATGTCTTCAGGTCTAGCTAGACCAATTTCCCCATTTTTACGAACCGGTATTAACTCCCCTGTAAAAGCACCTTTTTTATCCAATTGGGCGTTCGCCTGTGCAATTGTATATCTTCCTTCTTCGATTGCTGAAATATATAAGACGGTTTCTGACACAATTCCATTCTTCACTTCTCTGTAAGGCGTCTCAATAAAACCATATTTATTTACCTGCGCAAAAGTAGCTAATGAATTAATTAATCCAATATTAGGACCTTCTGGTGTCTCAATTGGACATATTCTTCCATAGTGAGTCGGATGAACATCTCTTACTTCAAATCCAGCTCTCTCTCTAGTTAAACCTCCAGGACCTAAAGCCGAAACTCTTCTTTTATGAGTTATTTCAGAAAGTGGATTAGTTTGATCCATAAATTGAGATAATTGACTTGAGCCGAAAAATTCTCTTATTGATGCGGCCGCTGGTTTTGCATTTATTAAATCTTGAGGCATTAAGTTTTCAATTTCATTTGCAGAGCTCATTCTTTCTCTAATTGCTCTCTCCATTCTTAATAATCCAACTCGATATTGATTTTCTAGCAACTCTCCAACTGATCGGACCCGTCTGTTACCCAAATGATCAATGTCGTCTATTTCCCCATGACCATCCTTTAGGTCAATTAAAACCTTAACTATAGACAAAATATCTATTTTTCTTAAAGTTCTGTTACTATCATCAACATCTAAGTCTAATCTTGCCGACATTTTAACTCTACCAACTGCTGAAAGATCATATCTTTCTTCGTCAAAAAATAAATTTTGAAATAATGATTCAGCACTTTCATAAGCCGGGGGTTCACCAGGTCTCATTACACGATAGATGTCAACTAAAGCCTCTTCCCTGGTGAGATTTTTATCATTTTGGATTGTATTTAGTAACCATGGACCAACATTATTACTATCCACCATTAGTATATTAATATTTTTTATGTTGAGAGATTTCACGGAAGACAAAAGATCTTTATCAATTAAATCACCGGCCTCAAACAAGACTTCCCCAGAAGAAATATCAATGATATCCTCTGCAAGATAACTTCCAAATAATTCATCATCTTTTATAAGTATCTGTTTTAAACCATCCTCCACTAATTTTTTTAAAAATCGTGGTGTTAATTTATCTTCAGGGCTTGCTACTATATTTCCATTATCTGCATTTACCAAATTAAATCTAAGTTTTGTGTTTTTTAGCTTGTCTTGGTTAAATTCCGAAACCCATCCAATATCTCTTAATTCATAAGACTGACTATCGTAGAAAAAATTCAAAATTTCCTCTTTAGTCATTCCACACATTTTTGATCTTTCAGGTAAAACATTTTTATCTTTGCAAGATTTTATATATTCTTCAGTTTCTTTGCTTGGTAATGCCATAAGTAATGTACTACATGGAATTTTTCTTCTTCTATCAATTCTTACATTGATAATATCTTTAGGGTCAAACTCGAAGTCAAGCCATGAACCTCTGTATGGAATAACTCTTGCAGCAAACAAAAATTTACCGGATGCATGAGTTTTACCTTTATCGTGATCAAAAAACACACCAGGTGATCTATGCATTTGTGAAACAATAACTCTCTCAACGCCATTTACTACAAACGTGCCATTTGGTGTCATTAATGGCATTTCACCAAGATAAACATCCTGCTCTTTCATATCTCTTATTGAACGAGTACCTGAATCCTCATCAATGTCCCAAACAACAAGTCTTAATGTAACTCTTAATCCTGATGCATAGGTTAAACCTCTTTGTTGACATTCTTCGACATCATATTTTGGTTCCTCAAGGCTATAAGAAACAAATTCTAACATTGACTTTCCTGAAAAATCTTTTATTGGAAAGATTGAAAGAAATACTTCTTGAAGACCTTCTTTAAGCCTTTTTTCAGGTTTTATATACATTTGAAGATATTGATCATATGAATGTCGTTGAACTTCGATTAAATTTGGCATCTTGACAGCTTCAGAAATTTTTCCAAAAGATCTTCGAATTCTTCGTCTATTTAGTAAGGTACTTGTTTGAGGTTGCATAGATTTCCTTATATACAGTTGTTAATTTGCAGATTTATTTATTTAATTACTTTAACTCTACAGTTGCGCCTGCAGCCTCAAGTTTTGCTTTGATTTCATTAGCTTCTGCCTCGGCAACACCCTCTTTAACAACTTTAGGCGCACCTTCAACTAAATCTTTTGCTTCTTTAAGACCAAGACCAGTAATTGTTCTTACTTCTTTTATAACATTAATTTTTTGAGCGCCTGCTGCATTTAAATGAACATTAAATTCTGTTTTTGCTTCCGCAGCAGGGGCATCATCGCTGCCACTAGCACCTGCGATTGCTACCGGCGCAGCAGCTGCAGCACTAACACCCCATTTTTCCTCTAAGATTTTGGAAAGTTCAGCAGCTTCTATAACAGATAGTGAACTTAAATCCTCAGCAATTTTTTGTAAATCAGCCATATTTTTCTCCTTTTATATGATTTAATTATTTTTTGTTGCTAAAATGCGAGCTACCCTTGATGGAGGCTCCTTAATTGTTCTAACAAGCTTTGTTGGACCAGCCATAAGTAGCCCAATTATCTTAGACCTTACTTCATCTAAACTTGGTAAGGATGCTAAATTAGTGATATCATCCACAGACAATGATTTTGATTGTATCCCACCACCTATGATTTTAATTTTTTCTGTTTCTTTGGTAAAATTAACTAAAACCTTTGCAGGTGCAATTACATCATCTGACGAACCAATAGCAGTTGGTCCAGTAAAAAGGCTATCAAGATGTTCAAATTTTGTTTTTTTTAATGCAAGCTTTACTATTTTATTTTTTGTGACCTTAAATTTACAATTAGCATCTCTCATATTTGACCTCAGACTGGTGGTCTCTGAAACTGTCAAACCATTTATATGCGTAACTATTATTGATTGAGAATTAAGAAAAGTTTTGTGCAGACTTTCAACTAATTCCTCTTTTTGTTTCCTATTCAATTTAGGCCTCCGTATTAAAGTAGGCCTGTCCTTACTATATGTCTATGTAGGAAATTACGTAATCAACCTACAGTCTTGGACAGGTTTAATTTATTTCACAATTTACACTTACTCCCATCGTTGATGAAAGTGAGATTTTTTTTATAAATGTTCCTTTAGCTCCTGATGGTCTAGATTTTTTTATAATATCCACAAATGAAACAACATTTTCAACAATGCTCTTAGCATTAAAATTGGATTTTGCAATACCTGCTTGAACTATTCCATTTTTTTCGGTTTTAAATTGAACTTGTCCAGATTTAGCTAATTTGACAGCTTCACCTATATTAGGCGTCACTGTTCCCATTTTAGGATTCGGCATCAGGCCCTTAGGACCAAGAATTTTAGCTACTTTACTTACAGAACCCATCATATCAGGAGATGCAATTACTCTGTCAAAATCTAAAAATCCATCTTGAATTTTTTTTATAAGATCATCTGTGCCAACAAAATCCGCACCCTCTTTTTTTGCATCTTCTGCATTTTTGTCATTTGCAAAAACTGCCACCTTAATTTCTTTGCCACTTCCATTGGGTAAATCTACAGTTCCTCTTACCATTTGGTCAGCATGTCTTGGATCAACACCTAAATTTATAGAAATCTCTATCGTTTCATTTGTTTTACTTCTTTTATTTTTTAGTATTATGTCAACCGCATCGTTGTAGTTATATACTTTAGAAGTATCATAAGACTTGTAGGCCTCAACTAAAAATTTACCTTTAGACATTCTTTACTCCGTAATCTCAATACCCATTGATCTAGCTGATCCTTCAACCATTTTAATAGCGCCTTCTATGTCAGCAGCATTTAGGTCAGTCATTTTATTCTCAGCGATTTCACGAACTTGTTGAGAATTAACCTTACCCACAAAAATTCTTCCTGGTTCTGAAGATGCTTTATCATTTCCGGCAGCTTTCTTTAAAAAATATGAAACTGGAGGTGTTTTTGTAACAAAAGAAAAAGATTTGTCAACATATACAGTTATAATAACAGGAATTGGCATATTTTTTTCTAATTTTTCAGTAGAAGCATTAAATGCTTTGCAAAACTCCATAATGTTAATACCTCTTTGTCCTAAGGCAGGCCCGACTGGAGGAGATGGATTAGCAGCTCCTGCAGGAATATTTAATTTAATGTATCCATCTATTTTTTTTGCCATAATTACTCTCTTATTTTAAATTTTTTCAACTTGTGTGAATTCTAAATCGACTGGTGTTGATCTCCCAAAAATTGAAACTGAAACTTTTAATCTTGATTTATCCTCATCTATTTCTTCAACCAAACCATTAAAGCTTTGAAAAGGTCCATCAGATACCCTAACCTCTTCGCCAATCTCAAAAATAACATTGGACCTAGGTCTTTCAACTCTTTCGGTTATTTGTTCTATTAATCTTGTGGCCTCAACTGAACTTAAAGCGATTGGTTTACCTTTTGCACCAAGAAAATTTGTAACTTTAGACTGAGATTTTACAAAATGCCAACTTTCATCAGTCATACTCATTTTAATTAATAAATATCCAGGAAAAAATTTTTTTTCAGTTTTTACCTTAGTTCCTTTTCTAATTTCAAGAACTTCTTCAGTTGGGACGAGTATCTCTTCAATGAATTTTTCCATATTTTTGGATTTCATTTGTTCTTCGATTGTTTCTTTAACTCTTTTTTCAGAACCAGAATAAACATGTACAACATACCATTTGTAATTCATAACTAAGTGCCTAATCCCAATACAAATTCAACAATGCTTGACAATAAAAGATCCACTAAAAAAAAGAATACAGATGCCAAAAAAGCCATAAGTAAAACTGTTATGGTAGCAAATATAGTGTCTTTTTTTGTAGCCCAAGTTATTCTTTTTAATTCTTGCCTAACCTGCCTTACAAATTGAGCAGGACTTGTCTTAGACATATCTATCCTTCCTAAACGTTTGTCAATATATCTTTTTTTTTTATTAAGTCAAAATTTTCTTAAATGAATATACTTTGGCAGGAGTAGAGGGACTCGAACCCCCAGCCCCCGGTTTTGGAGACCGGTGCTCTACCAATTGAGCTATACTCCTAAATTATCATTATAATAATTCAACTTAATATGTACTGTGAGATATATCCATTTTAGGAAATTGTCAACGGTAGATTGAAACATATGCAAAATACAAAAATTGTCGAAAGAGTAGACAAGTTTTTCATAATTAAGTTTAAGAAATCTTACTTAGTTGATTAAATTTTCCATCCGTTAGATTTATTTCGTCAGCTTTTTCTATTTTATCAAGACTTTTCCCTCTTTTTTTATCGGAATATGCGGCACGACAAACATCAGAACAAAACTTCTTATCTGATCTCCCTGTGGTATATTGCAAACAGCCTGACTTCATTCCGAAAGTTAAATAGTGCAAGCATTCAATTATGTTATTATGAGCATCTAATCCGGTTAATAAAAGTTGCAATTTAATTGCCTCCCACAAATTTAAAGGATGATAAGTAGGAACAATTTTTTTACCTTCTTCATCCCAATCAAAGCTAATGCTTAGCGTTCCCACTACATCATTAAAATTCCAAGTAGGATGCCCATTCTGTCTTGGGTTAAACTGCTCGGATGCAATTTGATTTAAGCTAGGTAATTTATTAAGTGATAAATCAAATATAAAACTTTCAATAAAATGTATGGAGCCCATAAATTTTAATTCATCAGGTGTCTCTTCTGGGTATCTAAATCGTCCCCATTTATTACTAAACTTTTTTCCTTCTAGTTTTAGTTTTTCTGTATCTGTATAATATTTTCTTAATTTCAAAAAATGATTAAAGGTTTCAGTTGTGTATCTTACCTCCTCATTTTCTTGTAAGTTACGAACTGGAATTAAAAAACTATCATTTTTACCACCCCATTGATAACCCCGTTTTGCTTTTTTATTCTTAAAATCAATTTGAAATCGTGAAATTGGCATCCTTTACCTAAAAAATAATT
>CACMRG010000028.1 GCA_902616005.1 uncultured SAR116 cluster alpha proteobacterium
TCCAGCAAGCTTAACATAAAAATGCTCATAAGCATCACCTGTATTTACTGAAAGTCTTAATGGAATATTTTCTTCATTATCATAAATTGATGGCTTTTTAATTAAATTTCCAACTAAAGTAGTCGTAGCATTTGTTAAACCAAAATTAGAAGCATTTGATAAGTTACTTGTATTTTGTACTAACTCAAATTGGTCTCCCTCAATAGTGCCTTCAGAGGAAACTGAAAGTTTATACCCTGGAGCAGTACCTACTTCTATATTTCCAGATGTAGAACTAGTAGCTGTAACTGCAGTAATAGTCTTAAAAATTTTTAATCCAGATACATTTTGACCTTTTTCACCACCAAATATTTTTTCAGAAATAGAATTATCCTCAAGATCAGTTCCAGTTATTGTAAAACTATTATTCGTTTCATCTTCGATAGACTTGATAGTTACTCTTGTTCCAAGAAATGTAGTTGAGGCATTATCTCCATTTAGTGAAAAACTTGACCCAGCATTTACACTTTG
This sequence comes from uncultured SAR116 cluster alpha proteobacterium, assembly GCA_902616005.1. Lineage (GTDB taxonomy): Bacteria > Pseudomonadota > Alphaproteobacteria > Puniceispirillales > Marisalimonadaceae > TMED54. The sequence goes on from CACMRG010000028.1 coordinate 511, forward strand.
TGATTTAGCGATAGCGTCGTCATCTAAAGATGACATTTTTTGAAAAGATGCTAAGACTCTATTTTGTTCTAATCCATTAACTACCAACTCCCCAGACTTCATTTCAAGTTCATAATTTTCACCTTCAAATATTAATGATAGTTTTGTTCCTTCTTTAGGTAATTGATTAATAACTTTACCTTTCAATAAAGATGTTGGAGATTCTTTTCTTAGTTCTTTTATCAACTCATTGGAAATCTCTTCAGAAGTATCGGCATCTAAAGCGTTGGCGTCAATTTCTGCAATCCATGAACTATCACCTACTACAGTTCCAATCATTACATTGCCAGTTGTGTTGCTTGCTGCAGTAATTGAAGTAACCTTTTTAAAAACCTTAGTACCTTCGACAGAAGTTCCATTAGTACCTTGAATAATTTCACTAATTGTATTTCCATCCATATCAATACCATTTATAGTAAAACTATTAGTTATTTCATTTTCTGAGCACTCAACTCTAATTTTAGCGTTTAAATAATCTGCAGTAGATAGTACACCTTTCATCGTAATAGTGCCTGAGGAATAAGTATCTTTTTTGACTAAAGAATCATAATCGATAAGTTTTTGTCTTCCACGCGTTCCTATCTCTATATCTCCACTTGCTGTTGCCGTTGTTGTTATAGATGTAATTGATTTAAATATTTGAGCTGATTGCACTCTTTCGCCATTTTTACCTGTAATTGTTTCAGTTATGGTATTTCCATCAAGATTTGTTCCAACTATGACAAAAGTATTGCTAGTTTCGTCTGCAACACAATTTATTGTAATTGATGAATTTAAATTAGTTTCATTGATCAAGGCACCATTAAGGGTTAATACTCCAGCTGCACCTGGATTAGAACTTGTAAATAAACTATCATCATCTTTTGCAAAAACTCTGTAACCATTAAGTGGAATATTTATACCGTATGTTGATAATCCGGCTTGTGCTTTTTTTCCATTTTCGTTATCTAAATTATCATCTAATAAACCCATTGAGATAGGTTTAAAATTAACGATTTCTCCTGAAGAATTATATTTTATATCATAAAAATTATTTAAAGACGGATCTTGTTTTGCGCTGATAATTTGTCCGCTATCAATTTGAGTATTAAAAATCAAACTTGATTCAAATCTTATATTTCCCTTAACAAAAGCACTTTTTTCATTTTCATCACTAATATCAATCCAATGTAATCTATCATGTAACATTTCAAATTCATTATTTAAAACAGCCATTGAGATATCTGATGGAGAGACAATGTTAGTCATTTCAATATCATATCCTTCATCAGAAATAAGAATAACTCTATCAAAATCAGATGTGCTAACAGCCCTTATGTTAGTTTGAGATGTGAATTGATTAATTTGTTTAGCTAAGCCAGACAAATCATCTGAATCAATATTGGCACTAATAGAAACTTTATCAGTATTGCTTCCTTTTAAATCAAAACTAAATGTACCACTTCCAGATTTGCTTAAAGGTCCAAGACCTAAAATTGTTTTAGCAGATGCAACAACTCCAGTACCTATTAAATTTTCATTCAGCTTTTTTGCTGAATAATAAGCTGATGAATTTATAGGAATAGATATTGTTTTAGATTGATCATGGTCATTAGTAATTTTTAAATTATAACCTGACGCTTTCATTCCAATTTTAAGTTCTCCAGCAGCATTTGCACTTGAAGAAATTGATGTGATAGACTTAAAAATCTTTTCACCAGTAACACTTGTAGCATTACCACCAGGTATAGTTTCTGTTTGAAAGTTTCCATCTTGATCATAGCCCTTTATTGTAAAATTTACAGAAGAGTCATTGCCAGAGCTTGTAATTGTTACGAAAGAATCTAGATCATTTGAATTACTAAGAACACCATCTAAAGTAAGAGAGCCACTTAGGCTTGATGCATCTTTATTAGTGAATAAACCATCATTATCAGTCGCTTGTTTGTCATAACTAATATTAGAACCAAAGTCTAAATTATAATCCCCAGAAGTTGAAACTCTTTTACTGTTTATTCCTCTATAGTTTAGATTTAAATAATCATTTTTGTATTCTGCATTTTTAAGAAAACCATTATTTTCTTTAATAATTTTTGCAATTTCTGATGAGTTTAATGCTGTTCCTGATATATGTCTTCCATCTCTTGTAAATAGCTGAATTTCACTTGCTAATGCATCAGAAGTTTCAATTTGTGAGATACTTGCAGAATATGTATTACCATTCGACAAAATTGAAGCTGAAGTTACATTAGCAGCGCTTGACTTTATTGTGAGTGCACCATCTCCACCAGAGGCAAATAAACCATATTTTCTAAAATTATGTTCATTTTTCCCGTCTAACGCTAATCCAGAATTTAAATAATTTGCTAACTCTTTAACTGATCTTATACCGTCCCCAGGATCTTCCGTTGCAGAAGTTAATGTAACTGAATTACCATCTGATAAATTAATTGTAATATTTGAAAACCCTTTAATTTGACTATCATAAAGATTGAATTGTGCAGAAGATTGATCAGCTAAAGAAGATAAATTAAAAGTTTCTATATTAGGATTTATTATTGATAAAGCACCATCATTTAAAAATTTTGTTGATAATAAAGGATTATTTGATGATGCAAAAACTTGATCAATGTTCTTTATATTACTTTTATTAATAATATTTTCTTTTCCAATAATTTTTAAATCAGCTTTACTAATATTATCAAGGCTTGATGAGATGATTTGTTTTGATGCGGCGGCAAGAGATGATGGATCTTTTAGTAAAAAAGAAAATGCAGAAGCTTTAGATAAACTTGGTTCAATTATAAATTGGTCATTATCAGATATTTGACCTCTAATTTTTAAACTAAATCCTTGAAAGTCCAAATTATTATTACCATAAATTTTTATTCCTTCAGAACTAGATACTTCCCAACTATTTGATGCTGCAAGATATTTGAATTTCATTTTTTCTTGATTTATGAGATTTTCATTGCCAACAATCATATCAACATCGTAGCCACCAACGTTTTGTTGGATTTTTGGTTTCATTGAGTTAATAGAGAACATTGGCATGCCTGTTCTACCATTTAAATCAATTCCATTTTTTTGAACCTCATTAAAATCCTGAGATAGCCTAAAAGCTAATTGATTTATTTCACCTTCAATCTCTCCGACAAAATCATAAAAATTTTTTAATCCAAAAATTAGACCTGAAGATATATCACTATTTGTTGAATTTATTCCATTTCTGGAAGTTTTAAAAATTATTCTACCTTCTTGAATATCAGATAATAAAATAGCTTTATTTGTTTTTTCTAGTAACACTTTTCCATTTCCAGAATTTCCTAATCTTATAATTGCATCATTACTATCACCATAATCTACCGTAAAATTTATGTATTTTGACAAATCCAATAGTAATTGATCTCTGGCATCCAAAATATCTGGGGGTGAGTTTTTTGATCCCCCACTCATAATCAATTTATTAACTTGAGCTAGTTGATCTACAAGTGAATTTACAACTCTCAAGTCATCTTCTACTTCCTTATGAGCGCTAACTTTTGAAGATTTTAATTCATTGTCATAGTTATTGAATGAATTAGCTAGAGCTTTACCATTTTCAAGTGCAACAGTTCTAGCTGAAAGTTCATCTGGTCTAGATGCAACATCTTGTAATGAATTAAAAAACCTTCCAATAAATGTTCCTAAATCACTATCACTTGGAAGTAACATATTTTCTAACTTGTTTAATTTATTTACAAAACCATCTAGTCTTTCATATTCACCATTTGTATCTCTAAGATTAGATGATAAAAATGCATCAAATGATCTTCTAATTTTATTTACTCTTACCCCCAATCCTGATTGATCAGGGACATTAGTTACACCACCTTGAACACTTGGTACTTCTTCGAGATCAGCAGCTCTTTTATTATATCCTTCAGTATTTACGTTTGCAATATTTTGACCAGTAACTGCCAAAGCTTGTCTATAAGCTTGAACACCGGATTTACCTATTTCAAATAAACTGGCCATTTATTTTTTTCTTTCATTAACCACTTGATATTTAAACTGATTAAACAAAGCATCTGAAATTCCAAAATTTGTTTTTTTAGATAGAATTTCTGAATATTGTTGATCAATCATAGAATTGAATGTATCTATTGCTTCTGAATCAAAAAGACCATTTTCTATTTTATTTTGTCTAGCCTGTTTTAAAATTTGATTAATAAAAATTGATTCAAATTGATTAGAAACTTGTTTTAATTCTTTTAATTTCTTATCTGAATTTAATTTATTTATATTAATATTATTTTGATTATATAATTTTGAATTTAATTTTAGACTAATATTATCCATTTTATTCACTTAAATTATAATCATTTGAGCTCTTAAAGCTCCTGCTTCCCTCAAGGCTTCAAGTATAGCTACTAAATCAGCACTATTAGTTCCAATTGCATTAATTGCGTCAACAATATCAGAGAGAGTGGTGCCAGCATCAAATACAAAAGCTGATACATTCTCAGCACCAGCTGTTATATCAGAGTCTTCATTTGTAACTGGGTCTGTAGTATTTGTTACCGTAGTATTAGCATTTTGTGTAGTTGTTGTTTGACCAGGGGTTGTTGTTGTATTTTCTTGAACTTTGACTGTAAGACTTCCGTGACTAACAGCAGCAGGCGTTACCCTAACATCACCTCCAATTACAACAGTTCCTGTTCTAGCATTAACAACAACTCTTGCAACTGGTGAAGCTGGTTTAACATCTATATTTTCTAATAGGCTCATAAATGATACCTTTTGTGAAGGATCTTTTGGTGCATTTACACTAATTGATGTACCATCTAATGCTCTTGAAACACCAGGGCCAAATATTTTATTAATCTCTTCAACTATTCTGTTTGCTGTAGTGAAATCTCCTTGATGAAGATTCATCACAAAGTTCTTGTTTTTTATGAATGGAGTTTCTACCATTTTTTCAACTGTAGCACCGTTAGCAATTGACCCAACTGTAGGAATGTTAACAGACAAAGATGAACCATCTTTACCTTCAACACCAAAACCACCTACTGCTAGATTTCCTTGTGCAATAGCATATACTTGTCCATCAGCACCTTTTAAAGGTGTCATTAACAATGTACCACCCCTCAAACTTTTAGCCTTTCCCATTGACGAGACTGTGACATTTATAGTTTGTCCAATTTTTGTAAATGGCTTTAATTCAGCAGTAACCATTACTGCAGCAGCATTTTTTGCACTTATATCAGCAGGACCAACCTTCAAACCAAATTGTGATACGGTGGATGCCATACTTTGAAGTGTTAAATTTGAAGCAGAGTCTCCTGTTCCATCTAAACCAACTACGAGTCCATAACCAAGAAGTTGATTGTTTCTTATTCCGTCAAAACTTACAAGATCTTTTAACCTATCACCTTTTGCTTGACTTATTATTGAAAAGACAAGAGTAAAAAGTGAAATAATTAAAAATAATTTTTTTTCAAATTTCATTGTTTCTCCTAAAATGGTGATATTGCTCTTACAAATTTACTCCCCCAACCTGGCGTAGATTCATTTGATAAAGTTCCAGAGCCAACGTATTCAATTTGAGCTTCAGCAATTAAATTTGATGATACAGTATTTGAAGCGCTAATGTCTTGAGGTCGTACTATTCCAGCTAATCTGATATATTCTGATCCATCTGTTAATCTTAATCTTTTTTGACCTTTTATTTCCAAATTACCATTTGGATAAACTTTTACTACTGTTGCTGAAATAAATCCTGTTAAGGAGTTTGACTGAGATGCTGAACCAGATCCTTTAAAAGAATTTGACTTTGAAACACTTCCACCAAGTCCAGCAAAATTTCTTAAAATTCCAGTTGGTCCGATTTCAGCACCAATTGCGTCTTCCTTAGCGCTTTGACTAGTGATAGACTTTGTTGAAGAAAAAGTTTCATTCAATTGAACTGTTAAAATATCACCCACCTGATGAGCTCTTTTATCTGAAGAAAATAATCCAGGTGAAGAAGTACTATAAATTGCACCATTATTTGCTTTTACTCCATTCATTTCAGCAATTGTGGGAGTAAGTGGTTTAAAATCTTTGTTTATCGCTTCTTCAACGAACGTCGAACAATTATTTAGTATTAATATTGATATAAAACTTAAAATTATCTTTTTCATTTCTAATCTACTTTACATTCTTATAAATTTTGATTAACAAACCTCAACATGTCATCAACCCCTGAAATTGCTTTTGAATTGATTTCGTATGCTCTTTGGGTTTCAATCATATCTACTAATTCTTGAACAACATTTACGTTAGAACTTTCCAGTGCACCCTGAACTAACTTTCCAAAACCATTTGTAAATGGATTCTCAACAATTGGAGGTCCACTAGCTGGTGTTTCAATAAGTAAATTCTGACCAATGGGCTGTAATCCTGTTGGATTTGCAAAATCAGCTAATTGCAATTGTCCTACTTCTTCTGCTTCAACCTGACCAGGAATCTGTACTGAAACAATTCCATCAGAAGAAATATTTATTGAAGTAACGCCCTCAGGAATTTCAATTTCAGGCTGCAAAATAAAACCTGATTGTGTAGTTAAAAGTCCTTCAGCACTTTTTCCAAAAGTACCTGCTCTTGAATATGAGAGAGTTCCATCAGGATTTAAAATTTGAAAAAATCCACTGCCGTCAATTGCAATGTCAAGAGCATTATCAGTTGTGATAATATTTCCTTGAGTAAAAAGTTTGTCAGTATTGATAATTTTCACGCCAGTACCAACATTAAATCCTGATACATTTCTAGTTTCACCAGTTGTTTGTGCTCCAGAAGCTTTTAATACTTGATATAACAAAGATTCAAAATTTGCTCTATCCCTTTTAAAACCAGTTGTATTTACGTTAGCCAAATTATTTGAAATAACTTGCATTCTTTTATTTTGTGCATTTAATCCAGTTTTAGCTACATGCATTGCATTTGACATAAAAAAAACTCCTAATATTCATTTATTAAGAGTTTGCAATACATATGCCAAAATTAATTAGGTATTCTCATCAAACTTGCTCCAGCCTCATCGAGTTCTTTTGCAGTTGTTATAAATTTTACATTTATTTCATAAGCTCTAGATTGCTCTATTCCAGCAACTAATTGATCAACACTTTTCACATTAGAGCTCTCTAAAAAACCAGTCACAATAGTAGACAGCTGATCAGGCTCAGGTATTCCACCTTCTTCCGTTCTAATAAACCCATCTAAAGATTTAACTAACTTAACATTTTCTGTACCTCTTGTAGTACCAATTTGTCCAACATTTATTTCCTGTCCAGGCTCAGCATTTAGAGGTTGAATAGTAATTATTCCATCTTTTGCAATTGAAATTTTCTGAAAAGGTGGTATTTCAATAGGTTCTAAATCAACTGATAAAATTTGTGCTCCCGTATTATCAATTAAAATTCGATTTTCATCAATTTTTAAATCTCCTCTTCTTGATAATGCTTGGTTCCCATTTTTGGGATTAACAATAAAAAATCCATCACCATCAATTGATAAATCTAAAGGTCTTTCTGTAGGATTTAAAGTTCCTTGACTATTATCAAATGCGCCTACATCACTTAAAGCATATACTCTTGGATCTATGCCTTTTTCTCTATCAAGGTATAAGGATCCAAAGTTTGCATGTATATCCTTTTTAAAACCTGGAACATTAGTGTTTGATAAATTTTGAGAAGTGACAGATTGATTGTTTTTTAAAATCTGCATGCTGTTCAAAGCTGTGAATATACTTTTGTCCATTTATCAAACCCTTTTAAATTTATGCTCTAATTTGAATAATTGCCTGAGTTAAAGTTGTATTTGTTTCGATAGTTTTAGCATTAGCCTGAAAGTTTCTTTGGGCTGTAATTAAATTTACGAGTTCTTCAGTAATATCCACATTAGATCTTTCTAAAGAACCTGAAAGAATTGTTCCATAACCATCAGCTCCAGCTTCACCAACATTTGCAACACCAGAAACTGACGTTTCCACATAAGTTGCATTACCAATCTGTTTTAAACCATTTTGGTTATTAAAATTAACAGTAACCAATCTGCCTAGAGCAATATTCAGACCATTTGTATAGTTAGCACTAACTAATCCGTTTGAAGCTACATCTAAACCATCGAGTTTACCAACGGTCTGACCATCTTGAGTTACAGATCTAACGTTAAAATCTGATGCAAATTGTGTAGACCCATTAAAATTTAAATCAAGATCAATAGATAATGCAGACTGATCTAGCGCTGCGTTAGCTGCAAAGTCACCTTTGTAACCTACTTTTTGAATTGGACTAACTAGGTTACCTTGAGTATCAAAAGTTAATTCTCCAGGTCTTAAATAAACCTTAGCGAAAGTACCATTAGTAGTAGGTGTCCAAGCACTATCTGGAGCTAATGTAGTTGTTGTTCCAGCATCATTAACAAATAATGATTGTCCAGTTGCTGACTTAGCTGTTGCATTTGCCATATTTACAAAAGAGGGTGTTGAACCATTTTGTAATTCTAAGTCATCTAACCCTAACCTTGTACTTCCTGATACAAATATTTTACTATTTGCACCAGTTGTTCCAGTTGTAAAGGTAAAAGAATTTGAAACAGTGTTATAAACTACAGTTACACCATTAACAGTGTTACCAGTACTATCTTCCATTTGATTAATTCTTTGTTGAAGAGCCGTTGCCAACTGAGTTCCATTGTAAACACCCTCAGGAACTTTAATAGCTGCTGTAATATCGTTAACGTTAACAACAAATATGGTTTCCTCTGCAGCTTCAGATAAAAAGAAATCTTCTGACAAATCTTCGTTGGAAGTTTTACCTGTTAGAACAGCTGCTGTTGACTTCAAACCTTGTCCAGCACCCTCACCTGTTGCAGTAGAAATTGCAGTTGTTGCATTTACACCAAGAAGGGCATTTGTTCCTCCAGTTCCAGCAGTAGCAGCTGTTGCAACACCATCAACAATGGCTAATCTTCCAATTTCAATGTTAGATGAAGCTTGACCAGCGTCACCAACGCCAACGGCTGAATTTGAAGGAATATTTTCACCTGTTGTTCCACTAGAAATATCAAATTTTCTAGTTAAGTTGTTGTATGATACCTCAACACCAAAAGCTCTTTGAGTATCAGCAGCGATCTGATCGCCATTAAAAACAACTGATTCAGCTTTCAATACTGCTCCACCACCAATATTCGCTGTTGCTTTGTTTGCTAAAGTTTTTAGTCCAATAGCATTTGATCCGGTACCTTCTCCAGGTGCAAAAGCTGAAAAAGAGAACATTTTACTAGATGTCGATGTTCCAATTTTTGAAGGAACACCCTGTAAAGTAAAATTTTGTCCTGAAGAATCATATGCTATTTTTAGTGCTGGATCATTTTCATCCACCCAATCATCTGTTATTCCTAAATCTTGAAAGATGGAAACATTATCATTATGAGCTGCAGCAGTTGTGCCACCAACACCTCTAGTTAATCCAGTAAAAGTTGTAGCAGTTTTGCCGGTATATTGAATTAATTCATTTTCAATTCTTAGAAATCCATTGTCATCAAAACCTGTTGTGTCATCTACAGTTATAGTTGTAGCTGCATCCGTGATATTTGCCGTATTATTAATCAAGGTATGTCTTCTTTCTAATCCTAAACCTTCTATACTTTCAACAAGACTTACTTCAGGTAGTAAAGTAATTGTTGCATTATTTGCATGAATAGCAGCTGTAGTTCCATTAGCACCACGAGTTAATCCAGATAAAACACTTCCTGTATTACTAGTATATGTAATTTGCTCTGACCCTATTAATATAGTTCCTTTTGGTGGTAATGGACCATTTGACAATCCATCGTAATTAATTGTTGTTTCAGCAGCGAGCAAATCATCAGTCCCTGAAGTATCTGAATCATCGTTTAAAGCTGCAGTAGCTGAAGCAGAATCAGATGTACCATCTACTCCTCTTGTAATACCAGTAAAAGTGGTAGCATCAAGTCCAGTATAAGAGATTTTCTCATTGCCTATTTTAATTGTTCCAGTTGTAGGAAATCCTGCAGTAGAACCTACTGTTAACGATCCTGAATCTGCAGGTGATGAGGTTGTAATTGCAGCTGCAGTAACAGTGTTTCTTAATTCATCTCTAAAATCACTTATTATACCTTCAGTAAATGACACTAAAGATACAGCTGTATCATCAACTATATTGTTAGAACTAAAATCCGTAGTCGTGATTGTAATTTGATTAGTGGATGTATCAATATCAGAGTATGCAACTTCGGTTGTTCCAATTTTTATTCTTCCACCAGATGAAGGAAATCCAGTTACATCATCTACTGTAATAGTCGATACACTAGAACCTGTTAAAGCACCATTCAATAGAGTACTTGGTTGTTTTAAATCCTTATTAAGATATGCATGTTTGTTTAATTCTTTTAAAACAATCCTTTTACTTCCAAAATGAGTTGTTTGATTGTCAAAAATGTCTGAGCCACCCTCAAAATAGGCGTCTACATCTTTTGAAGATGTATGTAGAACTTTAATTTTAGTGTCTGTAATATTAATGGCTGCTGTAGAGTCTGATTTTAAATTAAGAAATTTATTACCATTTGCATCAGTTCCAGCACTTGAAACAGAAAACTTTGCTCCATTATACTTTAAATTGTTTACAGTTGAAGTAGTTGTATCAAACTCCCCTGCTAAATAGACTTCAGTAGGAAATGATGTTGTTGAAATGGTATCATCAGGATCATTAATAAAAACTTTTAATGTTCCACTAGCATCTTGGACCATAGTATTACCGCTCACAGCCTTAACATCTAAAGATTTTTCAAAAACTTTCAATAGTGGTGAATTATTATAATAACTATGCAATAAAAACTTTGTTTCATCAGTTGCGGCTTGTTCATTAGTTAAATCAGTAGATGGTTGCTTATAGTTAAAACTTAAAACTTCAGTTTCTTGCACAGCTCCAGCTAATTTTGTTCCAGTTGCTCTTGCAAATAAAGCTGAACTTACCCCGTATGTTGAAGCATTATTAGTAGCACCATCAGCTGATACACCAGCTCTATTTAATGCATCATTAATTCTTAATTGAGCGTGAGCTAAAAACTCTTCTCTTTTGAAGTTTGGTGATGCAACATTTTCAATTCCACTAGTTGTGCTGAACAAATCTTCTGTTACAAAACTATCTTTCATTAAGTCAACGTTTATTGCTGAAAGAGTTTGAAGTTCATCATTGTTATCTAATTGGTTAAATTGAATTGAAAAACTACCATCAGTAACAGGATCTATTGATAACTTAGAGTCATCACCAAGTCCTGCATTAATAGCTCTTTGGACCTCTTTAGCTAAAGTGGCCGCTGTATAAGTTCCTGGTCTAATATCAATACTTTTAAATGCAGCACTACCAGTCGTATCATCTACTCTGACTGTTAAAAAATCTTTTCCCCAATATGTTGACTTATTCAATGTTGGATTAGCTTCATAAGTAGTATAATATTGTAATGGATCTGTTACAACAGTTATAGATGGAGCAGTAGTAGTGAAAGCAGCATCCTCTAAAACTTTATTTGAAATAGTAGCTGCTTTTGAAGTGGTTTTGTTTGCTAAATCATCAAGAAAAAATAGTGGTTGTGTTTGAGCAACAGAAATTATTTGAGGTTTTTCATCTATTGGAATGACTTGCCCAAATCTATCAACAACAAGAGTTTGTCCTGTTGGTGAAATCGCCTCTGTCAGAGATGGTTCAACTTCCCTTCCGTCAACAATAAATTTTGTTTGATATTTATGTGTTACATTATCTCCAGATGCAGCTTGAGTTTTTATAAAAAACGCAGTTGCAATCACCGGATTACCCAAATTATCAAAAATTGTAACAGAAGTTGAAGAATTAAAAGTTTCAGGATTTGATGGGTCAAAATCATCAGCATTCGCAAATACAGTTGAAGATGCAGGTAAGTTTACAGATAATGCTAAATTTTTAGTAGCTTTTGCTTCACCGGCTTCAAGTTCAAGTTTTAATGGTTTCGCATCTGAAATTTCACCACCTTGAACAGATCCATCATTTGATACAGGAAGTGCTAAAACATACTGACCAGCTGAGTCAACAACAAATCTGTCGTTGTTAACTGAGAAAGATCCATTTCTGGTGTAAACTGTTTGGTTAGTTGTAAGTGAAGGTCTTAAAGCAAAAAAACCTTGACCTGAAATAGCTAAGTCAAGTGCGTTTAATGAAGATGTTACGTTACCTTGAGTAAATTGCTGTTTAATACCTTTTAAGATAGTACCAGAGCCAATCGATGATGATGCATTTTGTAATGGTGAAGTTGCAAAAATATCACCAAATTCTGCTTTACTTCTCTTATAACCTGTAGTTGCAACGTTGGCTATGTTATTAGAGGTTGCTGAAATATCAGCCTGAGATCCATTCAACCCTGTTAAAGCGGTATAAAACGACATTTTTGTTTCTCCTTAAACTATAAATTAATTCTTAAATCTAACTACTTGTGAAGGATCAACCGATCCATAATCTTCAACTTCCAACATATAACCATTGTCAGTCTTCGATGTGCCTTCAACTTTTGCAAAAACTTTTGTTGATAGTTGATCTGCATCACCTTGATTACCAGTAAATGCTTTTATAAGTACTTGCTTCTTACTTTTTATCATCTCTTCAGGTAAATCTTTCCATTGAAAACCGACTAATCCAGCTACTTGTGGACCAAGATTTTCTTCGTGAAGGACTTCACCTTCCATGCTTTCAAAAATAATTTTTAAGTTTGATGCTGTTTTTGGTAAATCAACAACACCACTTATAATTCCATCCTGATTCGATCTAGCAAGTTTTCCAGGAACTAATACAGAATGACCCATTAATTGAGTTGCTGATGCAATTCTCAATTCAGATAATTGATTATTCACATTTTTCATAGTTTCACCCATCTGAGTGATTCCGGTTACAGTTGAAAATTGAGCCATTTGAGCAATGAAGTCAGCATTATCTACAGGCGCAAATGGATCTTGATTTTGAAGCTGAACAGTCATTAACTTTAAAAAATCTTCTTGACCTAATTGATCTTTTACTTTTCTAGGAGCAAACTTATCTTTTGTTTTGTTAATACCTAATTGGTCTAGTATCTTATTTAAAGATTGGTTTGACGAAATTTCTGACATTTTTTATCCTTTTATTTACCTAAATTTATTGTCTTTAATGTTAACGCTTTTAAAGTTGTGACTACTTCAACATTATTCTGATATTGTCTAGAAGCGTCCATCATATCGACCATTTCTTCTTCAACGTTTATTGGTGCTTTGTAAATATATCCATCTCCATCAGCTAATGGATGATTTGGTTCAAAAATCTTAAAAGGTTCTTTTTTAAGTTCAACTACTTTTGAAACGTTTACCGTGGAAATTCCGTTCTTTTTTACGCTCTCACTATATTGAGTTTTAAATTCTGGTTTTAAAGGTTTATAAACTGTTTCTGGATCACCAGTAGTAGCACCAGCATTAGCTAAATTAGATGATATAGTATTAAGTCTTACCATCTGAGCTGCCATTGCCCTTCCTGCAATATCAAATATATTTTTAATTTTCATTATTCACCTCTTATCGCAGATAACATTTTAGTAATTTTACCATTAAGAAATTTTAATGTTGTTTGATATTTCATGGTATTCTCAGCAAATTGCATTTGTTCAACTGATAATTCTACAGTATTACCATCTAAAGAAGCTATTACAGGGTCTCTATAAAAAGCTTTACCAGATATATTATAATTTTTTGTAGGTATATGTTTGGAATGAGTTGTTTTAATTTCACCAGTATTCGTAACTTTTTTAAATTCATCTAAAAAATTTATATCCCTAGCTTTATAATTAGGTGTTGCAGCGTTTGCTATATTGGAAGCAATAATATCATTCCTTTTGTTTCTAATATTTAGAGCACTTCCAAAAAAAGTAAGTTGTTTTTTAATTGAATCCATGTTTACATCCTAATTGATTTATTATTTGCAATTATAATGCCAAACAATTTTGAAAGTGTGTCGTAAACTATTTATGGAAACTCTAGCACCATCTATTTTACAAGTAAGAAATTCATTTTTGGAACAATTCCAAAATGAACAATTAGAAAATATATCTAAAAAATTAGACGATTTGTTTGATGTAGAAAAAGATCCAATTAAAAGAATAGTTTTATTAGCCTCGAGAATTGAAACAATTAGGAAAAGAATAGAGCATATTTATCAAGATGAGAATAAATTAAATAAGATTGAAGAAAGTTTAAATGAACAAAAAATAGCTACACCTCAAGAAGAAACGGAAAAAAACGAGGAAACTAAACCAGAAACATGGATTAGAGTAATCATGAAAGAAAGTACTGAGGTTAATGGAGTTAGGTTTCCAGAAGGCATTCAAATTGATGTAACAGAAAACGATTCTAAAAAATTAATTGAATCAGGAAAAGCAGCAATTATTTCATAATTAATTTTTGACGTTTTTATGATAGGCATAAATAGTTTCAATTTCGCTATCATTTAAACCAGTTTTACTTTTAATTTCTTCTTTTGAACTTCCAGATCGAACTAATTCGATGGCTAATGTTAAAATATCGTCATTTTCTCTAGTTGCTTTTATATTTGACAAATTTTTTTCCATATTAGAAGAATCTGAAATTAATTTTTCTAATTTTTGCTTATTAATTTCAGTGATTTTTGATAAGGTATTTATGTATTCAGC
>CACMRG010000029.1:0-10000 GCA_902616005.1 uncultured SAR116 cluster alpha proteobacterium
CTAAAATAAAAGAATTATCTAAAGATAAAATCGACTTAGTTGAAAAGCTTATTAAAAAAGCTGCTCATCAAATAGATGTAATGAGTGATCAAAAACAATTAACCTCTGATAGATTGGTTAACGCTTTAGATATTTTTAATCAAGAAACAAATATAAAAGATATGATGATTTTTAAAAATTTTATTCATATATGTAATAAAATGGATGTGTCTAAAGATTTTGAAGAAATACTTATTGAAAAAAATCTTTGCAAAATTAATTCAAAATCTAAGTTAGAATTAACTGATAAAGGAAAAAAAATTCAAGATAGTATAGGGCTTCATACAAAAATAATGAACAATATCAAATTTGAAGGTAAACAAGCTAATGACATAATAGAAGGAATGTTAGATAAGCTTTGATAGGTAATATATGTACGCAAAAGTTTTTCAATATAAATTTCCATCCATAACTGAGGCTAAAGTGGCAGCATCATTTTGTTCTGACAATCTTGGCAAACAAATTACAAAATTCAATTTTCAATCTCTTAACATAATGATAGGAAAAGATGGAGATCTTTCAATTTTTATTAAATTTAGTACAATAGATAAGTTAAAAAAATTTGAAAATGAATCTAATGAATTCATTGGAGACTTGAAAAAAACATTTGTTTTTAAAGAAAATCAATTTGCTGGTGTTTTTGTATACAACTATGAATCTGAAGCAACGTCTGCTCAAATTAAGATGACTATACCCGTTTAATAATGCTTTTACAAAAACAAATTTTTGTTTGATTAACTTCCTGAAATCTTACAAAGTGACTTTGTTTTTATACTAGTTGATTTTGGGGATAATTTATTCCTATATGGATAAATAATTTCATTACCTATTTTTTCTAAAACATCAAAATGCTTATGATCTTTTAAAGTCCATATTGCTGACATAATGTTTGGTGACGCTATTGATCTAGTAATTTCTAATTCACTATCTGGTAGTTTATGTATATATTTTGGCCATTGTTGTTTTAAAACCATAATAAACATTTCACAATCTTCATTTGATGCAAATGTATTAGTAATTACTCTTCTAAACCTATGCTTCGTTTCGAACTCTTCCCACTCCATTACAAATCCTTTTATTTTTTAATAACTAATTTACACATTTTAAAAATAACAATATTTAAAAAAATGGAATAAACTTACTGCATGTAAAGAATAAATTTAACTAGATCCTTTAGGTTATTATCTTTATTGGTCCTCAACTTTCTAATAGAATTTACTTCTGTAGTAATCTTAAAAGAATTAAAATAATAAAGCTACTTGATTTTCATCAGCATGCCAAATATCCGAAATCAAAGTTGTATTTTACTCTTCATTAGATGAACATCTTATTATACAACTAGAAAAAAGATCCTTTGAAATGCTAGTAAGTTTGAATTTTTAACCATTATCCGTTACTTTTTTATTTCTTTATCTGCATCTAGTCCTAGTTTTTGAATATAAACTTGATTATCCTTGAATGTTTTCCCAATATTGCGAGATTTTCTATACTTTTAAAGTTCTTCAAGTTAAGAGCTTGAAGATACATAGCCAAAACATGCAATAGTAGCTCTTTTTAGATTTAGTTAACAACTAAAATTATGTAATAACCTGTCTAACAAACATTTTTAATTTTTGTTTTCTAAACCAATTTATTTTAATAATTTTAATATTACGCTTAGTTGGATTGATTATTGCATATAAAATATTAAAATCATGCTGCATATATGCAAATAAAATTTAAAACAAAAATTAATCAAAACAAACAATTTGAATCTGATGTAGAGAGTTTATTTAAAGATAAAAGATATAATGAAGTTTTGTTTATATGTCTAAATTTAGAAAGAGATAATAAAGCTAATTACAAAATTTATAATTATATCGGTCTAATTTATTATTTTGATAAAAAATATGACTTAGCAATTAATTATTTTATCAAATCTTTAGAAAATAAAAAGTCGTGTGAAGCCTACATTAATATAGCTAACGTTCATTTTAACAAACGAAATCATATTAAATCATTCAATTATTACATACTTGCTTATAGAAAAGATTTTAATAAAACCTTAAACAACTCAAACTTTATTTATTATTTGAAAAAAATACAATATTCAGAACATTCAAACGAAATAGAAGATATATACCTTACAATTTTGAGTAAAAGAAATTTTGTTAGACCACGTGATTTCATGAATAGCATTGTTAGCTTGTTGACACATAAAAAAGAATTTAAAAATATTAAAAAAGAGTTTTACGATAACCAGTTAAGCAAAGATATAATTTATAAATTAAGTAATGAAAATTTATTTTTAAAATTAATTGAAACAGTTCCAATAACAGATTTATCTCTAGAAAAATTTATTTTATCTTTAAGAAAATTTCTTTTACTTGAAAAAAAAACCATAGAGTTGAGTGATATCTCAAAAAAAATTATTGAGGCAATTTCACTCCAGTGTTTTAGCACAGATTATATCTACAATGTTGATGAAGACGAAAAAAAAATTCTTAAAAATTTAAATTTAAAAAAAATATGTTCTAACTTAAACTCTAATGAATTAAATATTAACATTGCCTTATTATCTTGCTACATTCCATTATTTGAAAAATCATGGATAAAAAAAACAGATTTTAAACATGTTTTTAATAAAATTTATGTAACTCAAATTTCTAATTTTGAAAATGAGAAATTAATATCTAAAAATATTAAAAATTATTCGAAAATTAAAGATAAAACATCAAAAATTGTAAGAGAAAACTATGAGACCTTTCCTTATCCCCGATGGACAGATTTATCATTATTTAATCATAGACATAAGAATGTTAATGAATTTTGTCTTCAAAATGATTTAAAAATAAATCCTATATCTAAGAATAAGCAAGATAAAATATTCATGTTAATTGCAGGATGTGGAACTGGACAAGATGCTCTTGAAATGTCATCACATTTTTATAACTCAGAAATAACAGGGATTGATCTCAGTAAAAAATCACTTTCTTACGCAATACGCAAAAAAAAGGAATTAAATATTGAAAATGTAAATTTTTTACATGGCGATTTGTTAGAGACTCCAAAATTAAATATTATGTTTGACATAATTCATTGTCATGGTGTCTTGAACCATATCAATAATCCTTACATTGGTTTAAAAATTTTGACACAAAGTCTCAAGGAAAAAGGTTTAATATTTTTGAGTTTATATAGTAAAATTGCTAGAAAAGATATTTTAAGTTTGAGAAAATATTTTTTAAATAAATATACAACTATAGATGATAGTACCATCAAAAATATTCGATCGGAGATACTAAATAACAAAGGTTTTAGAACAAATTCATTTATTAACTCAGTTGAATTTTTTAATAAAAACGAATTTAAAGATTTACTTTTACATCCTCAAGAGCATTGTTTTACTTTAGAGGAAATTGAGAATTACATACTTAAATTAAATCTAAAATTTTGCGGTTTTTTAGGTTTAAAGGATGAAAAGAATAAATTTAAAAGTTTATATGGTGAAAATGAAGAACTTTTAAATTTAAAATTATGGAAGCAATTTGAAAATGATAATACTAAAACCTTTTTAGGGATGTATCACTTTTGTCTTCAAAAAATATGATGCTATAACATTTTAATTTAATTTACAAAAATTTAGACAAGTTAAAATAATTAATTTTAACTTTATTCAAAAGACTAAGAAAGATATTGTAAAGCTAAGTTTCCAGAAATACTAATTCTTGTATCATCAGATTCATAATATGGACAAACCTGATGATGAAGACTTGAAGGAAACATAACCAAGTATCCAGAAATATTTTTCTCCAGCTGATAAACAAATGTTCGAAGAGTTCCTAATATATCATTATAAATAAACGAAAAATTAGATGCTAATCCCTTACTAGATGAGTTTTTTGAAATCGGTAAGTTATTTTGTTCAGTGCTTGATGTTGGAATTTTCATCCAAATTACAAAGCTTAAAGCTCCGCCATGACTATGTATGGGATTAAATTCATGTTTATTTTGAAAATTTACCCATAAACTATCTAAATTCAATTCAATTTTTGAATTTTCATTTGATACTAAATGTCTGACTGGCAATCCTTTATATACTTCAATATATTTACTTGTCATGTGAGGTAAAACAACATTAATAAATTCTTTTAGATATTTTGATTTTTGATCGATTCGCAATGAGGATGAAATGTGTCCAGCTAAAACATTTTTTTTGTTAACCTGATTTTGTTTTGCCTCTTCAACGACTGCCCATAAATTTTTTACAATTTCTTGTGATAATTGAGTTTCAACAATACCTAAATTAGGTAAATTTACACATTTAAATTCCATATGATACCTTGAATAAACACATAAAACTTTGCAAATTTAATACCAAATTTCTAATCAATTAAATTATACGATGCTATAATCACTTAGATTTAAAAATATAATACTATGAAATTTAAATTGGTCATTTAAGGTAGGGGATAGGATTTGATGCTGTAGCCTTTTGGTTACAAGCTAAACATAGAAGGTTATATTAATTAAATTTTTATAAAAATTTAATTATGTTAATAATTTTTTAAATTGATATTATTAATTAATTATTAGTATTTTTAATATAAATAATCATGGCATTAATGATATCTAAAAATAACCAAATATCTTCAAGATATAAGCAAGTCTTTCACAACACTGGTTTCGGAATTATGATCGTAGATAAAAATCGTAACCTCATTGAGGTAAATCCAAAGTTTTGCGAAATGTTAGGTTATACAAAGGAAGAACTTATGGGAGAAAACGCTCAAATTATACATATTTCAAATAAAACTTATAAGGAGTTTGGTAAGAAAGCTTTTAATCTTGTAAGAAATAAAAAACCTATAAATTTAGATTGGCCTTTTAAAAAGAAAAATAATGAAAAAATATGGTTTAGAATAGCCGGTGATCCTGTTGTTGACGAAGATGAAGTTTTATGGACTGTAGTTGATATTACAGAAAGAGTTAAGGCAAAGGATAAAATTGAAAAATTAGCTTCAAAGCTCTCCAAATACTTATCACCTCAGGTATATCAATCAATTTTTTCTGGAAAGAAAAATGTAAAAATTGAAACTTACAGAAAAAAATTAACCGTGTTCTTTTCAGATATTAAAGGGTTTACTGAAATAACTGACAGACTGGAGCCAGAAGTGCTAAGCGAACTACTTAACAATTATTTAAATGAAATGTCCAAAATAGCTCTTAAATATGGAGGAACAATTGATAAGTTTGTAGGTGATGCAATTTTAATTTTCTTTGGCGATCCAGAGACAAAAGGTGAAAAGAAAGATGCTCTTTCATGTGTTTTAATGGCTTTAGAAATGCAAAAACGAATGTATTTTCTAAGAAAATTATGGAAAGATCAAGGGATTGCTAATCCCTTAGGAATTAGGATAGGTATTAATACTGGTTATTGTAATGTTGGTAATTTTGGATCTGAAAATAGACTTGATTATACAATTATTGGTGGTGAAGTAAATTTAGCTAGTCGTCTTGAAACAAATGCAATGACTGGTCAAATTTTAATTTCACATGAAACTTATGCTTTAATAAAAAAAGACATTTTTTGCGAAAAAAAAGACAAAATTAAAGTAAAAGGCATAGCCCATAAAATACAAACGTATCAGGTAGTAGACTCATACAAAAATATAGCTCAAAAAAGAAAAATTCTGAATGAAGAGTTCGATGGATTTAATTTAAATATTGATTTAAATATTTCAAAAAAAAGTAAGGTTATAAATTCTTTAGAAAATACGTTAGAGCAATTAAAAAAAGGGTAGGGTAAATAACTAAGATGAATAATTTCAAAGAGAGAGATTTTTTCCATGAAGGCATGAGAAATTTTCAAAATATTTTTGATGGTCAAAGAACGGCTGAAGCAATTGAGAAAAATAGAAAACATTACGAGTTTTGGGATGAAGAAAGAAAGCTTATTAAAAATTCAAACTTTTTCTTTATAGCAAGTTCTTGGAATGGGTATATTGATTGTAATATAAAATCAGGAGACCCAGGGTTTGTAAAAATAATTGATAATGGGACTATTGAATATCCAGAATATGACGGTAATTCTATGTATCGAACCGCAGGAAATATATCAAAAAACCCAAATGTAGGATTGCTGTTTGTAAACTTTGATGGAAAAAGTCTTAGGATAAGAATTAACGGGCATGCAACTATTCGTCATGATAGAAACTCCATAAAAAGTCACTACGGCGCAAAGTTTGTTGTAAGGATTAAGTGCGAAATTTATCCTAACTGTCCTCGTTATATTCCAAATTTTGATACCAAAAAACCTTCTGTATACGTTCCAAGAGAAGGACAAGAAGTTCCTCCAGCACCTGAATGGAAAAAAAGAGATTATATTAAAAACATTTTACCCAAAAACGATCCCCATAACAAAAAAAAATAATCCTTCAAACTATTTTAATTTTAATTTTTTATATATTCATTACAGAAGTTTAAAAGAAATTCACTCTAAAAATTATTTGTTTTTTTATATCTCAATCATCAACAAATTATTTTGCAAACTTCTTATTTTTTTCCTCAATTAAGATAATCTACGTGAGTCAAAGATAGATATAAAAATAAACAAATTAATTAAATTAATTTATTTGACTTAATTGCAATTTTAAATTTATCTGACTAATGGAAGTATAAAATACATAATTCGTAGATGAGGAGATTTCAAATGTCAAAATTCCTAATTCATATACATAGTGGTCCTGACCTAAAAAATAAAGCTACCCTTGGAATGTTAGTAGCTATTACTGCATTCAAAAAAGGGTATGAAGTTAAATTATTCCTGGGTGCTGATGGAACACATTTGTTAAATATAAAAAGTGAAGGTGAAGTAGTTGGTCAGGGAACAGGAGATTTAAAAAATCATTTAGATGATTTAAAAGAAAATAATATTAAACTATATGTTTCTGGCATGTCTGCTAAAGCCAGAGGATATGATGAGAGTTTACTTAATGGTTTTAATGCTGAATTCGCAATGCCCGATAAACTTTTACAACTGTCGACAGATAGTGACACAGTACTTTGCTATTAATAAATTCTTAACTCAGATAATTACTTTGTAAAACTTTTTTGATTAATAATGGAGAATTTAAATCTATTACTTTCAGGTTATTAGCCTAAACTTTTTATAGAATTTCTATAATTTTCAAATGTTGTGTAATTATAAAATCAAAGAAAAAAATAATTTTTAGCCAAATTATAATAAGATCTTAATTTATACAAAGGTTATATGCCTTTCAAACTAGATAGTAAGATAAAAAAAATTTTAATCATAATGAATTAAAAAAGCATACACCATTGTTTGACTCTAATAATGATTCTCATTATCTTTATTATATTAACTTAATTTAAGGAGGAAAAAATGGATGACTTAAGTAGAGCTATGTCTACATCGGCATTAAATGTAAAACATTTAGACATAGATTTTCCATTCAAGGACAAATATAACAACTTTATTAATGGAAAGTACGTTGCACCAAAATCAGGACAGTACTTTGATAATCCTACGCCAATTTCAGGCGAAGTTTTATGTGAAATTGCTAGATCAAATGAAGAAGATGTAAATTTAGCGTTAGATGCAGCACATGCTGCTTTCCCTAAGTGGGGGAAAACATCTCTGACTGAGAGAGCTAATATGTTAAATAAAATTGCTGATGTTATGGAGTCTAATGTAAATCTATTAGCAGCAGCTGAAACATTAGATAATGGTAAGCCTATTAGAGAATCCATCAATGCTGATATAGCTTTAGCGATTGATCATTTTAGGTATTTTGCAGGTGTCATTAGAGCTGAAGAAGGATCTATATCAGAAATTAATTCCAATACTTATTCTTATCATTTTAAGGAGCCTCTTGGAGTTGTCGGTCAAATTATACCTTGGAACTTTCCGATTCTAATGGCAGTTTGGAAACTTGCACCGGCATTAGCAGCAGGAAATTGTGTAGTATTAAAGCCTGCAGAACAAACACCTGCATCTATAATGGTTTTAATGGACTTAATCGGACATCTAATACCACCAGGAGTTGTAAACATCGTATGTGGGTATGGATTAGAAGCGGGAAAACCCCTAGCATCTTCAAAAAGAGTAGCTAAAGTAGCTTTTACAGGAGAGACAACAACTGGAAGGTTAATAATGCAATATGCTTCTCAAAATTTAATACCTGTTACATTAGAGCTTGGTGGAAAATCACCAAATGTTTTTTTCGAAAATGTATTAGATTCTGACGATGCTTTTTTTGATAAATGCTTAGAAGGTTTCACAATGTTTGCCCTCAATCAGGGTGAAGTATGTACTTGTCCAAGTAGAGCATTAATCCAAGAGTCAATCTATGAAAAATTTATGGAAAGAGCTCTTAAAAGGGTATCTGCAATTAAACAAGGTAACCCACTTGAGATGGATACTATGATTGGTGCACAAGCCTCTACTGAGCAAATGGAAAAAATCTCCTCTTATTTGAAACTTGGTAAAGATGAAGGCGCTGATGTTCTAGCTGGTGGAAATATTAAATCTGTTGATGGTTTAGCTAATGGTTATTATATCGAACCAACTGTATTCAAAGGAAATAACAAAATGCGTATTTTCCAAGAAGAAATTTTTGGTCCCGTCGTATCTGTAACTACATTTAAAGATGAAGCTGAAGCATTAGAAATAGCTAATGACACATTGTATGGTTTAGGCGCAGGTGTTTGGACAAGAAATGGTAATCAAGCTTTTAGAATGGGAAGAGAAATTCAAGCGGGCAGAGTATGGGTAAATTGTTATCACGATTATCCTGCACATGCTGCTTTTGGTGGCTATAAACAATCAGGTATTGGAAGAGAAACTCATAAAATGATGTTAGAACATTATAGACAAACTAAAAATGTTCATGTCTCTTATGATGCTAATGCTCTTGGTTTTTTCTAAAAGATAACTAAATAATCGGTATCATATTTAATTATGATACCGATTTTTTTAAAAGGAGTGCTTTATGAAAATCTTACGTGATACAAAAGTTGTTGCTACACCAGAGGCTATTAAGTTAATAGAAAAGCTTAAAGAAAAATATGGTCCTGATTTATTATTTCATCAATCAGGTGGTTGTTGTGATGGAAGCGCACCAATGTGTTACTTACAATCTGAATATATTGTTGGCGATAATGACGTTAAACTAGGCGAAATAGGTGGTATCCCTTTTTACATGAATGATGATCAATTCGAAAAATGGAAACATACAGATTTAATTATTGATGCTGTTAAGGGTATTGGTGGCATGTTCTCTCTTGATAATGGGACAGGGCAGAGATTTCTTACAAAATCGGAAGTTTGTATAATTTAGATAAATTATTATTTTTTAAATAAGAGGAACATATGAAAAAATATATTTTATTGGGTAAAACTACGAGTGAAAATACAGCAGCTATGTTAAACAAACCACAAGATAGAAGAGAAATAGTTCAGCCTTTAATAGATGCATTTAAAGTTGAAATGAGTGAATTTTTATGGATCACCCATCCAGATTATAATTTTTTAGCTGTTATTGCTGGTAAAGATGATGATGAGATACAGTCAGCTTGTAATATTTTATATGCCAGTGGTGCATGGACTTCTTTCTCATGGTTCAGAGCTTTTGAATCAAATGAAATGAAAGATATTTTTGAAGACTCGTCAAAAAAAATGGCTAGTTACATTTCATCTATTCAAGTTGCAGAAAAAAAATAAATGTATGGAAGAGTTACAAGTTTTACCTTATTAGCTCCCTCACTATGGGCAGTTGTAAATGCTGTTTCAAGTAAATTAGAAAGCGAAGATTATAAACGTTACTTATTCAAAGCTGGAGAAAACAACGGTTTTATATTTGAATCTTTTACTAATAAAAGTATAGCAGGTTCAAATTTAGAAGTTTTAAAAGCCATGCAAGGTTTAAGTGAACAAGGAATGGCTAAAGTAAGCATACAG
>CACMRG010000029.1:12500-15188 GCA_902616005.1 uncultured SAR116 cluster alpha proteobacterium
TTCACCCCTAGCCACAAGTCATCCCCGCATTTTTCAACATGCGTGGGTTCGGTCCTCCAGTAAGTGTTACCTTACCTTCAACCTGCTCATAGCTAGATCACCCGGTTTCGGGTCTAATCCATTGAACTAAATGCCCTATTCAGACTCGCTTTCGCTTCGCCTACACCTAACGGCTTAAGCTTGCTCAATAAATTAACTCGCTGACCCATTATACAAAAGGTACGCTGTCACAACTTAATGTTGCTCCAACTGCTTGTAAGCATTCAGTTTCAGGTCTGTTTCACTCCCCTCATCGGGGTTCTTTTCACCTTTCCCTCACGGTACTTGTTCACTATCGGTCACAGAGTAGTACTTAGGCTTGGAGGGTGGTCCCCCCATATTCAAGCAAGATTTCACGTGTCCCGCCCTACTCGAGGATTGTAAAAGGAATTTACCCATACGGGGCTATCACCCACTATGGCTAACTTTCCCAAGTTATTCTGGTTTTTCCTAAAACAATCACTGGCCTGGTCCGTTTTCGCTCGTCACTACTAACGGAGTCTCGGTTGATGTCCTTTCCTCCAGTTACTTAGATATTTCAGTTCACTGGGTTTGCCTCCCTTTCGGGATAAACCTATTGGTTTGGGTTTCCCCATTCGGAAATCCACGGATCAAAGCTTATTCACAACTACCCATGGCTTATCGCAGTGTATCACGTCCTTCATCGCCTCTCTGTGCCAAGGCATCCACTAAATGCTCTTATAGACACTTGATCGGACCGTACATGAAAGCAGAAATCGGTCAGACGGACCAAATATTTCAGCTTTGATACAAATAAATATCTTGTACAATCCAAAGAAATTATCAAATTTAATATTTGAAGTTTCACATACATTATCAAACAGATTTGTTAAATCACTCTCGCGTATTGTTTATGGTGGGCGATGCTGGACTTGAACCAGCGACCGCACCCTTATCAGGGGTGTGCTCTACCATCTGAGCTAATCGCCCATAGAGGAGTTATCCCCCCAATTACAATGCGTATGGAAGAGAGTTGTGGACAGTAAAAATAACTTATTCCTTAGAAAGGAGGTGATCCAGCCGCAGGTTCCCCTACGGCTACCTTGTTACGACTTCACCCCAGTCGCTGACCCTACCGTGGCCGACTCCCCCCAAAAGGTTAGGATATCGTCTTCGGGTAAAACCAACTCCCATGGTGTGACGGGCGGTGTGTACAAGGCCCGGGAACGTATTCACCGTGGCGTGCTGATCCACGATTACTAGCGATTCCGACTTCATGTTCTCGAGTTGCAGAGAACAATCCGAACTGAGACGGCCTTTGGGGATTAGCTCCAGGTCACCCTTTTGCTTCCCACTGTAACCGCCATTGTAGCACGTGTGTAGCCCAGCCCATAAGGGCCATGAGGACTTGACGTCATCCTCGCCTTCCTCCTGGTCATCCCAGGCAGTTTCTCTAGAGTGCCCAGCCGAACTGCTGGCAACTAAAGATGAGGGTTGCGCTCGTTGCGGGACTTAACCCAACATCTCACGACACGAGCTGACGACAGCCATGCAGCACCTGTGTTGGAGCCAGCCGAACTGAAGGAAATCATCTCTGATAACCAAACTCCACATGTCAAGGGCTGGTAAGGTTCTGCGCGTTGCTTCGAATTAAACCACATGCTCCACCGCTTGTGCGGGCCCCCGTCAATTCCTTTGAGTTTTAATCTTGCGACCGTACTTCCCAGGCGGTGTGCTTAACGCGTTAGCTGCGACACTGCAAGGTAACCTTCCAACATCTAGCACACATCGTTTACGGCGTGGACTACCAGGGTATCTAATCCTGTTTGCTCCCCACGCTTTCGCGCCTCAGCGTCAGAAACTAGCCAGACAGCCGCTTTCGCCACTGATGTTCTTCCCAATATCTACGAATTTCACCTCTACACTGGGAGTTCCGCTATCCTCTCTAGTTCTCTAGTTTGGCAGTATTAAACGCAGTTCCTAGGTTAAGCCCAGGGCTTTCACGTCTAACTATCCAAACCGCCTGCGCGCCCTTTACGCCCAATAATTCCGAACAACGCTCGCCCCCTTCGTATTACCGCGGCTGCTGGCACGAAGTTAGCCGGGGCTTCTTCTACGGCTACCGTCATCATCTTCACCGTTGAAAGTGCTTTACAACCCTAGGGCCTTCATCACACACGCGGCATTGCTGGATCAGAGTTTCCTCCATTGTCCAATATTCCCGACTGCTGCCTCCCGTAGGAGTCTGGGCCGTGTCTCAGTCCCAGTGTGGCTGATCATCCTCTCAGACCAGCTACTGATCGTAGCCTTGGTAGGCTTTTACCCTACCAACAAGCTAATCAGACGCGGGCCCCTCTTTCAGCGGCTGACCTTTCCCCCGGAGGGCGTATACGGTATTAGCAGTCGTTTCCAACTGTTATCCCGAACTGAAAGGTAGGTTCCCACGCGTTACTCACCCGTGCGCCACTAGATCCGAAGATCTCGTTCGACTTGCATGTCTGAAGCATGCCGCCAGCGTTCGTTCTGAGCCAGGATCAAACTCTTAAGTTTGATCTAGAATAAATATTCTAATTAAAAAAGTTGTCACTGAATTGCTCAATATACTGACGAGATTAATAAATTAATCTTTTAAAAATGGTAAATTGCGCGAAATTCATAGACGTAATCTAATAACAAATTATATTACTG
>CACMRG010000030.1 GCA_902616005.1 uncultured SAR116 cluster alpha proteobacterium
AAACTATTGAAAAACCAACATTAATAATTTTAGATAAGAAATTAAATGAAATTGAAAGCTTTAATTACAAGTTTAAATCAATTGAATTTTGCAAAGGGTTATATTTTGAAGAAAGTACTTATAAAAAATATATATATAATAATAAATTAATTTCTAAAAATTCTTACTTAAAAGAATTAGAAAATGAAAGTATTCATATAATAAGAGAAGCAACTGCTGTATCAAATAAACCTGTAATGCTTTATTCTATTGGAAAAGACAGTTCCGTTTTACTACATTTGGCAAAAAAAGCTTTTTATCCTGGTAATATACCATTCCCGTTACTTCATATAGATACAAAGTGGAAATTTAAAAGCATGTATAAATTTCGTGAATACATAAAAAATGAATTACACATTAAATTAATAACTTTTACAAATCCAGTAGGATGCAAAAAAGGGATAAATCCTATTGATTTTACCTCAGATATTCATACAGATATTATGAAGACACAAGCTTTAAAAAAAGCCTTAAATAAATATAAATTTGATTTTATTCTTGCTGGGGCAAGAAGAGACGAAGAAAAAAGTAGAGCAAAAGAAAGAATTTTTTCATTTAGAGATAATAATCATAAATGGAATCCTAAAAAACAAAGACCTGAAGTATGGGGTTTATTTAATGCTAAATTAAAAGATAATACTACTATGAGAGTGTTCCCGCTTTCAAACTGGACAGAGATAGATATTTGGAATTATATTAAAGTTGAAAAAATACCTATTGTAGACTTATATTTTTCCAAATTCAGACCAGTCATTAAAAGAAATAATATTCTGCTAATGATAGATGATGAAAGATTAAATCTCACAAAAAGAGATTCAATAGAAATAAAAAAAATTAGATTTAGAACACTTGGATGCTACCCTTTAACTGGAGCAGTAGTTTCAAACGCTAAAAATGTTGAAGAAATAATTGAGGAATTATCAAATTCAAATTTATCAGAAAGAATGGGTAGATTGATCGATAATGACCAGAGTAATTCTATGGAGATGAAAAAAATTGATGGTTATTTTTAATTGTGTTTGTTATGCGCTCTAAACAATCTATAAAATCAGTAAATAAAAAACAGCTCTTAAAATTTATTACATGTGGTTCTATTGATGACGGAAAAAGTACCTTAATTGGTCGATTGTTATACGAAACAAATTCTATATGTAATGATCAACTTGAAGACCTTAAAGCAAAATCATTAAATAATAAAAATATTTTAGACTTGTCTTATGCTGTTGATGGTTTGTCTGCTGAACGAGAGCAAGGTATTACCATAGATATAGCTTATAGATTTTTTTCTACAAATAAAAAAAAATTTGTGGTAATTGATGCTCCTGGACACTTTCAATACACGAAAAACATGGTAACTGGAGCATCTAATGCGTCTCTTGCTCTAATTCTTGTTGACTCAAGAAAAGGTATTATTGATCAAACTTATAGACATACTGTTATATGTCATACACTCGGAATAAGAAAAGTTATTCTTTTAATAAATAAAATGGACTTAATAAAATATGACAAAGAAAAGTATTATAAAATTACAAATTCATTTTTAAAACTTGTTGAAAAATTTAGTTTTGATGAGGTCTCATCTATACCAATCTCAGCATTAAGCGGTGATAATGTAACTAAAAATTCAAAAAAAATGAAATGGTTTTTAGGAAGTAACTTACTAGAACAATTAGAAAACATTACATTAAGATCCTCAAAAAAAACAATAGATAGTTCAATTTTCTCAGTACAATTAGTTAACCGCCCTAACTCAAATTTCAGAGGGTACTGTGGCAAAGTTTTATCTGGAGCTCTAACAAAAGGTCAAAAAGTTTTAGTTCACCCAGATAAAATAAGTGCTTCTATTAAAAATATTTGGTCTGGCTTTAATAAGTCACTTAAAGCTAATGTTGGTGACAATGTTACTCTTGAACTTAAAGAAGATATTGATATTTCAAGAGGAAATATTATCACATCTGAAAACACCGATATTGAATACTCTAACATGTTTCAGGCTACTATTGTTTGGTTTTCTAATAAACCTGCTTATGCTGGAAGATCATACTTACTTAAAATAAATAATAAAGAGGTTAAATGTGAAATTAATACAATAAAATATCTAATCGATATAACTAGTGATAAAAAACTGTACTCAAAGAAAGTTCAAACTAATGATATTGCAAAAATACAACTATGTACTGATGAAGCCATCAATTTTTTAGCATATAATAAGTCAAAAGAATTAGGATCTTTTATTTTAATAGATATTCTAAATTATGAAACTTTGGGCTGTGGTATGATAGAATTTCAGCTGAGAAGAAGTAATAATTTACATTTTCAAACATTTGATATTAATAAATCTAAGAGGCAAGAGTTATATGGCCATCTTTCAAAAGTTTTATGGTTTACAGGATTATCAGGATCAGGAAAATCAACAATAGCTAATGAATTAGCCAAAGAGTTACATAAATTAGGAATACATACATATATACTAGATGGCGATAATATAAGACATGGATTAAATAAAGACCTTAATTTTTCAGATGAAGATAGAATTGAAAATATTAGAAGAATTGCAGAAGTTTCAAAATTATTTTTTGACGCTGGAATTGTTGTTATAACTTCATTTATTTCACCATTTAAAAAAGATAGAGAAATGGCTAGAAACTTATTTGATGAGGGTGATTTTATTGAAATATTCTGCGACACGCCTATTGAAATTTGCCAAAAAAGAGATCCAAAAGGGCTATACAAAAAAGCTAAGAAAGGTTTAATACCTAACTTTACTGGGATAGATAGTATTTATGAAAAACCTAAAAATCCTGAGATAAATTTAAACTATAGATATTCAATTAAATCGCAAGTAGAATACATATTAAAGCATTTGAAATTATTTCTTATAAACTAATTTATCATCGTTTATTCAACCAAGATTGAAAAGTTAAAATATTCCATAACTTATAATAATCTATTTTAACATTTTTAGCTTTAAACAGTTTTATTAAATTTATATGATAATCATCTAAATAACCTTGTTTTTTTATTTTAGAAATATCTAATATATCATTAGACCATTCATTTAAAGATCCTTCTAACCAGGCTTTAATAGGAATGGTAAATCCTGATTTTGGTCTTTCAAAATACTTTCTAGGAATATGATTATATAAAATCTTTTTTAGAGCCCATTTACTAATTTTTCCTTTAACTTTGAAATTGCTTGGAAGATTTAATGAGTGCTCAATAACATTATGATCCAAAAAAGGAGAGCGTGTTTCTAAACTATTCGCCATGGCAGCTCGATCTACCTTTACTAAAACAGAATTTGGTAAATAATATAGTAAATCCCATAACATTAATTGTTCATTTAAAGATATTTTTTTATTAAAAACTAACTGTGATCTTAGATGTGTTAAACCTACACTATCAGTTTTTTCATTTTCACCAGATAAAAGTTTAAAATAAAATTCCAAAAAATTTTTTGCTTCAATTGCGTTTAAAATCTTATAAATCTTTTCTTTTAAATCAGGTATATTTGAAATAGATGAGATAGAGTTGAGAAAAGACTGCGGTATATTGTCTACAAAAAATCTAAGTAATTTTTTTAAATGGTCTGGGGTTTTACTATATTTTTTAAAAATATTAGGTCCATAGATATGCCTATTATAACCACCAAATAATTCATCTCCACCATCCCCTGTTAATGCAACAGTAATTTTTTGCTTGGCAAATTTTGATAGTATTAGTGTTGGAATTTGTGAAGCATCTGAAAATGGTTCATCATAAATTTCACTTAAACTTGGAACTATTTTTAAAGCATCTTTAGAATTAATATATAATTCATGGTGATCAGTAGCTAAAAATTTGGCAATTTCTCTAGAGTGTGTTGCCTCATTAAAAGTTTGATGATTAAAGCCTATACTAAAGGTTTTTATTTTTTTATCATAATTTTTCTTTATCAAAGCAGTAATTAAAGATGAGTCAATGCCTCCAGAAAGGAATGTTCCTAAAGGGACATCCGAAATACATTGTCTTTTAATAGCATCCATTAATTTTTTTTTTGTCTGGCATAAAACAAAATTGCTATCTATATTTTTATTTAAATTTTGAACTTTAGGAATCCAGTATTTTTTAATTTTTAAACTATTTTTTGTATCCTCTAAAGAATTTACCTTAAGTGTTAAAATTGATGAAGGTTCAAGTTTATAAATATTTTTATAAATTGATAATGGAGCTGGAACATTACCAAATTTAAGTTGCAATAAAACAGCTTTGTTATTTATTTTACCAATAAAAGATGGATGTTTTTTTATTGCTTTTAATTCTGAAGCAAAAACAAAAAAATTGTCTTGCCATCCATAATATAGAGGCTTTTCGCCAACTCTATCTCTTATTAAGTGAAGTAACTTTAGTTTCTTATCCCAAACTGAAAAAGCATACATGCCACAAATTTTTTCAACAGTGTCGACTAAACCCCATTCACTAATAGCAGATAATAAAACTTCTGTATCAGAGCAACTTTTAAAAATCACTCCTTTACTCTCTAAAATTAATTTTAAATCCTGAAAATTATAAATTTCACCATTAAATATTATGACGTACCTTTTACAATTTGATTCCATCGGTTGATTGCCATTAGATGATAAATCTTGAATGGCAAGTCTTTGAAACCCAAATGAAACTTTATTGTTTTTGTCAATCCAAAAATTAAAATTATCAGGACCCCTATGCTCTTGTTCTTTAGACATATTATTTAAATGTTGAAAAGTTTCTATCGAATTATATTTTTCTTTAAAATCAATAATTCCTACAATTCCACACATAACAATTCACAACTATAAATATTCAAACTTTTATTTTTGAGTAAGAAAGTAATTCTTTTTTATTTTTAAATTTTTCTGGATACTGAAGAATTTCAATTATTTCAGTAATATTTAAAGCCATTTCTGGTGAAAGAACACAATCTCTTTTTTCTTCGATACTATCAACTAATTCTGCAGGTCCGTTACAAAAATCAACAGGTTTATAGTTTCCTGAGCTCACTTCCTTAGTTTTTTTAATTAAGGGATAATTTTTTAAAAATCTCCAACTATTTCCCCAATTCCAAGGAAAAAAATTAACAACGTTTTCAAATTTTGATTTATAGTGATTAATTCTGTACTCCAAGGCTGCTTCAAGTTTACTTGATGGGATTTTTTTAATGTAGACAGAACTATTGTCATTTCTAACGTCAGGAACATACAAAATACCTTCAGTACCTACTATTGTCATACTACGATCTAACGGAGCAACTATACTTAAGGTTACCCTTGCAACTACGTTTTTATACTCGATACAACCAACAGAAAAATCTGGGGTGTTTAATTTTGTCTTTATATCCTTATCTCTTAAAAGACACTTTGAAAAAGACGTTACAGACTTAGCTGGTCCAAAAAATTGATAAAGCCAAGTCAACAAATATCCAGCGTGTTCATAAGTACATCCTGTGTCAAACTCGTCTTGTGCTGGCCAAAAGGCACCAGATGGTGTTTTCCAATTCCAAGGCTTCATTTTGTGGGTCATTCCTGCATCAAAATTAGCGTAAATGAGTCTTACTTTTCCTATTTTATTTTCTTTTAATGCAATTTCTACTGTTTTAGCAACTTTGTTAAGAACACTAGAAGGTGCTGAAGATAACTTTAGTTTTTTACTTTTAGCGAAATCATATAAATATTTGGCATCTTTAAAATTCATACTTAGAGGTTTTTCAGTGTAAACATGTTTGTTATTTTCAAGAGAACGATAAGTGACATTGAAATGTTCTGTAGGATTAGTTAGATTAATTATCAGTTCAATAGTATCATCTTTTAAAATTTCATTTACACTTTTAACAGGGTTTACGCCGTAGTAATCACAAAACTGTTTAAGTCTTTCTTTATTTTTATCATAAACTTTAATTAGATTTAATTGTTTGTAATGATTAATAGTGGCCATATAAAAATCTGCTACAAAACCACATCCAATAAAAGCAACATTCATTTATAATTCTCTATAGTTTTTTAATATAAATTTATAATTTTTGTATTTTACCATTATTATTTAAGCTTTTTTTTATTGCTAATGTTATTTCTGTGGCTTTAATTCCATCAGCTAAAGTTATTTCAGTTTTCAAATTATTACTTACTGCATTGTAAAATTTTTTCCATGCATTTAAGCTTCCATACGAATTTCTATAATTTTTAAACTTCCTTTTATTTAAGTAAAGAGTTTCAAAATTATAAATTCTAGCTAAATTTCCACCACCAGATATATAAATGCTTTCTTTTGGAAATATTTTTCTATTTCCTGAACTAGTAAAATTTAAATTAGCAACAGAACCATTTTTCAATTTAAAAATTGATGTAAAATTATTTTCGGAAATCTCATTATTTTTACTTGAACCAAATGCAGATACATACTCAATTTCACTTTCACATATGTATGAAATTAAATCAACATAATGACAACAAGTGCCAATAAGCCGACCTCCTCCTATTTTTAAATCAGTAAGAGAATTATTTACCATATTTCCAAAATTAACATAATAATTTATTTCTAATGTTTCCCCACTAAATATTTTTGATTTTTTTAATTTAATTATTAATGGTGCAAATCTTCTATTAAAACCGACCATTATTTTTTTGTTATCAAGATAACTTTTTAACAAATCTATTCCTTTTTGATCAATAGCCACAGGTTTTTCACAATAAATATAAATGTTTTTATTGCTAAAAAATTTTAAATGTTTTGGATGTAAGTTATGTGGTGAACCAATCAAAACAGCATCTGATCTAATTATTTTTTTTAATTTATCTTGAACTTGTGAATACTTTAATAAATTAGATAAATAATGACTTGAAATACTACCATTTGTAAAAATATAATCAATAAAAAAATTAGATTTAATCGCACATGGTAAATTTATTGATACTTGATGTGAACCTGCTCCAACAAGAGCTAAACTTTTACTATTTTTTCTATTGAGTATATTAAATATTTTAAAAAATTTAATTTTTGATTTAAAAATAATATATATAATAACACCAAAAAAAGTTCCTTCTTTAAAAATATTGAACAACTCACAGATCAAACCTTTTTTATAATTTAAATTCATCTATTGGAAATTCTAACTTATTGTTTACTGAATATCTAATTTTAATTGCCCATAATAGGTGAAATCACTATTAATTTTTTTTTGTTTTAGTGGAAGAATTAATTTAAGTTGCTTGTAGGCATTTTTATAATGATTAAGAGTTTTAATTGAGCTACTGCTTTTCTTTTTTATTTTACTCAAATAACTTACATAACAATCTTTAAAGATTAATTGATTTCTTCGTTTAAACAAAAATTTTTCTAAATTAAAATTCCATGTTTGGTTTAATTCAACATCTGATTTTGAAATAATTACATCTATGATTTTTAATATGTTTGAATTATAAAAAATTTTTCTCTTACAGTTTAAAATAACATCATCAGAGTATTTTATTTTATACGCAACCACTAAAGATAAAATACCTTTATTATTTTTTTTAAGAAGATCTATTTGAGAAATACCTGGCTCTAAAAAATATTTTTCTAATAGTCTACTTTGTTGAAATCCTTTTCTATTAATCACATTATGATTAAATGAAGATCGTTCCAAGTTTCTTTTTCTTATATCAATAAAGTATGAAGAGACACCGTGATCACATATAAATTCTTTACCATTTAAATCTATGATTATAGAAGTTACATCATTATGTCCGTGACCTCCTACACCTCTTTTACCAAGTCCAGGATAATCAGTATCGATCCACATTTCAAAATTATTTTCAAATTTAATTCTTGAGTAACCTGGTAATGCATAAAATTCTTTTTTATGATTAAACTGGTTATTTTTTTTGTGTGGTTCTAAATATAAACTTATTAAACTTTTTATGTTTTTCTTTATATCAACTAGATACTCATAAAGATTGTTTAATTCATTTATTTTAAATACATTCTCAGTGTCAACTTTAATGACTTGGGTAAAATCAACATCACCAAATTGTTTAAAAACACCATTCTCACCTGTTATATCATGAGAATAACTCCATATTTTTTTTATTAAAGATATCATCTTTTTTTTGTGATATTTTTTTTGTCCAGACATTGACCAAAAATATTGAGAAATTAATAAAAATTCTAAAAACAATCTTTGGTATAATAATGAGCCTTCGTAGTTACATCCATTACTATAAAATATTGTTATTATACAATTTTTAAAGTTTTTAAACTCCTGTTCTAATTTAATCCTATCATTTGTTAAATTGAAAAATAACATTAAAGCTAAACTTTCACAAAAATAATGATTATTTATTATGGAAGTTTTTTTTGATCTAGTTAAAGATATTCCTTCACAAGTGATCAAATATAAACTCATAATTTTTTTCTTAAGTTCTTTATCTTTTTTTTTAATAATCTGTAGCAAAGTTAAAATATTTATCGAGCGGATTGATAAATTAAGTGCATCTGACCATAAATAGTTTTTTAAATAATTTTTCTTATTTAAATGAATGTCAATTTCGTCAATTAGTTTATTATAATATCTTTTATCTTTTGTTATAAGATAAGTTAAATATAAACATAAAAAATGATGTGACCTTACTTTATCCCATATTGGCCTTAAATTTGTTTTAACCCTAAAATCATGTATTATTGGACATATAAAACCGATCCCAACTAATTTATCTTCAAATTTTTTTTCTTCAATTTTTTTAAAATCAAGATTACTAAAATAGTGTTCTTTTAAATAATAATTTGCATAGTAAATTAAGTTTTTAAACTTTTTAAAATTCTTAGCATATGGTTCGTAATAAAATTTTCTGTTTACATTAAATGTAAGAGTTTGAAGTTTAACTTCAGACTGTAAAAAAATTTTTTCTCTAATATTGTCTATAAAAAAAAAATTAATTTTTTTTTCTAAATAAGAAGGAATTTTTAAAATAAAATTAAGAAACCCAATTTGACGAAGTTCTAAATATATTAATTTAAATTTATCTTTTAATGAGTGCAGACTGACCATAAGGCAATCTCCAATGAATGAAAGAATTTTTATTTTTATTATAGAATTTATCTATTGATAACTTAGTTCCTTTAGCATGATGTAAACCATAATCATCAAAAATGATAATACCATTTTTAACTATTCTTGGTACAAAAAATTCTAATGCTTTAAATGTTGGGCCATATAAATCAACATCAATATGAACTAGAGAAAATTTTAATTTTTCACAATTTTTAAAACAATAAGGTATCCAATTATTTTTATATTTAATAAAATTAAATGTTTTTAAATTATTTCTTACTTGTTGCTCAGAGCAAAAATAATCTCCTTGAGAAAAAATATTACCATCTAATTTACTTGGTTTTGATAAACCTTTGAATGAATCAAAAAGGTATATATTTTTTTTTTTTGACAAACCAAGGTCTTTAAGTAGAGACGCTAAAAGAAAAGCTGTTGCTCCTTTAAAAACTCCAACTTCTGCCCATTCGCCTTCTAACTTATTGGTTAGTTGACTCAATTGATATATCTGATACATTTTATGAACTTTTGGCCCATCATCTTTCCAACCAAATACCATTTGCTTTTCAAATATTTTTTTAAAATATTT
Organism: uncultured SAR116 cluster alpha proteobacterium; assembly: GCA_902616005.1. Taxonomy (GTDB): domain Bacteria; phylum Pseudomonadota; class Alphaproteobacteria; order Puniceispirillales; family Marisalimonadaceae; genus TMED54. The sequence goes on from CACMRG010000030.1 coordinate 9,666, forward strand.
ATCCTCGTGTGGCCAAGAATAAAAATTACATGGTTCTAATTTGTAATTAAACTGTTTTAGAATTAATCCTATAAAATATCTTACAGTTTTTTTTATCATTTTAAATCAATACAAAACTAATAAACTCATAATAACCATTAAAACAATTCGTTTATAAATACCATTTTTATTTTCAAAAAAAATACCTAAAAAGAAAAATATCCAAACTCCCAAAACACAAGAGGTGATTATAATTGTTGTTGAATTAAGATAAACACCTATATAAGATACAATTACTGAGACTATTATAGAAATGATAAATGGTAAAGTCATTTTTTTTATTTCACCTTTTTCATAAAGCCGACTTATCCAAAAAATATGAGATACCCCAATTGCTGTGAATAATTGTATTAAATTTACATCTAAAGAAGAAGCTAATAGATCGATATCCATTTCAATAAACTCAAAAAGGTGTATGCTGAAAAAGAAAAATATTTTTATTACCAAATAAGTACACAAGATATTAAATAAAAGAAAATTTTCATTAAAGTTTGGTCTAGCTTTTTTAGTTTTTTCTGACCTAACCATTAAAGGAAATAAAAAAGTTTTCAAAGGGCCGATACTTAAAAAGAAAAAAATATTACAAATTGTAAAAATAATTTCAAAGTCATTTATTAAAATATTCGGTTTTTTTTCAATAAAACCTAAACTATATTTTGTTAAAAACAATAATGAAGGCATCATAGATATAATTAAAACAAACGGAAGCCCTTTATTTACGATTTTTAAAAATGTTTTATAAGAGAGCTTTTTAATGTTATTATTAAAGTTATTTCTATAGAAAAAAACAAAAATTATTGTCTCTGATATTAGTAAAGAAATTAGATAGTCAAAATATATAAAATAAATAATAATTGATATAGCTACTCTAAGTAAAATTAATTCAAAAAACTTAATGTGAAAACTTGTTATTCGTAACGTATTTAACATTTCAGAATTACAAAGAATTAAAAATATTATTAAACTAATGTTTACGCAATCTAAAATAGATAGAAACCCAAACCATTCAGAATATATTTTACAAAATATAAGTAATGCTATTAATAAAAATGCTGAGATAATATGAAATATTTGTATATGAAATATTATTAGCTTAAGGTTAGTTTGATAACTTCTTAAATAATTTACTGCTTGGGATAACCCCATAGATAATATAGCAGTAAAAAAAACTATAATTGTTTTTTCTTTCACAAAGTTAGTAAACTCAAAATCTTCTAAAAAATATTTCCCACCAAATATAAAAATTAACCCTGGAATAAATGAAATAGCATTAGAGAAATAATATAAAAATATCTTATTCATTGATTTAATTTATAATATTTAATATTTCCATTTCCATTTTGCTTATCTGGATATTCCAAGCATTTTGTTTGGCAAAGTTTTTCCTTTTTTGGACAATGCTTTTTGATTTTTCTCCTGTTGCAACATCTAGAAAATTTGAAAATTTTGTTGCATTTTTTGCAATATAAATCATATCTTTATAACTATATGCATCAGGGAAACTTGTAGAAATTATTGGCAATCCAGAAGCAAGATAATCTAAAAATTTTGTCGGTGTAGAATACTGGATGTGTTTGTTATTTTGGTCGTACGGCACAATACAAACATCACTCATTCTTATATAACTAGATAAAAACTCAAATTTTTTATACCCTAAATGATATACATTAGAAAAATTTAGTAATTTTGTAATTTTATTTTTTGGCGCTAGAGCATGAATATAACCAATTAAAACAAATGATATTTTTTTGTTTTTTGAAACCACATCAATTAACAAATTGTAATCAACCCAATTCGCAAGAGTTCCAACATAAATTGCAATTGGTTTTTTAATTTTACTCAGTTCAGATGAACTTTCTATTTTAAAAAAACGATCTAAATATCTGTCATCACAGCCATGAGGAATTCGTTTAGTTTTATGATTAATTTTTTTTAAATCTTTTTCTAGTAATTTATTAGGTGTTAAAACAATATCACTCTTTTTAACAATTCTTTTAAATTTATTATAAAATTCATTTGAACTATCATAGGTATTTAATGCATCAACACAATGAAAGATTAAAATATTATAGTCTAGTTCATTAATTACATCTTCCCATCTTGGAGAAAAACACCAAATTATAGTATCAGTAAAATTATTTTTTTTTAATATTTTCTTAATTTGAAAATTTAAAATTTTTTTATTAATCTTGTCCAAAATTGGCAAGTTATAAATTGGAATTGCTAAAGGACTTTCAATAATTACATTATTAGGATTAAGACCTTTTTGAATTTTATGTTTTCTACTTAAACCAAAAAAACTAACGATACGGCGAAAAACTCTTCCTATTTCTGACAATTTAGGGAATCTTCCACCAATTGTTTCTAAATAGACAACCTTATTTTTTAGACTTAATTGTGATGAAATATGCATATTAGATACAGCATTATCAGACCATTCACTTGGTGATAAAACAAGAATATTTCTATTTTTTAATTTATTCTTCATAATAAGGTTTTTTTACTAAAATATAATTTTCACATGCCAATCTTTCAAATAATGGTTTTTTCCTTATAAAGAGATCTAAAAATCTTATTGGTGATAATAACCATGAAATAAAAAATCTAACAAAATTAAAAAAATATCTGTTTGAGAAAAAAGAACTTGTAGCGTCCCTTAAAAACCATACAAGGGTACAAAAAGGCCCTACAGACACCCCATAATTTATAATTTTAAATTTCTTAAACAATATCTTAAGCCCTTCCAAAGTATATCTTTGAAAATCATGTGGATCTGCATGAAATCCTTGTAGAAATGGTACTTCGCTATAGATACACCCAGATGGTTTTAAAACTCTATGCATCTCTTTCACAAATAATATTGGATCATGCAAATGTTCAATTACAGCTTGACAAATAATGCTATCAAATGAATTACTTTTAAATGGCAAAAAGTGTGCATCAGCCACTACAGAGACTTCTCCTTGTAAAAGAACATCACAGTGTATTATGTCACAGTCATACACTAAATCCGTCTTCCATATTATTTTTCCACTACCAGTTGAAATGCCGCACCCAAAATTCAAAACTTTCTTTTTTTTTCCAAAAATTTTACTTTGAATATTCTCAATGATGTTTCTTTCTATAGAATTAAATGTTGGCATTGGTGGATAAATATATTTAAAAAATAGATTTTTTATGATTTTATTTTTAAATAAAATATGATCCTCAAACTTTTTTCCATAACCTCCACCCATTTTATTTCTCGTTTTTTTCAGCTATTGTAAATAATAAAAATCCTAACCTTGACCACAAAAAGGTATAAATAAAATCTGGAATTAATTTTTCAAATTTTCTTCTAAATTTTGGTGGAACCCAAAATGAAAAAGCATGTTTTTTTTCATAAGCATGTTGCGATAAAATTCTAAGTTTTGGAAAAAGATAATTTTTTATCTGATCTCTAGTAAAGTATTTCGAAAGTGGTGCACCTAAATTTGACTTTCCATCCGTATACCTATTGTGCAAATCTTGAATACTCATTTTTAATAATTGCCCTTTTAATACACCATATCTCAAAATAACATTTATCCAGTTATATAAAGAATTTTTATTATATAACATAATATATAACTTACCTTGCTTTGATAATACCCTAGTGATTTCTTTAGCACATTGTTTAGTGTTTGGGCTATGATGAATTACCCCCCAACTCCATATAATATCAAAATAGTTATCAGGGAAAGGGAGTTTTTCTGCATCAGCTTCAATTATATTTCCCTTTAGTTCTTTTAATTCTAATCTTTTTCTAGTTATCTCTATTGACGTGGGTGCGAGGTCAATGCTAGTAAGGTTTGCCTTTTTTTTAGCAAAAATTTCTGAGTGAGAACCCAAACCACAACCAATTTCAAGTATTTTTTTATTTTTAATATTTTTAGGTATCAAATTTGAAAATAGTTCACTTCCATATTTTTGAGCAAAATAAGCATCTTCATAAAAGTTTTTGTCGTTATCATTCAAAAATTTGGTTAATTCTTCATCACTTAAATTTTTTTTTACTCCTGTATGATCTTTTTTTCCTGGGTCAACATAATCTTGTGAATGGTTGGACCACCAATTTTTAATTTGTTTTTTTAATTTATCATTACTTTTATCAATCATTCTTCTTCATCCAATTTTAAAAATTTTTTAAAATTATTATATCTATTATCCCAAGAATACGGTTTAACAAAGTTTATTCTCAATTTGATCTTCTCAATACTATCTGTTTTTATTGCAAGTTTTAGATTTTTAATATGTTGCTTGACATTTGAGCAAAATAAAATGTGCTCTTGTGTAATATTTTTACATTCCTGGAGGCTTTCTGACACTATAGGCATTCCTGCACTCAGAACTTCATATATTTTTATTGGTGACATTGATTTTGTTAACTCATTTACTTTAAATGGTAGCCAAAAAACATCTAATT
>CACMRG010000031.1 GCA_902616005.1 uncultured SAR116 cluster alpha proteobacterium
AGTTTAATTTCATTGGTTTAGGGTCAACAATTTCAATTGGTATATTATTTGACATACCTATTCTTAATGCAATTGATGTAATATTTACACTAAAGGACGTGCCAATAAATATCATTTTTTTTGCTGCATTCATCCATTCTTCAGCTTCAGAAAATCTATAAATTTCTGTATACATTTCATCAAATAATAATACAAATGGTTTCAAGGAAAATTTTAATTTAGGTTTAAAATTGTTGGTTTCTAAAATTTTAAATTTGTCAAACAAGGATAAAATTAATTTATTATCTTCAAGTGATGAGTCAATTTCGTTCCACTTTGCATCAATAGGTTTTTGAAATTCCAATTCATCTTTATAAGTTATTAATTGATCTAATCTTCCATGAATACTTATATAATTTTTATTCCCAGCCTTAGCGTCTAAACCGTCAATATTTTGAGTTATAAGCTTTTTGTCAGACAGCCACTTATGTACAGAATTTGGTTTTGCATCCTTATATGCGATAAATCTTTTAAAATACCATAGTAAAAATTGGTCTGGATGATTTTCATACATATATCTAGTTGCCATTTCTTGTGGTGTATAATTAACGCTACCTACTGTCCAAAATCCATCACTTCCTCTAAATGTAGGTATCCCACTTGCTGAACTAACACCAGCACCAGTTATATATAACTCTTTCAACTTTTTACTTCTAAATAAATATTTTGTGTATATGTTATTATCAAATAATATTAATTCTAATTTTATATGCAAACTATAATAGAAATCAAAAATCTTAGAAAGATATATAAAGATAATAAAGTTGCTTTAGATGATGTAAATCTTAATATTTTTAAAGGTGAGATAATTGCATTGTTAGGACCAAATGGTGCCGGTAAAACTACATTAATATCCAATATATGCGGAATATCTTCTATTACATCTGGGGATATAAAAGTTAAAGGTTTTGATGTAGTAGAAAATTATAGAGAAGCCAGAAAATGCATTGGTATAGTACCTCAAGAATTATCTTTTGAACCTTTTGAAAAAGTTATCAATACAGTAAATTTTTCAAGACAATTATTTGGTAAAAAACCTAACGAAAAATATATTGAAAATTTACTAAAAAAATTAAGTTTATGGGAAAAAAAAGATCAAATCATTAGATCTCTTTCTGGCGGAATGAAAAGAAGAGTTTTAATTGCCAAGGCATTAAGTCATGAACCAGATGTCCTGTTTTTGGATGAACCAACAGCCGGCGTAGACGTCGAGCTTAGAAAGGATATGTGGAATACTATCAAAAACCTCCAAAATAGTGGGGTAACAATTATTTTAACTACTCATTATATTGAAGAAGCAGAATTAATGGCAAACAGAATTGCTGTAATTAACAATGGGAAAATTTTATTAATTGATAAGAAGGATAATTTAATAGATAGAATGAGTAAAAAAACATTAATAATTCATACAAATAGTAAAATTAACAAAATAGACAAAGCTCTAGGAAAATTTAAACTTCGTATTAGCAAAGATAAAAAAAATTTAGAATATGATTATAGCCCTAATAAGAAAAAAACAGGTATAACTACTTTGCTGAATGAGATAAAAAAAACTGGAATTGAGTTAATAGATGTTCAGACTAAACAATCTAATCTTGAACAAATATTTGTTGAGATTTTAAAAAATGATTAATTTTAGATCTATTAAAGCTATTTATATTTTTGAAATGTCTCGGACATTTAGAACACTTATCCAAAGTCTTATTTCTCCAATATTATCAACTGTTTTATATTTTATTGTCTTTGGAACAGCGATTGGAAATAACATAAACTTTACAAATGAAATACCTTACGGAGCATTTATAGTACCTGGTTTAGTTATTTTAACTATTTCAATGCAAAGTGTAAATAACGCCTCATTTGGCATATTTTTTCCCAAATTTCTAGGTACTACTTATGAAATTTTATCAGCCCCAATTTCATATGTTGAAATTGTTATTGGTTATGTTGGTGCTTCTGCAACTAAATCATTTTGTCTTGGATTACTAATTTTAATAACCTCAACTTTTTTTGTTGATCTTAATATCAAATTTCCAATTTTGATGTTGTGTATGCTGTTATTATCCTGTGTATCATTTAGTTTATTAGGTTTTATTATTGGAATTGTTTCAGACAATTTTGAACAAATAAATTTTGTGCCAATGATAATTATCACACCATTAGTTTTTTTAGGAGGTAGTTTTTATACCATTGATGTGCTTCCAGATTTTTGGCAAACAATTACATTATTAAACCCTATATTTTATCTTGTATCTGGTTTTAGATATTCTTTTTTTGGTACAGGTGAAGTTAATATTTTAATAAGTATATTTTCAATTTCTTTGTTTATTTTACTATGTATAATAATTATATGGAGAATTTTTAAAACAGGATACAAAATCAAAACATAGGATTAAAAATGAAATTATATAATTTTACACTTGCTCCAAATGGAAGAAGAGTGAAAATTTTTTTAAAGTTTAAAAATAAAGAAATACCAGAACAAGAAATTAATGTTAGAGAAGGCGAACAATTCAAAGAGCCTTTCAAATCTATGAATCCATTTAATTGCGTCCCCTTTCTTCAACTCGATGATAATACAATAATCTCTGAAAGTATAAGTATTTGTAGATATTTAGAAGAGCAACATTTTCCAGAACCTACTTTGTTTGGGTCCACACCTAGGATGAGAGCATATATTGATATGTGGAACAGAAGGTTAGAATTAGACGGCTATTCTCCTTTAGGGAATGCAATAAGAAACAAATCATCATTTTTTGTTAATAGAGTATTAGCAGGTACAAGAAATGATATTAAACAAATGCCGGAAATTGTAGAAAGAGGTATACAAATGATCGAATTGCTTTTTAAAAGAATTGATCAACATCTTGAAAAAAATAAATTCATTTGTGGCGAACAATTTACAATTGCTGATATAACGGGATATTCAATTTTTAAATCATGTGAATTGTTAAAATTTGAAATACCAAAAACATTGCCAAATACAATAAGGTGGCGAGATACTTTATACAAACAAGATTGTTTCGATGTCTGAAAAAGAAAAAGTTTGTATCGTTACTGGAGTTGGTCCTGACAAAGGAACTGGCGCTGAAATAGCAAAACTTTTTGGTAAAAAAAAATATAAAGTTGCAATGATTGCAAGGAATAAAAAAAATTTAAATGATTTAGAAAAAAAATATAAAAACATTTTTTCCTATCCTTGTGATGTAGGTGATTTGGAAAAGTTTAAAAAAACCTTAAAGAAAATAAAAAATAATTTAGGTCCTGCAGATGTTGTAATACATAATGCTCCAAGCGCATCAAGAGGAAGTATATTAAAATTAAATCCTGATGATTTAGAAGTTAATTTTAGAGTAAATACAACAGCCCTATTACATCTTGTAAGAGAAACTTTGCCAAGTATGTTGTCCAAAAAAAAAGGAAGTATTTTAATAACTGGTAATACTGCAGCAACTAGAGGTAAATCACATTGGGGGTTTTTTGCGTCTACAAAAGCAGCTCAAAGAATTTTGGCTGAATCAATTGCAAGAGAGTTTGGTCCTAAAGGTATACACGTTGCTTATTTTATTATTGACGCTGCTATCGATACTCCAAGAACACGTCCTTACATGCAACCGGACAAACCAGACGATTATTTTTCAAAACCAACTGCAATAGCAGAAGAAATGTATAAAACAGTGATTCAGGATAAATCAACATGGTCTTTTCGAGTAGAGTTAAGACCATTCGGCGAAACATGGTAAAACTTTATGGATAAAGTAGTAATAATAACAGGTGCTGCAAGAGGCATTGGTCTTGCTACAGCTAAAATATTCTTAAAACAAAATTAAAAGGTTGTAATAGTTGATAGAGACAGAAATGAAGTTAATAAACTTAAATTAAAAAATGACAAATTATTAAAATATATTTGTGATATATCAGATCCCAAAAAAAACAAAAGTATGATTGAGGATATTTATAAATGGGGAAAACGAATAGATATTTTAGTAAATAATGCCGGTATAGCTGATTTCGGAAAAATTGAAACTGTAAAATTTAAAAATTGGCGTAAAATCATGGATACAAATTTAATTGGTACATTTTTAACAACACAAAATGTAATTAAATATTTAAAAAAAACTAAAGGTAATATTATTAATGTCGCATCAATATCTGGATTAAGAGCATCAACTTTAAGGATTGCATATGGAACTTCAAAAGCAGCAATTATTCAATTAACTCAACAACAAGCTATAGAATTAGGAGAATTTGGGATCAGAGTAAATTGTGTCTCACCAGGGCCTGTAAAGACTAAATTAGCTCAAGCAGTTCACACTCCTGACATTGTGAAAGCTTACCATGATTCAATACCACTTAACAGATACGGTATGGAAAATGAAATTGCTGAAGCAATTTTTTTCTTATCCTCTGAAAAAGCAAGTTATATAACTGGACAAAATTTATCAGTTGATGGTGGTTTCGAAGCATCCGGTGTCGGACTAATTTCATTAAGAGAAAGTTAATCAATATTGATCAATTAATAAAGTATAATAATTATACTTTAAATAAAATATTTGTAAGATCATTTAATTTTTTATCGGGAAAAACTTCTTTATTTAACAATTGAAAGTCCGTATCAAAACACACTGACATTGCTGAACAATAGACAGAACGAGCATCTAAGGTAGAGTTTAAATCTCTTCCTTCAAATAAATTTTTATTTTTAATACCAGGCCAATCTGCATAGACTTGAGATTTTTTTACTAAACCACCACCTAGAAGAATTGAGGTACCATAACCATGTTCTGTTCCATAGCCATTATTTTGAACTAATGTTCTTCCAAATTCAGTAAGTGTAATTATTAAAGTATTTTTAAAAGTATTACCTAAAGTTTTTTTCAAAACATCAAATGTATAATCTACTTGTTTAAGTTTTTGTCCATGCTCACCATCTGCACCCCCTTGTGCAGCATGAGTATCAAAACCAAATACTTCAAATACAGCAACTCGAGGACCATCAATTTTTTTAAGCTCAGAACCTGCAATCCTTGCAAGTGTTTTTAAATTTTTATTATTTGGAGCTTTAGTCATAGAGATTGGTCTACTAATTAATTTATCAAATGATTTTTTTAATAGAGGTTCGTCATTATAATGATGTTTTAATATATCAACTAAATTTCTAGTTGGCATACTCAACTTCGAAGGAAAAAAATTATCTTGATTTGCTTTACCCCTTAATAATAAAGGCATAGGCAAGGACATGGACAAGCCTTCTAATCCAGCAACATCAATTCCCCTTCCAAGCCATCCTGTTTTTAACTTATAAGGTATTGTACCACCACTTTCCATTAAATTTTGACCGTCAAAATGTGACCTGCCAGTATATGGAATATTTGTTGCATGAACAATTGAAGCTTCATTTGATTTCCATAATTTGTGGAAACCTGAAAGTTTAGGATGGAGGCTAAAATCACTATTTAAATCTAATAATTTTTTTACAACTATGTCAGGTCTTACTTTTTCTAATATATTATCATGAATGTAAGGAACTGATGTTAAACCATCCATCGCACCTCTTAACATAATTATAACCAGGTTCTTTTTATTATCTATCATAGATGAATTAACTTTAAGAGGTAACATCCCTGATAATAAGAGTGTTGTTGAACTTAATGTAAATTGTCTTCTATTAATTTTCATGTCTTTAACATCCATTTACTACTAAAAAGCGCAACACTTTCTTCATTATTATTAACCTTTTCAAGAAAAGTTTTTATCTCCGAGACATTGTCAAAATTTAATTCAATTATTCTATCTAAATAACTTTTATCTAAATGAATTAGTTTACCTTTTTGTTTTAATGCATTCAAAATGCCAATTCTTCTAAATAAAAATTCTGGAGAAAGCCAGTCCTCTTCAAAATCTGACCAACCATTAGGCTGGAGTGGTCTAAATGGTAATTGACCTAGGTTTCTACAAATCCTTCTTACATGATCTTTATTTCTTGAAATCATAGTCTCAAAGTCGTAAGTCATATCTTTTGGAAAATAGTCTAAATCTGACATTTTTATGAATTGTAATAACCAAGTTTCCGGTTGTTGGAATTTTTTTAAATTAGAAAATTTGTAAGCTTGTTTTAAAACCTCAGAATGTATTGTTTTGAGATCACCTTTTGATTTTTTCCAGGCACTTATTACTGAATTTACAATTTCATCTGATGGATCTTGAGTAATGAAATGATTACATAATTTTTTGGATATAAACTCTATGCATGCTGGATTTTTAACTAAATCTTTAATCACTTTTCTTAACATTTCTCTGGCTGCCTTAGTACCAAAACTCTCCACATATTTTTTTCCTAATATGTTAAATGGACCGCTATCATGATATTCTTCTATAAAATGTACAGGGACATTTTCCTCTCTTTTGTGAATCTTTGAACTCATTTTAGGAATTCTATGCATCCAACCGGACATTACTTTTGACATGTCTATAACATCATTTTGTGTATAACCAGCATTTGGTGAAACTGTATGTAGCTCTAGTAATTCTCTGCCATGATTTTCATTTAAATTTGCTGACTTCCCTCTAGTAGAATACTTAAAAGCTCTAGGTGAATTTGGTCCTATAGACTTTGAATTATCTAAATTATGAATCATTGCCCATGAAATAGTTACATCATAAACTAAATCTTCTATATTTTTTAACATCGCTGGAGCAATTATTTCTCTATGGTATGGTCCTACATCATAAGAATACATTGCATCTTTTTGTTGAATTGCAAAATGATTACCCCAAAAATGCAGAAATCTTTGAAATACAGGAGAAGAACCGTTAATTGCTTCATTATGTCTTATATATAACCACAAAGGTTCAAAATAATAATGACCAGTTTTATATTTAAGTAACTTTTTAGCTCTTTTATAATCTTTTCTAGAATTTTTGAATTTTTTTCTTAGAACTCTTCTATCTTGATAATTGTACTTACCGTGAAACTCCATCATTTCTTTTAAAGAATAAATAGGCCCTGACCAATTAAGTTTTGGTAATTTTTCAATTTGTGAGATAGACCACTCAAGTGGATCGGAGGGAATTGATTCTTCCACCCCTAGACCAAAACCAACTTTTCGAAAAAAAGATTTATTCATAACTAAACTATAAAAATTATTGAAAAATTATCAATATTTTAGTTATTTAAATAATATGGGTAAGATAAATTTAGAAAGTAGTTGGTTAAAAATTTTAAATGATGAATTTGAAAAACCATATATGAAGAATTTATCTATTTTTTTAAATAGTGAAAAAAAAAAAAATAAAATAATTTACCCACCTGGTTCAAAAATTTTTAATGCTTTAAATTTAACTCCATTTACATCAGTCAAAGTTATAATTTTAGGGCAAGATCCATATCATGGCCAAAATCAAGCAAATGGACTTAGCTTTTCAGTGGAAATTGGAAATAAAATTCCACCATCATTACAAAATATTTTTAAAGAACTTTATTCAGATTTAAATATTTATCCATCTCAACATGGTGATCTTTCGAATTGGGCAAAACAAGGAGTTTTATTACTTAATACAATCTTAACAGTTCAAGCTTCTAAACCTTCATCTCACTCTAATAAGGGATGGGAAATATTCACAGACAAAATACTTCATTCACTTAGCTCTCTAAAAGATAATTTAGTATTTATTTTGTGGGGCAAAAAAGCACAAGAAAAAATTTCACTAATTGATGAAAGTAAACATAAAATTTTAAAAAGTACTCATCCATCTCCATACTCAGCTAATAATGGATTTTTTGGATCACAACCTTTTTCAAAAACAAATTTCTTCTTAGAAAGCAAAAATATTGATAAGATTAATTGGAAATTATAAAATGAAAAAAAATTTAAAATCTCTTAAAACTGAAAAATTAAATATCTCATATTTTGAAATTGGAAATGAAAATAGTATTCCAGTTTTTCTTATGCATGGTTTCCCATATGATATATATGCTTATAAAAATGTTGTTCAAATTTTAAAAGAACATGACTTCAGAATTATAGTCCCTTATTTAAGAGGTTTTGGACCTACTTATTTTTTGAACAAAAGCTCTCTTAGATCTGGAGAACAAGCGGCACTAGGAAAAGATCTTATTAACCTTATGGATGGCTTAAATATCAATAAAGCTATACTTGCTGGTTATGATTGGGGTGGAAGAGCAGCATGCGTTGTAGCTGCTTTATATCCCCATAGATGTATAGGGCTTATCTCATGTAATGGTTATAATATTCAAAATATTAAGATTGATAGTATCACTCCAGATAAACCAGAAAATGAAAAAAATTATTGGTACCAATATTTTTTTCATACAAAAAGAGGTTTTAACTCTCTAACAAAAAATCGTAATGATCTTATAAAATTTCTCTGGAAAACTTGGTCACCAACTTGGAAATTTTCAAAAAAAGATTTTGAATTATCTCAACAAAGTTTTAAAAACCCTGATTTCGTAGATGTTGTTATTCATAGCTACAAACACAGATATGGTCTTGTCGATGGTGATAAAAGTTATTCTAATATAGAAAATAAATTGTCATTAACACCAAATATTAAAGTTCCAACAATTACAATTGATGGCTTAATGAACGGTGTTCGAGAACCAAAACGTGAAAAAAATATAAAAAAGTTTACCAATCTTATTAAACATAAATTATTAAAAAATGTTGGTCATAATGTGCCTCAAGAAAGTCCTCTAATTTTTTCAAATTTAATATTAGAAATTAAGAAATATGCAAATCATTAAAGATTACTCTCCTGGCCTGGTATTTTGTACATTTATTCTATCTATTTGTTATTTAATTGATAATTATCTAAAGTCACAAAATATTTTACTTTCATTAGCTTTTATTAGTTTAATTTTTGGAATAACTCTTAACAAGTTTTACTTTAGAAATACAACATTAAAAAAGTTTACTGAATTTTCTTTAAAGAAACTTCTTAGATTAGGTATAGCACTTTTAGGAATCTCTTTAAGTCTAAATCAACTTATGATGTTTGGATACATGTCATTTTTTTTAATTATTTTAAATATTATTTTAATATTTTTAATTATATATATATTTGGAAATTATTTTAATTTATCTAAAAATCTTTCTTATTTAATTGGTATGGGTACAGCAATATGTGGTGTAACAGCTATAATTGCTACATCTAGTATCATCAACCCTAAAAAAAATGAAATTAGTTACGCAGTATCAATTGTTACTATATTTGGACTTATTACGGTACTTACTTACCCTTATATTTCTGAATTACTTTTTAAAAATGATGACATTTTAGCTGGCATTTTTTTGGGTGCTTCTATTCATGATACGGCTCAAGTTAGTGCTGCTGGAATGATTTATGATGAAACATTTGATTCAGAAAATGCTTTAAATTCTGCAATGGCTACAAAATTATTAAGAAATTCTTTTTTAATATTATTGATACCGTTACTTACATTAAAATTTATCAAAGAAACGAAAATAGATTTCAAAACTAATTTCATAAAATTCCTACCTATGTTTGTGGTTGGATTTATCGTGTTTAGTATTTTCAGAACTTTAGGAGACTTAAACTTTTTAAATACGCAATACGAGATAATGTGGATTGAAAGTATAAGTATCATAAAATTCATTTCTAAAATTTTAATTTTATATGGAATGCTTTCATTGGGACTACAAACTAATTTAAATCAAGTCTTCACTCTTGGTTATAAACCACTCATTGTAGGTTTCATAGCATGTATATCAGTTGGGTTATTAACAATTTTTTATTTAAAAATTTTATTTTAAACAAATTCAATGTTTATGCTTAACGTGACCTTTTGTATTATTTTTTTTAATTTGGAATGGTATTTCTATAGATCCATTTTTTTTAAAATTTAAATTTATAAATAAATATTTTTTATTTTTAAACTCTTCATTAATATCAGAAAACATTAAATGGAAACCACCAGGCGTTAATGAAATCTTAGATTTTTTTTTAATAAGCAATCCAGATTTCAAATGTTTCATTTTCATAACATCATTTTGAATATTCATAGAGTGTATTTGATTGTTTTTAGCAAAATTTGACTCAATAGATAATAAAACGTCATCTGATTTACCATTATTTATAATTTCTAAATATCCAGAGGTAACTTTTTGACCAGAGTGTATAGATTTAATCCATGGTTTATTTATAACTATATTATTAATTATAAAATCATCTGACCAAGAATTTTGAATAAAACAAAATAAAAATAAACAAAAATAAAAAAAAAATTTTTTCATAAAATTAACGTAATTTAATAGTTTTGAAACAAAATAAAATTCAATTTAAAACATGACGAAAATTTTTTATTTCTGAATCAATTGTTTTTAAATCAAATTTCTCTTTATCAAAAATTTTAAATATAGCCTGTCTTCCACATTTTTGATGAACTTTTAAATACTTCTCAACAATATGATAATATGGTCTATCAAAATAATCGTCGAATATAATTGTTGTTCCTTCTTTAGCAAATTTTAAACACGTAAAAAAACAACAAACCCTGAACCTTCCATCAATCAAAACAGTATCAGGGATCAAATTTTGTTTCCAAACCCAATTTGTATAGTCAATAAAAGAATCTCTTTTTGAATAATCTATTGGAAACCCCCAGTTCTCAACTTTGCCTACATCAATATATTTTAATTTTATTTTTTGATCGTCATAGACTTTTAATTGTTTAATTTTTTTTATCCAATCAATTGATGTATCAACAGATAAGATTTGAGCAGTTGTATTTTTTAACACCCAATAAGTTGATTGTCCACAACCATATTCCGCAAAAACATATGATTTCATTAAATATTTTTTGAATAATATATCGTTATTGTCAAATAATGTGTTGTTTGTATTTAATTTATTGTTTGATAAATTTGCCATTTAACTATTGAAAATTTTTACTATTTATTTTCTCTCTGTATGTAATAATTAACCCTGATGTAACTATTAAAAAAATACCAGCAAATTCTATATTTTCTGGCCAAACATCAAAAACTAACTTGCTCCATAAACAAGCAAAAACCAAGTAAAAATAATCTAGAGGTGCAAGCCAACTGCTTTCTGCATTCTGATAAGCTTTAGCGAGTGCTAAATTTCCTATTATGTTTAACAAAGAACATGCAACAATAAATAAAAAGATTATTAAAGTTAAATCAACCCAACCATTAGTTATAAAATCTATAGTAAAATTTTGATCGTATTCAAATATAAATTCAAAAAAAATGATGCCTATAATTCCTGATATGAAAAATAATATTCCCACAACAAAAGTAAGAGCAACTGGACTTTCATTCCTACAGTATTTTCTTATCATTATAATATTACAAGCATAGAAAAAGCCTGCAAGTATTGGTAATAATTGATATAGATTAAAATCTTCTTTCCAAAGTTGTAATATAAATACACTTCCTATAAAACCCATTACAAGAGCTATAAGTCTGTATTTTCCAACCATTTCTTTTGTAATTACTATAGATAAAATTGTTACAAATATTGGAAACGTATATAAACCTGCTGCCATTTGAGATAAGGATAATATTGGGGATGCTGAAAAAAAACAAAACATGCAAAGAACCATCATTGCACCTCTAATTGTAACTGGCAACCAATTTTCAGGAATTAACAAACTCTTATTTTGAGATAAAATTACAATTATGTATAAAAACATAATATTAAAAAATGATCTTATAAATTGTAACTGCCAAAATGTTGTATCATTAGCAATAAATTTTATAAGTGCATCTTGGTAAGATAAAATTAAAATACCAATTAATAAAGATGTCAGAGATAAAAAATTTGAATCTTTAGATGTTTTGTAAAAAAATTTCATTAATATTTACGTAAAAATAATTCGCGTAATTATTGAACCAAACCATCGGTTAATTTCCATTCTAACAGGAAAAACCTTTTGATTTAAAAAACCAAAATATAACTTTATATCAGAAAATTTGTCATTTTCAGGTTTCCATTTTGAATCTAAATAATGACCTCCAATAGGATAAAATCTTAAACCACATACTATTACATTACCTTCATAAGTTTTTGGTCTATCTTTCTTCAAAAATGACCTGCTTAACTCTATCATTTCTAAATCATACCTTCTTCTACCGTCAAAAACTCTAAATTTATTGATACATGAATTATTTAGTTGAAGATTGTCAATTGTATTAATCAATGCTGTAAATGGATCCATTACATTAAAAATAGTATTTTGAGGAATTTTATTTACTTTTTTTAAATCTAACTTTGGTGTATTTTGAAATTTTAAAACATTATTGAAATTGTCCCATTCAACATTAGATTTTCTAGTTTTGCCTTTATAACTTGAAAAAGTTTCATAAATCGAAGGAAATA
>CACMRG010000032.1 GCA_902616005.1 uncultured SAR116 cluster alpha proteobacterium
AGTCACAATAAATCCTTCTGTAAATAAATTAAAATTATCTTTTAAATATATTAAAAATAAAAACTCTATGTAAAGTGTTTATCAATAATTAACAAAAGCGACTGCCCTTAGTGTAAAAAAATGTAAGCAATATCAATCATAGTAACTTTCTAAAAGCCATAATACTGCCTAACATTTTAAATGTTACCACCCCACGCATGAGCCATGGGGCTATGGGTAGATATATATAGTTGGTATGTGTGACAGATTGGATTTTTTAGAGATTTGAATTATATTTTAATTTTCTTTGTTAGACTACCAACTTAATTTTAAATAGTTTTTCACAATTTTAGATTTTAGTAAATATTGTCTAAAAATCATACATTCATTAATTAATTAATAAAAAAAAATCACTAATTATTGCTTAATTTTGAAAAGGCATACCCAATTAAGGGTATGCAATTTTTCAAATAATAGGAGGAGATTATTATTTTTAATATTAATAAAACATTGATGAAACATTTTGAATTTAAAATTGATATACTCTGGATTTCAATTTTTAGAATTCAAGTATTTTAAATATGAGAGATGCTTAATTATGAAATGGGATAGGTTAAAATATTTTCATATCGTTTCTCAAACACTTAATTTAAAAAAAGCATCTGATATTATGAACATTAGTCACTCCTCTCTAAGTAGGCAAATAAGTGTTTTAGAAAATGAAATGAAAGTGAAGCTTTTTTTTCGTAATTCAAAAGGGTTATCGTTATCTCCAGAGGGTAAAAATTTATTTACAAAAGTTAATGAGATATATTCAAGAATTGAAAATATTAAAAACATTAAATCTTCGTCAGAGCCAGTAGGAAAATTACGAGTTGCTTCAACTAATGCTTTTGGTGCTTTGTGGATAACACCTAGAATTAAAAAGTTTATTTCAATGTATCCAGGTATACAAATTGCACTCAACCTAAGGGACTCAGAACCAAAAGTGTTACATTATAATTCTGATATAGAAGTTAGAATGACAGAAAGCACATCTCAAGACGATATTCAAACTAAAATCTCTGAGTTTCAGTATAAGATTTATGCTTCTAAGGAATACATTAAAGAATTTGGTTACCCAGAAACAATAAGTGAACTTGATGATCATAAAATCATTGCTTACGGAGAAACAGCTCAACCTCCTTTAAATAGAAATAGATTAAATTGGTTACTGAATATTGGAAGAGAAAAGAATAATACCAGGGAACCCATATTAGAAATCTCTAATATTCATGGTATTGTCGAAGCCACTCAAAATTCAATTGGAATATCTTCATTACCAAGTTGGATGGAGAGCTTTATAAACCTAGAAGAAATATTATCAGAATTAAAGGGACCAAAGGTAAATATTTCATTATGCTATAAATTTGATTTAAAAAATGACCCAAGATTAAAAGTTTTTAAAAAATTTATGATTGATGAAATTAAAAATTAAATACTTAATTGAGATTTAAGTAATTTTTTATCTAGTTTTTCTTTATCTCCTTTTTTAATTATTTTCCCTCTTTGCATTACATAAAAATAATCAGAAAGATTGAATGCAAAATCAAAATATTGTTCGACTAAAAATATTGTAATATTTTTTTCTTTTTTTAAATATAAAATCACTTCGCCTATTTGTTTAATTATATTCGGTTGAATACCCTCAGTAGGCTCATCCATCAATAATAAACTTGGTTTTGCAATAAGTGCTCTAGCAATAGCCAACTGTTGTTGTTGTCCTCCAGACAAATCTCCACCTCTCCTATGAAGCATTTTTTTTAATATTGGAAATAAGTCAAATATTTCGTCAGGAACAAACCATTTTTTTTTATCCAAACAGGCAAATCCAATTTCTAAATTTTCTTTAACACTTAGTAGAGGAAATATATCTCTTCCTTGAGGAACATATCCAATTCCTAATTTTGCCAGTTTGTGAGATGGAAGATTAAATATATCTTGGTTATTATAGAAATAAGTTCCATTTTTAGCATTATGTATTCCAGACAAAAATTTAAGTAAAGAAGTTTTTCCTACGCCATTTGAACCCATTAAGCATGTTATATTTCCTTTTTTTGCTTTTATTGAAACATCAAACAAAATTTGAGAAGAGCCATAACTTAAATTTATTTTTTTAACATCAAGCATAATTATCTTCCTAAATAAACCTCTATAACTTTTTCATTTTGAGTTATAAAATCAATTGAACCAGAAGAAAGAATGCTGCCTTCATTAAGTACTGTTACTCGACAATTTAAATTACGTACAAATTCCATATCATGTTCAACAACAATAATAGAACTAGATTTTGAAATATTTTTTAAAATACTAACTGTTTGATTTCTCTCAGTTGGTGTCATACCTGCAGCAGGTTCATCAATAAGCATTAATTTTGGATTTTGGCTTAAAAGCATTCCAATCTCTAACCATTGCTTTTGGCCATGGCTAATCTCACCTGCAATTCTATCTTTAATTTTATAAAGATTTATATCTTTTAAAATTTTATCAATGCTTATAAGGTCAGTGTTTGTATTTTTTTGAAATAAAACCTTAAATGGATTTCTATTTTTCTTCTGAGACAAAATTAAATTATCAATAATTGTTTTATTTTCAAATACCGTAGGTTTTTGAAATTTTCGTCCAATACCAAGTAATGCTATTTCTGATTCTGTTTTTCTGATTAGATCAATGCTTTTTTCTCCCCATAAAATATGTCCATTATCTGGCTTTGTTTGGCCTGTAATTATATC
This sequence comes from uncultured SAR116 cluster alpha proteobacterium, assembly GCA_902616005.1. Lineage (GTDB taxonomy): Bacteria > Pseudomonadota > Alphaproteobacteria > Puniceispirillales > Marisalimonadaceae > TMED54. Next base: position 2,751 of record CACMRG010000032.1, read on the forward strand.
CATAAAAGTAGTTTTTCCTGCGCCATTTGGTCCAATAATGGCTTGTAATTCATTATACCCTATTGAAAAACTTAAATTTTTTATTGCTTTAAAACCATCAAAAGAGATTGAAACATTATCAACTTCTAACAACGTTTTCATTTTATTTTAACCAATAATGTATTTAACATACCAATTAAACCACCCTTACTAAAAATTGTTATTGCCACAAAACCAATTCCTAAAAATACAGTCCACCAATTCACCCATTCAATTGTAAAAAAACCGAGGGGAATATTTGGAGCATTTCCTCCAGTAAACCAAGAGGATAGCAAAGAAACAGACGCTGCACCTAAAATTGCACCATACAATTTTCCTCGTCCACCAATAGCAACCCAGACAGCTAAATATATTGAGGCAATAGGAGCAATCTCAGCAGGGTTTATTATACCAGCTTGAGGATAATATATAGCTCCTGCTAATCCAGTAATTATGGCTGTGATAACAAATATAAAAAGTTTATATATTTCTACATTGTATCCAAAAAAACGAAGACGCGTTTCATTGTCTCTGATAGCGGTAATTACTGATCCAAATTTACTTTGAATTATATAATTAAAAATTACAAATGAAAATATAAGTCCGATTGAACTTAACCATAAAAATAATATTGAAATTGTAGATTGACTTAAGTTTTCAAGATGAGGAATATTTTGCAATCCAGACAATCCATTATTTCCTCTTAACCCACTATCATTTTGAAATAGATATAAAGATAAAGCTAGGGTCATTGCTTGAGTCAAAATTGACAAATATACTCCAGTTACTCTTGAACGAAAAGCTAGCCAACCAAAAATAAATGCTAATAAACCAGGGATTAAAATAACAAAAATTATTTGAAAATATAAATTATCTGCAAATGTCCAAATAAGTGGTATTTCTGTTCCTCCAACAACACCAAAAATTTGATTACCTATCGCTTCTTGTAATTCTATCTCAGTAAAGGGTAATTGTGAGCCATCTAAAGAATTCAATACAATAATTGACGTTCTCTCATACATTAACCACATGCCTATCATGTATCCACCTAAACCAAAAAAAGCAAAATGACCTAAGGATAAAATACCACAATATCCCCACACAACATCCATCGCAATTGCAGCAATACATAAGCAAAGAGTTTTTCCAAGGACTTTTACAAAGCTTGTTGATATAAAGTTTATACCAAAAGGTTCACTCAAAAAGGTGATTAACAACGTAAATAAAAAAATAGTTATTAAGAAAATCAGCGAATGTTTTTTTACAGATTTATTAATGTCAGTTATCATTTGCTGCTCTCCCTTTTAAGGCAATTAATCCCTTTGGTCTAAATTGAATAAACAAAATTATAAATATAATCATATATGTTTGAGCAGCTAATGTATTAGAAGGATTAAACCATTCTATAAACTTTTGTAAAAAGCCAATTAATGAAGCGCCTGCAAGTGTACCCCAAATACTTCCTACACCACCAACTACAACTGTCATAAAACTTTGAACAATGTATTCTGAACCAAGTTCAGATGTGACCTTGGAAAACAAACCTATAGCAACACCAGCAACACCAGCAATGCCAGACCCAAAACCAAAAGTTAACATGTTTATTTTTTCAGGGTTAACACCCATGTTCGATGCCATTACAGGGTTTTGAGTTACGGATCTAGTTTCTAATCCAAATCTAGTTTTTTTCATTACAAATAATAATATTAAAAAAAATAAAACTCCCAAAACAAATATGGCTATCCTAATGTAACTTATCGAAAGATCATCATTTATTATTAAAGATCCATCTAACCAATAAGGTGATGTTAAAGGTCTAGCCTGAGTACCAAAAATATTTTTAGCAAGTTGTTGAAGAGCTATACTTATACCAAAAGTTGCTAACAAAGTATCAAGAGGATTTTTATATAAATGTTTTATTACCAACCTTTCCATGATAACCCCTGCAATAAAAGTAATTATAAAAGCAAGAGGGAAAGCTATAATTAGAGATAAAGTATGATTAGTGATATATAATTGAACAACATAACCAGTATAAGCTCCCATCATTATAAATTCACCATGAGCCATATTAATCACACGCATGACCCCAAATGTTATTGCCAAGCCAATAGCACCAAGAAAATATATAGAACTAAGACTAAGACCATCAATAAATAAATCTAAATACTTATAGAATTTAACTTTAAAATTAATTGAATCTAAAACTTGTTTAGTCTTGTTTGTTATGTATTTATTTTTCTCAATGTAAACTTTGTAAAAATGTAGTTGTTTTAAATCATTTAATAATTCTGTTTCATCTCGATAAATATTAAGATTTTTTATCTTGGCTAATTTATTATAAACTTCAATTCTTTTTGAATTTTTATTAAATTCTTTTATATCAATTCCTAAAATTTTATTGTCAACAATGTTATTTTCTAAAATTAATTTTAATTCATTTAAACTGACTCTCTTATCTAAAAATCCATTTTTTTGTGCTATTTTGTAAGCATCAATAACACTAAGTTTTAATTTTTCTTTATAGAAAAAACTTTTTATAGCTTCACCGAATTGTTTTTTACTCATTACTTCTGGTTTAATTATTTGAGCAATATTTAAATTATTTAAATCTTCAATATTTTTAGTAACTTTAATTTCAGATGTCCTCAGGAGTTTTGACAAAACTGCTCTTACTTCTAGAGAAATATTAGTTTTTAATTCGTTAAGAACATTAATTCTCTCATTATCGTCAGCTCCATGTTGTAAAATTGCAAATTGTAATAGTTTTTTTATTTTAATTTTTAACCTATCATCTTCCTCCAATAAAAATGCTTTTCTTAGTAGTTTTAAATGTTCAGGTAATATTTTTTTTTCAAGAGCATTTATGCTATTTATTCTTTTATTTGTGTCATTACTAAATATTTGAAAGTTCACAAGTGCAGATGAAATCTTTGCCCTTACACCACTATTCGGCTTTATTTTTTTGAAATCTTTTTTTCTCATTTTTCCAATTTTAGCGTTGGAAAAAATATCAATTGCGTAATATGTTTTATTATCAAACTTGGAAATTAGTACAATTTTTTTTGTTTCTTTTATGTAAAATAATTTCTTATTTTTCCAGAGATTTAAAAATCTTGATACAGTATTTTGATCATAAACATTTATTTTTTCTAAAAATGTTCCAACTGTTTTTGAAGAACTATTTATAATCAGTTTAGAGTTTTTAAATAAAAAGTTATTAAAGTTCTCTTCTGAAAATGCAGAATTGAAACTTAATAATGAAAATAAAATAATTAATAAGTATTTCATAAATTAATATTGATAATGCTATGTAAACCATAGCATTATCCTCAATATAGTTTATCTAGTAATTTGACTTGAGTTGAATACAACTATTTGTCTTAGTATTGTACATACCACAACCAAGGGACTTCCAATCAGATTTTAAAACAGCAGATTCAGGTAAATGATCTGTCCATGCATCTCCTGGCACTTCCTTAGTTTGACTTATAATGTCAAACTGGCCATTTTCCAATATTTCACCAATTAAGACAGGCTTAGATAAATGATGATTTGGCAACATCTCAGCCGTACCACCAGTCAAGTTTGGAACTTTAATACCATACATAGCTTTTCTAACAGCATCAACATCAGTAGTTCCGGCCTTTTCAACGGCCTTAACATACATGTTAAATCCAATAACGTGAGCTTCCATAGGATCGTTTGTAACTCTTTTATTTCCCATTTTAGCTTTCCAAGCTTTTATAAAACTTGAATTAAGATCAGATTCAGCTGACTGAAAATAATTCCATGCTGCTAAGTGACCAACTAAATTTGTTGTATCTAATCCAGATAATTCTTCTTCACCAACTGAAAAGGCAACTACCGGGATATCATCTGCTTTAACACCTGCAGCAGCTAACTCTTTGTAAAATCCAATGTTAGCATCTCCATTAATAGTAGAAATAACTCCAACTTTTTTACCATCAGCTCCTAAAGAAACCACATCTGAAACAATTTTAGACCAATCAGAATGTCCAAATGGAGTATAATTTACAAAAATATCACTTTCTGGTATTCCTTTATCTATAAGATATTGTTTCAAAATTTTATTAGTTGTTCTAGGATACACATAATCAGTTCCTAATAAAGCAAACTTTTTAACATCAAGCTCTTCTAAATAATAATCTGTTGCTGGAATAGCCTGCTGGTTTGGAGATGCGCCTGTATAGAAAACATTTTTAGAGCTCTCTTCTCCTTCATATTGTACTGGATAAAAAAGTAAACCGTTTAACTCTTCAAGAACTGGTAGTGCAGATTTTCTTGAGACAGAAGTCCAACATCCAAATAAAACATCAACTTTTTGAACTGTTAAAAGTTCTCTCGCTTTTTCAGCAAATAAGGGCCAATTTGAGGCGGGGTCAACTACTACGGGCTCTATTTTTCTACCTAAAATGCCACCTTTTTTGTTTTGTTGTTCAATTAACATCAACATTGTATCTTTTAATGTAGTTTCTGAAATAGCCATTGTCCCAGATAATGAATGTAAAATTCCAATTTTTATTGGCTTCTTATGTCCATCTGCAAAACCTAGACTGCTAAAACATAAAAACAATATAGTAATTAATAATCTCATAATATTTTACCTTTCTTAGATTAATTAATTTAAATAAAGGTTGATTAGTTATTTTTATGAATTGCAAACATTAGAACCCACGTATGTTGAGATTTTAAATTTAAATTTTATTCAATTATATCAATGTTTTGAAATTCAATTAAAAATAGTTAAATTTAAAATTGATTATATTTTGGTCAACTTTTGTTTGTTTTTAAGTTAAAACCAATTTCAGTAGGTTCAAATTTAAAAATTGTTAATTTTTCATTTTAAAAGATAACTTTTTAGGCATTTTAGGTCTTTAATTTAACAATCTATAAATACTCCATGAATAATCTTGGTGTAGGTTTTTTAAATATTATTCTGATTAAATTGTATTATTAGGAAATTTAGTATGACTTATTTTACAAAAACATATGACGAGGCTTTTGATTTTAAATAAAACTAACAAATAACAACCCATCAATGAACCCTGGTCTGTGTTCCATGGACTATGTTCAATCGGCAGACCACCCCCTGACCATTGAGCAAAGTTGATTAAAAAAATTGCATAAAACAATCGTTGAAATAAAATCTTTATTATTTAATTGTTAATTAAATGATAAATATCGTGTAATAAAAATCATGAATTTTTTAAAACCAAAAAAAGAAACCATTGATGAAGTAAAAGAATATCTGGAAAAAAGATATATATTAACAATGTGTCAATTAGAAATTAAATTATATCAAGCTAGGATTGATCGTATGAAAAGTAAATCTCAACGATATTTTAATTCAACACCATTGAGAAATGCTTTTGCCAGAATGATGGTATATAGTAAGTATGTAAATTCTTTTTACACTATAAGTGAGATTGTTAGGGAATTGAGAACTAATAGGCAATCTGTTTCAACAATGGTTGACGAATGCAGTAAAGAGGGTTGGATTTTTGTTAAAAAAGAAAAAAATAAGCTCTATTGCACTGCTACTCAAGATATGCTTGACGGATTTCACGACTATGTCAAATGGAGAAAAAAAATAGCTGCCGACCATGCTGTAAGTATTTCTTTACTTGATTATGAATATTTATTGTCAAACAACTTTACACTTTTTAATAAGGACATGTAAATTCAGCTTATATTGAATAAATATTGATAATTCGTTCAAATCTAACTAGGTACTATTTTTAATTATTTTAATCAGAAATTTTACCTAATATTAGTTAGAAGGGGTAGAAATACCCCTTCGTTATAATTTATAGGGAGGAATGAATGAATTTTAAAACTAGCCTATTAATAGGTGCTGCTGCTGTAGCAGCTACTAGTTTACTTGCAGTAACAAGTCATGCAAAAAATCTTCGTTGGAAGATGCAAAGTACTTGGGGTAGTCAGGTAGCTATTAACGGTGAATCAGCTGTTTACTTTTCAAATAAAGTTAAAGAGATATCAGATGGAAAAGTTCAGTTAAGATTCCACGAGCCTAACGCGCTTGTGCCTTCATTAGAAGTATGGGATGCTGTTAAAAACGGTTCAGTTGACGCAGGTTACACAACACCTGGATATCATGCTGGAAAGATACCAGCTGTTTCTTACTTTACAGCTGTTCCATTTGGACCAGGTGCCACTGAATATCTAGGGTGGTTTGAGTATGGTGGAGGTAAACAATTAAAGGATGAGATTTATGGTGAGTATGGTCTTTATTCTGTAAATTGTTTAGCGCATGCTCCAGAAACAGCAGGATGGTTCAGAAAAAGAATTAATTCTGTTGATGAATTAAAAGGTATGAAGATGAGATTCTTTGGCCTTGGAGCTATGGTTATGAACAAAATCGGTGTATCAACACAGTTATTAGCTGGTGGAGATATTTATCCAGCACTTGAAAAAGGTGTTATTGATGCAACTGAGTTTTCAATGCCTACACACGACTTAAGTTATGGTTTTTACCAGTTAGCTAAGTTTAACTATTTCCCAGGTTGGCATCAGCAAACATCAGTAAGTGAACTCTTAATGAGCTTAAAAGCTTGGCAAGGACTAACAAAGTATCAACAATCAATGATTAACACAGCTTGTAGAGATACAATGTTTTGGGCTCTTGTTAGATCAGATGCAAAGCAAGTTCCTGCTATGCGTGAGCTTGAGAAAAAAGGTGTTACTTTTGTTAGATGGAAAGATGAAGATCTTGCAAAGTTGAGAAAAGCTTGGGATGAAGTTGTAAAAGAAAAGTCAGCTTCTGATCCATTATTTGCTAAAATCACAAAAAGCTATAATGCCTTTAGAGAAGATTACAGCATTTGGGCTAAAAATGCGTATCTAAATTAATAATTTTTATTAATTGAATTTAAAAACGCCTACTTGAGAAAGTAGGTGTTTTTTTTTACACATAATAAAAGAATTTTATATTTACATTTTTTTAAAATTTAAATGTTAACGCTTTTTGATGGGGTAGATGTACATAGGATGTTTGGTGGGTTTGACAGACTGAGGTATGAGTGTGTTAACT
>CACMRG010000033.1 GCA_902616005.1 uncultured SAR116 cluster alpha proteobacterium
AATTCAGTCGATGTCTAAAAATCTAATAAATAACAGAAAATTAGCCGTTATTGGTTGTAGCGGTTTAGTAGGCTCAAGTATTGTTAGATGTGCTCTTGAAAAAGGTTATGAAGTAAATGGTACTATGAGAAATATTGAAGATAGTGCAAAGATAAAGTATTTAAAAAAACTTAAAAATTTTAAAAAACTCAATTTATTTAATGCAGAAATGTCAAATGAAAATGATTTTAATTTTTGCTTACAAGATATTTCTACTTTATTCATTGCTTGTTTAGTTCCAACTTATAAAGGTTTTGATGGTACCCTTGCAAAAGAACTAGATGATAAAAGGGCTTATGACGAAATTATTAACCCAACTGTTAATGGCTGTTTAAACATATTGAAAAGTGCAAACAAATTAGCCGTTAAAAATATTGTAATTTGTTCATCTACATCCAGTACTAATCCAATACCACCTGTACCCATTAAAAATGAAATTGATCATTGGTCAGATGAGGTCGAACAATGCAAATCAAAAAAATATACATCAGCAACAAAAACTATTATGGAAAAATCTGCAATAAAATTTTGTAATGATAACAACATTAGATTATCTATTATATTACCAACTGGTTTATATGGAGATGCTGTACTTCCAGATCATATGAAGCATAATCCTTTTGTTTGGTTAAAAAGAGTTTTAGATGGTGGAGAACCTAGGCATCTAAATGTTCCAAATGATTCTGTATCAATGATCCATCTAAGAGATTTAGCAGAATTATTTTTAGCTTGTCATGAAAATAAAAATGCATCTGGCCGATATTATGGTGTTTATAAAAGTTTACATTGGCAAGATATTTATAATGAATGTCAAAAATTAATTCCTGATATGAAAATGCCAGAACCTTTTAATGGAAATGTTGTTGAGCCAACAAGATTTGACTTTTCACGAAGAGATTCACTTGGAGTAAAAATACGAGATTTTCCAACTATTTTAAGAGACACAATTAAATGGATAAAATCTAATCCTTTTGATGATTTATAATTTTGAAAATAAAACAACATAAAATTTGTTGCAAAAATTTTTATCAAATAATTTAATTTATACAATGCTTTAAAATATATAGCTAAATAAAAACCTCACCATTTTTTAGAAAGAAATATAAATCTTTTGGTAACATATCGAGGCCAACAATTTTTGTTAGTGGTGTTTTATAATCAGGGTTTGTCTTAACGACTACAAGATTTTCACCAATTCCACAATCAACATAAATAAATTGTTCTGAGCCTAAATATTCAATAAATTTAACCTCACCAGTTAATAAACCTTTTTCTTTTTCACATATACTAACTTTATTAGGTCTAAATCCAATTTTATTTATTTTATCAACTGTTTTTTTTATGTTTGTTTTAATATCCTTTTTACCATTTAAGTAAATAAAATCTCCTTTTGTAATACAATTTAAAACATTCATTTTAGGAGTTCCAATAAATTCAGCTACAAATAAATTTTTCGGTTTGTTAAATAATTCACGCGGTGAACCGACTTGAATTATTTCTCCTTGGTTAATTACAACTATTTTATCTGCGAGTGTCATAGCTTCAACTTGATCATGAGTTACGTAAATTGTGGTAATTCCTAGTTGTTTGTGTAGTCTTGAAATTTCTAATCTCATTTCAACTCGTAAAGATGCATCTAAGTTAGAAAGAGGTTCATCAAATAAAAATGCTTTAGGTTGACGAATTATTGCTCTACCAATTGCTACTCTTTGCCTTTGTCCACCAGAAAGTTGTTTTGGAAGTCTATTTAATAAATTATCAAGTTTAAGAATTTTTGCCACTTCAGCTATTTTTTTCTTTAATAATTCTTTGTCCATTCCTGATGTTTTAAGAGAAAAACCAATATTTTCAGAGACATTCATATGAGGGTATAGAGCATATGATTGAAATACCATTGACAATTTTCTCTCTGAAGGAATTTTACTAGTAACATCTTCCGAGTTAATCAAAATTTCACCCTCGTCTAGATCTTCTAAACCAGATATAATTCTTAATAATGTAGATTTACCACATCCAGATGGACCAACTAGTACAACAAACTCACCATCTTTGATTTCTAAGTTAACATTTTTAATTACAAGATTTTTTCCAAACCATTTTGAAACATTTTTAAGTTTAATTGATGACATTTTTATTATTTACAAAATTATGTTTTGAATTAATGTCAATCTCTTCTTTTAACAATTCTAAATGAATTGCTGCAGTCCAAGAAAAATCTCTTCCACCTAGCCCAATACCAGAGATAGGATCAAAATATTCTGCCATTCCATTTTTTTTGACTAATTGAATTGTATCATTTTTAATTTTGTTAGCCAGTTTCAATTCATTAATATCTTCAAGACCAACAGCAATCATATAATTCATTATGCTCCATATAGGTCCTCTCCAATATCTTTTGCTTTCAAAACATTTGTGCATTGGGTCTAGACTTGGCATTCCATAATTACTATTGTTTAATATCCTATTGCAATGATCAATCATAAACGATTTTTGTTTATTTGAACCAACTCCCGCATAAAAACAAAGAAATGATGCATTAGTTATAGCATCACAATATGTATTGGTTCTTTTATCAAAAGAAGTAAATGCATTAATATCTTTATTCCACATTTTTTGACAACCTTGTTCAAGAATTTTTATCCAGTTTTTTATTTCATTTATATTTTCTGTATAGCCAAGATAGTTGGCAAGTTTATAAAGATCTTTATTTGCTCGAAGTAATATAAAATTAACACCAGGATCAATAGCAAGGAATGGTCCTTCATTATGCATTTTATCATTATCCCAATTACAATCCCTACCATATTTCAAAATTGTCATGAACCTATCATAATGATCATCTGTTGGTCTTTCTAATTTATCAACATAAGATGTGTCTTTTCTAAAATATTTTTTTAAATTTTTAGGAATTTTTATATTATTTAATCCAATATCCCAATCAGGACAATTATCTCTTCCAGATTCCCATGGGTGAATTATACTCACACAACCTTCTTTATCTGGATCTCTAGCCGAAAAAAACCATCTATGATAAGCCATTATAGAATTAAAAAGAGTGCTAGCCTTCATTTTATCATATTCTGTTCCTCTACTAACCATTTGCCATATAACACTTGCTAATACGGGGGGTTGTGAGTGACAACTTGTTTGCGATTCTGCATTTTTTTGCCATTGATCGGGCCCAGGAAAATAATTTGGATTTTTTTCATGAAATATTATATGAGGAACCATACCATTGGTCCATTGTGCATTGATAAGCATAACTAATTCTTGCCATGCTCTTGATTTGTCTAAGGATGATATTCCTAAGGCTGTAAATCCTGAGTCCCAATTCCATTGATGAGGGTAAAGTCGATTAGTAGGTATTGTAAAGCCACCCCTATCATTTTTTTTAATTACATCTATAGCTTCTTTTATCATTGTAATCATATTTAACCTTTCACACTTCCTGTAGTTAAACCAGAAATTAAGAATTTTTCTAAATAAATAAATATCATCATTATTGGAATGGTTGCTATTACGGCACCAGCCATTAAATGTTGTTGTGGTACCTCTGATGAATTTAATGAAATTATACCTCTTGATAAAGTAAACAAATTTGGATCATCTAAGAACATAAATGCAAATAAAAACTCATTCCAAGCAATCATAAAGACATATAAAGCAACACTAACTATTGCAGGTTTAGATAAAGGCATAGCAATCTTATAAATTATTTGTAACCGAGATAGACCATCCATGATAGCAGCATCATCAATTTCACTAGATAGAGTACTGAAATAACCTCGTAACATATAAAGTGCTACTGGAATTGTTGTTGCTGGATATACTATAATTAAACCAAAAAGAGAATTTCTTAGTCCAAGTTGTGAAAAAACCGCATACAAAGGTATGACTAATACGATTGATGGTATTAGGTATATAAGTATAACAGAGCCTGAAAACCATTCTTTACCTGGAAACTTCAATCTTGCTAAAGCATATGCTCCAGGAATTGAAAATAATAAAGTTATTAAAACTGTAACTATTGATACAAAAAATGAATTCATCAAGAAAATATGAAAATTATAATTTTTAAAAAGTTCAATATATGAAACAAACAAATTATTAAAACCATTGCTAAAATCTAACGACAAGTCCAAAGGATTTAAAATTAAACTTTGTTGATTTTTTAAACTAGTCATTATCATTATATAAAATGGAATAAGAGTAATTAATATTAATGTAATTAAGCCTAAACCCCATAATAAACGAATATAAAATTTTTCAGTTTGATACCTTGATAATTTTCCGATTGACACGTTTTTTAATGATAAGTAAATACTTATCCAAATAAAACTAGAAGTGATTAAAACTAAAATAAACTCAATAAAAACATTTTCATCTTTACCAAAATATGGATCACCAAAAGTTACTCCATATATTAAGAAAATAGTAGTAAAAACAAATATTACATGTTGTTTTAACTGAATATTTCTTGAAGAAATTAAATATACAAGTCCAATAAGAGCACCAGAAAATAAAGTTGGGGCTATTTCAAGAGATAATTGTTGACCAGTAGTTAATATGCCTAAAATAGTAAAAATAACTTGCCAAAATGTTCCCCAAACAGAACCTGATAAAATTGCGCAAAAAATACCGTATTTCCAGATCATTTCAAATAGCTTCCTTTTTAGAAAATTTCATAAAAAAGACAGAAAAAACTAATAAAAAGGTAAAAATTACTACCGCAACAGCTGCACCAGCACCAAGGTTAGAAATCGCAAAGGCTTGTTCATAAACATTAACAGTTAGAGTTCGCGTACCTGCATTTCCTCCTGTTAAAAGAAAAATATCATCAAATTTGTTGAACGTCCAAATGAATCTAAGTAAAAATAAAACAGCTATTATTCCTATTAGAAATGGAATTGATAAATAATAAAATTGTTGTAAAGGAGTAGCACCATCAATTTCAGCAGCCTCATATATATCTTGTGGTATCGATTGTATCCTTGCCAGAATAAATAAAAAAGATAACGGGAAATATCGCCAAATCTCAAATATTATAACCATTGATAAAGCTAAAGGAAAATTAAATTCGTATCCAAATATACTTATAGGAGTATATTTTTGACCAAAAAAGTTAATTGGTTTTTCAATAACTTCCATTTGTATAAATAGGGAGTTAACTATTCCAGAATATGGATCAAATAAAATTACCCATGAAAATGCAACTGCAATGACAGGTGATACATAAGGAAAAAGAAGCAATCCTCTTATAAAAGGACGACCTTTAAAAGATCTATTTACAATTTGTGCCGTAAATAAACCAATTAATAATGCACCAGCAGTTCCAAAAAAAGTATAGTAGATTGAAACTTTTAACACATCCCAAAATTCACTTGCAGAAAAGATTTTTTTAAAATTATCTAAAGTGAATTCTAATGAAGTTAAAATATTAGTACTGTTATAAGTGGCTTTAGGTTTATGAAATTTAGGATTAACATCATCATTCCAAAATTCATTTTTTGTGATAGTTAAAATTACTTTTCCAAAAGCTTTAGGTTCAATCTTTCCAAGTTTGCAAATTAATTTATTTTTTTCTATATCACAATAATGTTGAGAGTTAATACTTGTAACAGTTATACCTTTTGGTAACAAATCAGTAAAAGTAACATCAGTTAAGTAATATTTGGATGAACTATTCCTATATCTATATTGAATTTTTGCAAAATCATTTGTAGGTGATAATTTACTTCTTAAATTTTCTTTTAAAATAAGCTTTGGTGGTCTCAAATCACCTAATGAAATTGGTTTAAAAGAAATCCAAAAATTCGCTAGAAGTGGAATAATTACAATTGATAAAACCAATATCATTGTTGGTAAAACCAATGAATAAGCAAGTTTTTTTTCTCTTATTGATAAGATACTTTCTTTTCTCTTAACAATTTTTTTCATTATTAAATATTAAAAGTATAATTATTAAAATTACAGACGATAAATTTATACCGTCTGTAATTATTCAATGTTTACTTAATTGAAGAAAGTTCTTTATTCAACTTAGAAACAGCTGCTTTTACATCTATTTGATCGTCAATATATTCACGAACAATTCGATTAATTACCTGAGAATTAATCATCTTTGATGCCAGAGATAATTGTCCTTCAGACACACCCCATCTATTGGCAGTTTCTAGCCCAGAAACAATTTTATTAATTGTTACGGGTGAATATAACTCTGATAATGGAGCTTTTCTATCCACACCAACAGGTAATTTTGACCAAGCTTTCACATATTTATCAGTATTGACTGGCTCTCCTCTTCTCACAGGAAATTTACCTTCAGGGGCTATAGAAAGAGTTGCAGTATAACCATCTTTCATGGAATACTTTACAAATTCTGCAGCCACATCTGTTTTTGCGTCTGAGGTGACACCAAAATACCTAATGTCTGCCCATGCCGCACCAGATGGATTTGATGGACCTCCAAATGTAGTCACTATTCCAGTCTTTTGTGCTAACTCCTTTGATGTTGGGTCATCATTTATTGTTGGAGGTGCAGAGTTTCTTAATCCAGCGAGCTCATCTAAAATAAATGGTGACCAAATTATCATTGCTGCTTTTCCAGCAAAGTAAATTGCACGAGACTGTTTCCAATAAAGTTCACCTGATGGAGATGCTTTAGCTATTTTTTTATAAAAATTTAAAACTTCTGATGTAGCTTTTTCATCTAATTTAGAAAAACCATTTTTGTTAACAGGTGATACTCCATTGGCTAGAAATACATGCTCTAATACTTGACTCATGAAGTTTTCATCAACTTTTGTAGCAGCTACAAAGCCATACATATTTGGTGGATTATGCAATTTGTCTATCGCAGCTTCTATATTTGCATAGCTGTTAGGTGCTTTTAATCCAGCTTTATCAAAAAGATCTTTTCTATAAACTACCATCTGTGTCCAACCGTCAACAGGTACTGCTGCAGTTTTGCCGTTAAATTGAGCCATAGAAATTGCGCCTGGGGCAAATGTACTTTTTTGAAGTGAGTTTACAATATCATCGTTAGTTTCTACATCTAGAATACCAGCTTCTGACCAAGGTAACACATATTGCAAGGTATGATAGATAACATCAGGTAAATCTCCAGCTGCAAACGCTGCAGTAGCTCTTTTACCTAAGTCTTTTTCTGATACTGGAATCACCTCAACCGTGTGTCCGGTTCTTTTTTTGAAATCAGCTGCCATAGCTTGTTGTTTCGCTAATCTCTTGGGTTGTTCTTCTGTTGTCCAGAACTTAATTGTTTCTGCTGAAACATTAGTTGCAAAAAATAATGCAATTAAGCTGTAAAACAGATAATTTAAGATTTTTTTCATATTATACTCCTCCTTTAAATTTAAAATGTTGTCATTGGTGAATTATCAGTTCCTCTTCTTAAAAAATTAGCACGAACAAGCTTCTGAAGGCTCGATGGTTTTTTCTTATCCTTTACAAGATTAACGAGCATTTCTGCAAGATCTTTTCCAACAGTTTGTATTGGTTGTGTCATTGTAGAAAGAGGAGGGTCAATCCAAGCACCTAATTCTAATCCGTCATAACCCATTAAAGAAATTTCTTTACCAGGAGACAAATTATGGTTTCTTATGGATTGCATAGCTCCCATAGCTACTGTATCGGAAACACAACTAACTGCTGTAGGAAACTCTTTTAGCTTTAAAAGTTTATCCATTGCTATTTTACCACCGTCAAAGCTTAAATCTGCAACTTGTAAAAAGTCACTTTTTATTTGAATACCAGTTTCAAAAAGAGCTTTTTTCCATCCTTCAATTCTTTGCATAGAGAAATTATAAACTTTTGGTCCACATATATGGGCAATTTTTCTATGACCTAATGAAATAAAATGTTTTGTCATATCATAAAATGCTCTTTCGTTATCAACATCTAACCATGATGAAGAACTACAATTAAGTGATCTTCCATGAGCAACAAAAGGTATTTTTAAATCAGTTAATATTTTAAATCTTTTATCATTTCTAAGTGTTCGAGATATAATTAATCCACTTAAATTTTTAGAAATAGATAATTTTTTAAAAAGCTCAACTTCATTTTCAAAACTTTTTGCAACAAGCACGGTAAGATCCCATCCAATTTCTGTTAAAGCAGTTGACATTCCAGTCATAAGTTCCCCTAAAAAAGGATCATTTAATTGACCATCACGCCATGGGATAACAAAACCTAAACATTCAGGATTTCCAGATGCTAGTCTTTGAGCAAAAATATTTGGCTGATATCCTAACTCAACGACAGTCTCATTAACTAATTTCTTAGTATTTTGTGAAATATCTTTATAATCATTGAGCGCACGAGAGACCGTTGACACAGACAAACTAAGATTTTTTGCAATTGATTTAAGCGATGAATTTGACATCAATATAAATCTTCAACGAAAACGCTTTCGGAGTCAAACAAAAGAATCATCTAAAAAAAAATAAAG
>CACMRG010000034.1 GCA_902616005.1 uncultured SAR116 cluster alpha proteobacterium
TGAACCAACTATAAGCAATCCTCCTAACCATAGTGTAAAAGGCGTACTCTCTATAAAAACTGTATAACCTATCAAAACTGCCCAAACTAATTTAAGAAAATCTAAAGGTAATAATATAGTCAAACTACCTCTCTTAAAAGCACTATTCAAAAGAGTTTGAGCAATAGTTCCAGTGATAGCAATAAAAATGATAATCAGAAATTGTTTAATATTTGGAATTGTAAGATAAGGATAAGCAGCAACAAAAGTAGCAGGTATCATTCCAACACCAGCATATAGTGATATTGTAACTGCAGAATCCGTTTCTGTTAATTTCTTAATAAATATAAGAGATATAGACCATATGAAAGATGATATAAGTATCAAAAGTCCACCTAGATTTATTGAAATATCTGGCCTTAAAACGATCATACATCCAATAAATCCAACACATAAAGCTACAATTCTTCTTAATCTAATATTTTCTTTTAAAAAAACAATTGCCAATAAAGTTGTAAAAATTGGCACTGATAAATTTAATGCCGTAACTTGAGATAAAGTTGTTAAAGTTAGTCCATAAAAAAAACATAGCATGGCAATTGAATTTGTAATAATCCTGTAAATTTGAAGTTTTGGTTGTTTAGTAATAAAGGTATTTAATCCCTGCTTAAAAATTAAAGGCGCAAGAACAAATATAACAAGTACACATCTTAAAAAGGTAATTTCAAAAACATGAACTTCATCAGATAAATATTTAGCAGCACTATGCATTATAATAAAACTAAATCCAGATATAATCATTAAGATGATGGAGATAGATGTCGATGAAAAGTTATTGAGATATTTTATAAAATATTTAAATGAAGTTATCATTATATTGCTTCTATTTAAAATTAGCAGATACATTTCCAAATAAGGACGAATGTACTTCAATTAAATTTACATCGTCTATTGGAATTGGAGGACCATATGCGCCAGTCAAAATGAGGTCATTTTTTTTTATTATATTATTCATTTTGGCTTGTTCTTTTACAAACCATTCAATTTTTGACATTACGTCTAAAGGCCATATTTTATCAGTCCATTCATCTTTGATTTTTTTGTCATAAATTAATTTTAAGTCAGTTATCTCATTAACTTTTGGTTTTTTAACTCCAGCACCACAAACTATACCAGCATTAATTGCATTATTTGAGATATGTTCTGCTCCATGGGGTTTTTTCCCATAAAATATTAAGTTATGTATTTCAATTATGGGATGGATTGTTTCAATAGAATCCAATATATATTCTAAATTAATATTTTCTGGCTTTAGGGTTTTTTTAAATTTTATTCCAAACTCAGCTTCCATTGCTGGATTTGAATAATTATTTTTGTTTAGCTGTGCACCATCAAAATGCAACTCATTTTCCCATAATCTACCCCAAGCTGGATGAGAAAACCCATATTTTTTTTGTGTTTGTTTTTTTACACTACCAATTTTATAACCTATTACTTTTTCACCTCTTTTAATTCTGAGTTCTGTGACAAGAGATTGAATTTTATAGGCATCTGCAACAGTTATGTTAATATTATTCTTAAACAAAACACTAGGTTTTTTTTTGTCGTAATCATTTAAAATTTGCTTCGCATAAAGTTGAAGTTGATTTACCAAAATCATTATAGAGCTTTACTTATTTTATTTCCATTTTTATAGATACCTGAAAATTCATTATATTTCATACCATTTGACGAGTAAAACTCCCAAATGCCGTCTTTTTTTCCATTTTTAAAACTACCTTTATACTCTAATTGTCCGTTGTAATAATATCCAACCCAAACACCTGTTTTTTTACCATTAATAAATTTCCCTTTATAATTAATTTTACCATTTTCAAAAAATCTTAACCAAAGCCCATCTTCTAAATTATTCTTATATTTGCCTTTTTCTATGAATTGACCATTTTCACTGAATGTAATAAAGCTTCCATTTTTCAAACCTAAATAATAATTTGATATAGAAAACATTCTCCCATTATTATAATATCTTGTCCATTTTCCATGTTTTTTCCCATTTATAAAAGAACCATTAATTTCCCCAGTAACTATTCCATCAAAAGGAGTTTTCGAACCTTTTTTGTAATAAAGTCCATTATTCCAAATTAGGTCACTCATTGTTTCACCTAAAATAGAAAAAGGGATGATAAAAAAAATTAATGATAATGTTAAATAAAATAATCTCATTTTAAATAAAATTTAGAATATTTATTTATCCTATGATGTCAATAGAAAGAAACGTACATCAGATTGTGCATCACCATGTACATCACCCCATAAGCTGATTACAATTAATGCTTACATTTCAATGTGTTATCACATCATAGTGAAGTGGAATGGTGCGCTCTAGACGCTTTGTATACACTTCATGTGCACCATCAATATTGCAGCACAAGCAATACCAACAGTTTATGGATTACAGAGTCTGTGTCAACAGGTACAAATGGTCTACCATATGGTCTACTCCTAAAATAACTGTTCTTAGTATAGGTAACTGTAGACACCCTAGGTGTCATTAATATCCTTCTTATTAATACATTTATACTGCCTAAAATATTAAATGTTACCACCCCACGCATGAGCCATGGGGGTATGGGTAGATGTATGTAGTTGGTGTGTGTGACAGATTGGGGTGTGAGTGTGTTAACTAGTTTAGTGTATTATAGAGAGTTATTCATTAGCATTTATTGCTATTAAAGTTTTGGGAACTGTAATGTTATTTATACAGTTTTGATAGAGTCGTTAAACTCTTCTAAATCTTTAATTATTTCCTTTATTAAATTTAAAAGATATTTATTTACATCTTTTGGAAGTGCAATTGGAAGAGTATCTCTGTTTAATTTTTTATTTAATGTGCTTAGTTTCTTTAAAAAACAGACAGCATTACTTTTAATGTCCATTCTAACTTGTGAAATTGAGTATGGTTTCAAATAAAATATTCCACCTAAGATGACTGCTGTTATTTGAAGATTGGACAATCTTTTATATTGATTTTTAATTGGCAAGGAGTTATGAAGTTTATCGCTATTAACATTTACCAACATTTTTAAAAATTTCATTATAGCTTGTGTAAGGTCAATTTGTTCATTTATCATTACTTTTGAATAAAGCGTCTTAAATATTTTTGAACTAGGTTTAGTTTTAAAATCATATCTTTCATTCATTTCACTAATGTAATGGTAATAATAAAAGTCATTTAAATAACTATGATATTCATCATCATTTGGTTTGTGGAAGGTACTTAAAAGATTAACAGGTTCTTTATTTTTATCATCAATAAAAAAAACTGTGCTTTTTTCATTCAATAAATTTTTATTACAATTTTTACAACTGCAAGTGGTTGATTGATTTAAATATAAACATGAAGGACATTCAACAAACAGCTGCATTATTCTTTACCTTCTTTTTTTGAGTTTAACTCTTTTATTTGTCTAGTGTACTCTTTAAGAGAAGAAAATAATTTTTGGTTAGCTTCATTCACAGCTTTTCTTGCTGCATCATAATCATATCCATAATCACCTATAACGGTGTAATCTTTACTATCACATGATTTACAATTAGGACTGTATATAAAACGTGCGAGTTCAGTTTCATTCTCATCTTCTTCTAACCCACTATGATAATATGAAATTAAATGACTTTGAAAATAATGCTTATAGCATTTGTTACATTGAAGGTGTCTTCCATGGATTTGTGTCATGGTGTTTTTATGCAATTTTTACACCATTAATATTGAAATAATATTAAATAAATATAAAAATTTTAACGCAATTTTTAAATTAATTTAATTTATCCTCTGAATTTTAAAATCAAAAATATATGAAAAAGTTTAAAAAAAATATAATATCCAGATTAATGAAATATTTATTTAAAAACCTCATCTTTTTTTTAATCATTGTTTCTTTTCCTTGTGGTCTTAACGCAGAAATTAAAAACTATGAATGTAGATATTATGTCAAAAAACTTAAGCGTTATCATGTAAATAGAGTTTCACTTGACACTTGGGCTATGAATGGAAAAGTTCAAAACATAACACCATTTATAAAAGAAAATAAAATTAGAAGTGGTTCACTAGTAAAATATAAAAATGCATTTATGATAACGATAGACCAAAAACCACTTTCTAATGAATACCACTTAATAAGCCAAATTGAGGGTGAGCTAAAGTATTTAATAGAATTTACTGTCTATAATATTTTAGGTAAGACACTTGAAGAAAAAAAACAAATTACACATAGAGAGCATTTAAATGGTGATTGTAGAAACACAAATTAAACATGAACTCATTTAATGAACTCTGTAAAAAAATCTCTGAAGATATAGACACTAAAGATACTCGTGCACGTGCAAGAACTGAACAAGAGCAGATAAGATTTGATTATGCTGTGAGTTACTTTTTAAGAGAACTATGGAACAAACATTTCACACACGAAGACAATGAATCCTCAATTCAAAAGAATAAGAATTTCTACTCAGCATTAGAACAATATCGTGACCCTAATTTAACTTACCGTATGGCAATACAAGCCTTTGAGGGTCTTCAAATGCTAGACATGATATATGTCACTAAAAATGGCTATTATGACCGTAATAAAATAGAAGGTGATTTAACCCGTTTTAAAGCCACTCACAATCTTAGAGAACTGTTTAATGAACTTGAAGGTCATCCTGCTATTACACTAAAGCAAAACTTAGATACTCAAACTATACTCTTAAGAGACAGAATAGATGGTAGAAATCTTTTAGTTCCTTATGACGAAGATAAAGACACACAGCAATGGAGAACTAATCTTAGAAAGATTAATCAGTGTTTTTCAAGACATATACTTGATTTAAGAATTAAGGATAGTGAAATTAAAGAACTTCAGGAGAGATTATTAGGTGACGATGAAAAAGAACCTATAGACTTAACCAAGAAAGTCTTGGTTAGAATATTCAACAACAACTCTTTTGAACTAGGTGGAAGATTTTACAGAGGATGGTGGCAAAATGTTCCATCTGAATATAGAAAACATATTACGATTGATAGTAAAATTACTGTTGAATTTGATTTCTCACAACTTAATCCAAATATTGTGTATTCTGCTCATAATTTAGAGCTAGGTAGCGAAGATGCCTATGACAGAGTCCTCAACGGTCAACATCGTGATACAGTTAAAGAAGCTTTCAATGCCATGTTACAAGCTTCTACAGAGCTTAAACAGAAGCCAAAAGGCATTAATTTAGAAAGCTTGGAAATGGGTTGGGCTGAACTAAGACAAGCTATTCTAAATAGTCATAAACCTATACAGCATTTATTTTTTAAAGGGCTTGGAAACAAATTACAGTTTGAAGATAGCTGCATAGCTGAAAGCATAATGCTTCACTATACTCATTTAGATTCACCTGCATTACCCGTGCATGATAGTTTTGTTCTACATCATGCTGAAGGTTCTTACGGTAAGTTAGAAGAAGTTATGAGAAGAGCATATTATGAAAGGTTTAAATCAGATATTAAGGTTAGCAAGGAAATAGTTGTTGAACAAGCTTCTGATGTGCCAACAGATAAAGATGGGTTTATCTCAATGGAAGTCGACGATATACTTAATGCAGAAAAGGAGTTCTCTCAATGGAGAGATAGAGATAGAATGTGGTTGAGCAGGCCCATGGATAAATAATTAGGTATTGAATTAAGATAAATAATAATTAAATCATCTTAATGTTAAATCTGTTCAGAATTATTTTAAGTCCACTAATAAAATCTCAGGTAAGATTATATATTTTCTTTGGTATTCTCGCAGGTTTGTATCAGTTAGTCTTATTTATTAAATATTAGGAGTTAAAAATGTTGGGATTAGGAATGATAAAAGGAACTATTATTGGAATGGGCATAGGTTTGCTAGCCGGACTAGCATTAAAAGAAATGTGCAAAATGAAGAAAACAACTAGTTCTGATAACATTGATAAAAATAATGAGAAAAGTGATACATGATAAGTACTTTATTTACATCTATATTAGCTATATGGTTGTTGATATTATCAGCACGAGTGATTGCACTTAGAGGCGCTTCGTTTTTAAAATCTTTTGCTTTTAACAACTTTGGTGAAAAAGCTCTTTCTAGGTCTGTTAGAGCTCAAGGTAATTTTATTGAATATACTCCATTTTTTTTAATATTACTTTTTATTGCAGAATTTAATGGCTCAAATCCTCACTTTTTGTATCTGGTTTCTGGTTTATTTTTAATATCAAGGTTAATGCATGGAATAGGGTTTGGGTTTATGAGGTATAGTCCTTTTTTAAGGGTTGGAGGAATTACACTAACTTTCGTTAGTATATTAATGATTGCTGTGTTTAATATTTATGAGGTTATCGGTTCTTTTTAAATTATGGATTTAGCAAAATATAAATGGAAATGTAGAATTCTCTTACTTAACACTACTTGCTATAGAGATAATAATTATAAAAGAAGTAAAGAACTTTACCAAGAGTACATAAAAGAATTCCACAAAAGACATGTTAAACTTATGTCAAATAGAAAAAAGGGTCTTAAATTTTCTATAAAATTAATAGGATACGACGGTACCTTAAAAAAAGAATTTGATACCTTAATACCCAAAGATATATTTGAGCTTATTGACGCAATGCCTATGAGTAACAAGTTAAAATCAGGTAAAATACAACCTTTAAACTTATCTTTATATTCAGATTACAAACCTGAAACAACTTTAAAAGGTCTTGGTTTCAAAGATAAAGAAAAGGCAATATATACTCTTAACGCTATAAAAGGAAGGCACACTAAGTATCAAGTCAATGTAGTATCAACAATGTTAGGAAGAGCAAAAAAACACCCTAATAAAACACCTGAAATGGATGATGCAATATTGGTTTTTGAGAAATGGTTGTTGGATTATAAGATATCAAAAGATAATGCTAATTAGTATAGTTAAAACACCCATACTCCAACCTGTTACACACACCAACTATTTATATCTACTCATACCCCCATGGCTCATGCACATGGTTTCACTTTAAGTGATGCATATAAGTGTTATTACAGTTAGATATATTTTTATACATATCCATACTCATTTTCTCTGTACTGTTAACAGTTAATTTAGTATGAAACTTTTAGGGCAGACCATCCATCTAAAATCATTTCAAAATCAATGATTGAAAATTAGACAAAATTTAAATTATAAATCTTTTAAATTTAAATTAACTTGTTAAATAAGAATAGCGTATTATAGTTAATAATGATTATCAATATCATAAAAGGAGTTTAAAATGAGTGATACAAATTATGTTATATTAACAGTGGCTTCAGTTGATTTTGATTATAGAGAAACAATGACTAAGTTAATGTCTTCCTATTCAAAAGATTTAATTGAAAATGCTGGAGCAAAAGGAACGCGTTTTGGTTCAATTGGTACAGGAGAACACGCAGGAGGGTTAATTTTTATTCAATTCTATGATGACTTAAATGGTTATCAAAAAGCTTTAGAAGTTCAAGCAAACTCAAATGATTTTAAGGAAATAATGAACAGTGGGAAAGCTAATATTTATTTAAGAAATATAGCTACATCTCTACCAACAAAATTTGATAATAGTTCTGAACATCCTAAGTATATTGTTATTACTAGAGCAGAATCGTCAATGTCAAACAAAGATAAATTTTTAAATTGTATTAATGAAACATCTTCATGTTTCAAAGATAACGGGGCACTCACTCTAAGATTTGGCAATTTACTGACTGGTTCAAATGTGGGTAATTATTTACTTGGTGTAGGTTATCCATCAATGGAGGCTATAGAAAAAACCTATGATGAATTGTTAGCACATAGCTCGTACAAAGAACTCATGACTTTTGCTAAAGTTAATATGAGGAATATAATTAAGATTCTTTAAATTGAAATCAATATTGTGAGATTTTATAAGTCTCTTTTTTAACTAATATGTTAGAAATTTTAGGTATT
>CACMRG010000035.1 GCA_902616005.1 uncultured SAR116 cluster alpha proteobacterium
TTTCTCAACTTCAGTAGGAATTTTAAAATAGATAAAAATTCCAATTAAAATGCTAATAATACCACTTAATAAATTTGGAGATAATTTATCAAATTTCATTATTTATTCCTTGGTAAAGTTATAGGCTCGCCTCTTTCCGCAGATAAATCTGCAGCAATATATAACTCCATAACTGCCTTAGCTTCTTCTGGTTTTACTAGCACAGGTTTGTCAGTTGCTACCGCGTTAATAAATTGCATTGTTTCTTCATGCATTGGACCAGCGTGAGTATGCTCAACCGGTTCTCCAGGCATGGAAGACATTGGGTATCTAATTCCATTTTTTACAGTGTTTAAATGAACATCTTTATGACTATCATCAATAAATAATGAACCATCCGTACCAATAACTTCTATCCAAGTATGAGAATAATTTGGGTAACCAAGTGGAAGTATCCATCCACCACCGACAGTTATAGTCATGCCATCATCTAAAGTAACTATAATCCACTGATGATCAGGAGTATTACTCTTTTTAGAGAAAAGTTTTCCAGCTGTCTGGCTATAAACCTTTACTGGTTTTCTAGGTTGTAAGCACCATAACAAAAAGTCTAAATCATGAGTAGATTCCATAGCCGCAGGGGATAGGGCGGTTCTTCCAGATATTTTTTCACCTAACTCTCGAGTTATGTGCCTACTAACTAAACATGTAACTGGTTCACCAATAATATTTTCTTGAAGTGACTTTTTAACATATGCATATTTTGCATTAAATCTTTGAGAATAACCAATTGTAAATTTTAAATTGTTTTTAATTGATTCATTAATTAATTCCTCTGCTTCTTCTAAAGTAGTCGATATAGGTTTCTCTAAAAATACATTTTTTCCAGCTTTTAAAGATGCTAAGGCCATAGGATAATGAGTTGTTTCTGGAGTTGCAGAGATTATAATTGTATCAATATCGTTGTTAGAGACCAAATCCTGCCAATTCTCCGTGGAAGCTTCGAGTTCTAGTGAGTTTTTCAGTTCTGAAAGACGCTTTTTATTCGTTTCTGCAATAAATAATTTATCTACTAAGGGATTATCATTGCAAGCATTAGCTCTTATGCCGCCACACCAACCAGTGCCAATTACACCTACATTTATTTGCTTTATCAATTAAATCTCCATTAAAAAAATAAATAATAATGGAGAAAGTTGTATCTATCGAATTATAAAAATTTATGGATTTCATAAATTAAAATGATTTCAATGAATTAAATACTTATTTTCAATAATTTAGCTATATTATCACCAGTTATTTTTCTTTTATCTTCATCAGTCAATCCAACAGTTTCTACAACATGTTGAACTGGATTATCTTCGGCCATATCATATGGATAATCTGTTCCCATAATTATGTTGTCTGAGCTAAATGTATCAACCAAATATTTTAGCTGTTCATAACTAAAAACAACTGTATCAAAATATAATTTTTTTAAATATGAAGTAGGAGGATTCTTAATTAATAAACGACAATCAGGTCTTGCTCCCCATGCATGATCAATTCTACCAGAATAAGCTGGTAAATAACCTCCACCATGAGCAACAAATATTTTTAAATTTGGAAATTTTTCTAACGTTCCATCAAAAATTAAGTGATGTAAAGCTACAGTCGTATCTAGAGGATTTCCAATTACATTATTAAAGTAATGATCTTTAATTCTGTCACCTTGGGGATACCCATTAGGGTGTAAAAAAATTAATGTATCATGCCTTTGAGCCATCTCCCAAACAGGATCATGAATTGGGTCTGATAATTCATGACCATCTACTGTTCCTAACACTTGAAAACCTTTTAAGCCAAGTTCTTTAATGCCTCTTTCCATTTCACGAGCAGCAGCATCACCATCTTGCATAGGGAGAGTGCCAAGAGCTAAAAATCTGTCAGGTCTTTTTTCAGCTGTTTTGGATAAGGTATTATTAATAATTTGAATAGCTTTGTGACCTCTGCTATTTCTTATTGCATAATATGCTTGAAATGGAACTGGAATAAGTAGTTGTATATCAATGCCTTGTCTATCCATATCTCTTAACCTTTGATCTAGGTCTGTCAGATGTAAGGCACGATCTTTAGCTTGCTGTTGGTTTTGTTTTGATGTTATATCATTAGTTGTTTTAAATGCAGGAACTTGCATAGGGTCAAATAAATCTGAAACTAAGTCTGCAGCTTCTTGAACATGTAAATGACAATGAGCGTCAATTGTTTTATTTGATGTATAATTAACTTTTTTATCTGAGTTTTCACGACCAGCAGTTGGTCCGTAAGGCCTTAGTTCCACAATTTCCTCCAAAGAATTTATATTGGTGTATACTATAAATGATTTTATTCTATGAACTAAATAATTTTTTATTATACTAAATATTATGAAATTTGGTTTATTTGGCAGTGCTAAATCAGCACCTATTGATTCAGATATAGATAGTGCAGCAAGTTATAATGATTGGATAAAATTCAATCAAGAAGCAGAAAAATTAGGTTATTATAGTACGTTTACTGTAGAACATCACTTTACTGGACTTGGTCAAGTTTCTGCGTCAATGAGTTTATTAACCTTTCTAGCCGCAAAAACTTCTATTATTAGGCTTGGAACTGCAGTTATGGCTCTTCCTTGGCATAATCCTATATTATTAGCAGAACAAGCTTCTACTTTAGACTTGTTGTCTGGAGGAAGATTAGATTTCGGAGTGGGGAAGGGATATAGATACAATGAATTTCATGGATTTGATATTAATATGGATGAAGCTCATGAAAGATATCATGATTGTCTTCAAATAATTTTAAAATGTTGGAATCAAAAGAAAAAATGGAATCATAAAAGCCAGTATTGGACATTTAATGATGTTATTGTTGAGCCAGCATGTACTCAAAAACCTCATCCACCAATTTGGATGGCAGCAGGGAATTCCGATTCCATTAAAACAGTTGCACAACAAAATTGTAATTTATTGCTAGATCAATTTTCTCCTGTGTCTACTGTCATTGAAAGAGTGAAAATTTTTAATAATGAATTAAATAGCTATGGGGTAAAGAAAAAACCTCAAATTGCATTAGCAAGAGCAATGTATATTGCTAAAGATCAAAAAGAAAAAGAAGAGGTCATACAAAAAAGACTAAAAGCAAGAGAAAATGTAGATAAACTGTCCGAAAGACCCGATGGTAACAATATATCAAGCATAATGGTACATAAGGGTGCTGATGAAGCTTATAATGGAGCTTTGATTGGGACAAAAGAAGAAATAATTGATAGACTTTATGAATTAAAAGAAGGTGGTATTAATTATATTCTTTTAGTTGACAATGGAGGCGGAATAAAGGGACTTGATAGATTTGCAAATGAAATAATACCTTCAATACATTAGTAAATCATTAAAAAATGGAGAATGATATGAAATTTAAAATTACTAGAGCAAATGAAAATAAATTCGAATCTGGATTAAGAGGTTTTTTTGAATATAAAAATTTAGGCATTGAAGAAGCTACATCAGGAAATTTTGGTGCCAATCTAATTAGAGCAATTGAAGGTAAACATGCTAATGGTGAATGGCATTATCATAAAGTTGATTTTCAAATGGTTTATATTCTTAAAGGAACAGTTAAATTTGAATACAAGGGGTATGGAGAATTTACTTTTTATCCAGGTGATGTGATTTATCAACCTCCTCAGATTCATCATAGAGAAATAGAACACTCAGATAATTTAGAATTAATTGAAATAACAAGTCCATCAGAATTTGAAACAATAAAACTATAGAAGGAGATAATATGAAAAAAATAAAATTATTTTTAACAATTGGATTTAGTTCTTTATTTTTATCTAGTTGTGCATCATATAACGAAATGGTTCCAAGTTGGGCTGAGATATGTTCTGGTCCAGTTGATAAATCCAAAGCTGCTTGGTACAAGCCTTGTAATTTATCTGCGCCAAAATTTGAAAAAGTTTTTAAAGATTAATATTTAGTTTATAGGGTAACGTTCTGATATCATATGATTATTTAATTTACCCCTTTATTAATTGTAATATATTTGTCGCATAATATATATTATGAAACTTAATTATATATTAAAAAACATATTATCGTATGCTGGCTCTACATTGTCAGGACATAATCCTAGAACATAGTCATGATCGCTGTCTGGGCTTAAATGAGTAAGATATGCTTTTTTAGGCTTAAGTTTATTAATCCAACTAAACGACAGATCAAAATGAGCATGAGCAATATGAGGTGTTGACCTTAATCCTGTTATAACTAAAGTATCTAAGTTTTTTAATTTATTAAAACTATCATCGGGAAAATCTACTACATCAGTACAATATGCAAATTTATCATTGATAATTAGTCCAATAGTATCGATCACCCCATGATGTTGTTTAATTGTTTTAATATTAATATCGTTAAAATTTATTTCATCGTAATAATCTAATATGTTTAAATTCATTGGTGGTTTGAAATAAGATTGTGATTTTTCATCTTTTTTAAAAAGATAGTTAAATCTATTTAATAAAAATGTTGCAGTTCTTTCAATAGTGTAAATGTCTATCTTTTCTTGTTTAGGAAAATAAAAAGGTCTTAATTCATCTAAGCCAGATATATGATCTGCATGTTCATGTGTAATGACTATTGCATCTAATGATGGTAATTTATGACTAATTAGTTGGTTTTTAATATCTGGTCCAGCATCAATTAAAACATTTGTATTAGTAGATTGAATTAAAACTGCACATCTTTGCCGTTTATTCTTTGGATTTTGTGGGTTACATTTACCCCATCCAAGTTGACCCAATGAAGGTATGCCAACCGATGTACCAGTTCCTAATAATGTTATTTTCATTTATCTTTCCAAAGTTTAATTTTATCATAAATGGTAAGTGAATTATTATATAATGTTTCACTTAACTCAAAAAAGTTAACATTTCTTAGTTTAGATAAAAATTGTGCTGTGTGAAGACAGTTTTTAGGCTCGTTTACTGATCCTCTTACTGGTGAAGGTGACAAATAAGGTGAATCAGTCTCAACTAAAATTTTGCTTAATGGGATAATTTTTGCAATTTGTTGAATATTTTTTGCAGAATTAAAAGTTAATATTCCTGAGAATGAAATAAAAAAATCTAAATCAAGTCCACAATAAGCTAATCCTTCTCCAGAGCTAAAACAATGAAGAATTGCTTTAAAAGGACCATTTTTATATTCTGCTTTTAGTATATCTATCATATCATCATCTGCATCTCTTGAATGAATTATCATTGGTAAATTGGTAGATCTAGCAACATTTATTTGAACTTCTAATGACTTTTTTTGCAATTTCATGTTCCCCTTGTTGTAATAATAATCTAAACCACCCTCTCCTATTCCAACACATTTTTCATGTTTAGAATAATTTTCCATAAAATGATGGTCATTATATTGCATATCTTTATGCGCTTCGTTTGGATGAACACCAACTGTAAAAAACACCTCATTATATTGTTCTGAAATTTCTTTAATTGTGTTAACACGACTTAAATTAGTAGATATAGTTACCATATCCGTTACATTATTAATTTTAGCATCTTTTATAACTTCATCTAATCTAGTTTTTAATTCGTTAAAATCTAAATGGCAATGAGTATCAATAATTCTAATATCATTCATTGATTTTCAATTCTTGGGAAGATCACATCTTGTTTAATTAGGTCTGTTCCAACCAATAATTTTGATCCAAGTTTATTAAAAAATCTTTGACTAGAATCTAAGTCAAAAATATTTAAAATTTTATTTGCAGAATTTGGCATTATTGGCTGTATCAATATGCCAATTTGTCGAATACTTTCTAGCAAACAGTATAAAACAACATTCATTCTTTCAGCGTTATCATTTTTTAAATTCCATGGAGCTTGTTCATCAATATATTTGTTGGATTTCGAAATTTTAATCCAAATCTCTTTTAATGATTCATCTAATTTTTGATTGTCTATTAAATTTCTTAAAGAAGAAATTTCAGCTTCAAAAGAATCGATAATTCTCAAATCCTCTTTTTTAAATTTATCTTCATGATTAGGAACTTTTCCCATAGTGTTTTTTAAACAAAATAAAACAACTCTTTGGACTAAGTTTCCAAGATTATTAGCTAATTCACTATTAATCCTATTAACTAAATGTGATCTAGAAAAATCACCATCATTTCCAAATGGAACCTCTCTTAACAAAAAATATCTTACTTGATCTAAGCCATATTGTTCAATCAATTTAAAAGGATCAATAACATTTCCAAGAGATTTTGAAATTTTTTCTCCTTCATTTGTCCACCAACCATGTGCAAAAATTCTTTTTGGTAATGGTAAATCCGCTGCCATTAAAAATGCTGGCCAATAAACTGCATGAAATCTCAAAATATCTTTTCCAACAACATGAAGATTAGCTGGCCAATTATTTTCAAATTCTTTTTCATTAGTTCCGTATCCCGCATAAGTGATATAGTTAGTAAGAGCATCTAACCATACATACATTATGTGTTTTGGATCATTGGGAACTTTTATGCCCCAGTTAAAACTAGTTCTACTTATAGACAAGTCTTTTAAGCCGCTTTTAACAAAATTCAAGACTTCATTTTTTCTAGATTGTGGAAGTATAAACTCGGGGTTATCTCTATAAAATGCTAATAATTTATCTTGCCACATTGACAAATTAAAAAAATATGATGGTTCTTCAACCCACTCAACTTCAGCACCTGATGGAGCTTTTCCATTAATAAGCTCGCTTTCTTGAAAATAAGCTTCATCTCTTACTGAATACCATCCAGAATATTTATCTAAATAAATATGACCTTCACTATAGAGTTTTTTCCATAAATACTCACAAGAGTTTAAATGTCTTTGTTCGGTGGTTCTTATGAAATCTGAATTTGATAAATTTAAAATATCTGTTAGTTTTAAAAAGTTTTTTGAAACTTTATCTACAAAATCTTTTGGTTCTATTTGTCTAGTATTAGCTGCATTTTCAACTTTTTGACCATGTTCGTCTGTTCCTGTTAAAAATCTAACATTAAAACCATCTAA
>CACMRG010000036.1 GCA_902616005.1 uncultured SAR116 cluster alpha proteobacterium
GGAACATGGTTTCACTGGTATTGGTGTAGGAGCAGCATTTGGTAATTTAAAACCAATAGTAGAGTTCATGACATTTAATTTTTCAATGCAAGCTATTGACCAAATTATAAATTCAGCAGCTAAAACATTATATATGTCTGGTGGTCAAATGGGATGTCCAATTGTATTTAGAGGACCAAACGGCGCAGCAAGTAGAGTTGCTGCTCAACACAGTCAATGTTTTGCAAGTTGGTATTCACATATACCTGGATTAAAAGTTGTATCTCCATGGTCATGTGAAGATGCAAAAGGATTACTGAAATCTGCAATTAGAGACCCAAATCCTATAGTATTTCTTGAGAATGAAGTCATGTATGGTCAATCTTTTGAATGTCCAATCTCGAATGAATTCATATTACCTATTGGTAAAGCTAAAGTTGAAAAAAACGGCTCTGATATAACAATTGTAGCTTTCTCTATAATGGTAGGTAAAGCTTTAGAAGCAGCAAATGAATTAGAAAAAAATGGTATAAACGCAGAAGTTATTAACCTTCGTACACTTAGACCTTTAGATTTAGAAACCATTATAAATTCAGTTAAAAAAACAAATAGATTAATTACTTGTGAAGAAGGTTTTGGTTATTCTGGAATTGGTGCTGAAATATCATCATTAATTCAAGAAAATGCATTTGATTGGCTTGATGCACCCGTTTTAAGAGTTCATGGTCAAGATGTACCAATGCCATATGCAGAAAATTTAGAAAAATTGGCTTTGCCACAAACAAATGATATTATTAATAAAGCTAAACAAATTTGTTCCTAGAGTGGATCTAGTATGAGTAATGAAATTTTAATGCCAGCTTTAAGTCCAACAATGGAAGAGGGAACTCTTGCTAAATGGCTGATTTCAGAAGGGGATACAGTTTCATCTGGCGATTTAATTGCTGAAATTGAAACCGACAAAGCCACAATGGAAGTTGAATCTATTTTCGATGGGACTATCGGAAAACTTTTTTTCAATGAAGGATCTGAGGGTATTAAAGTCAATACACCGATCGGTATCATATTAGACCCAGGAGAAAAATATGATGAAAAAGTTCATGGCCCTAATGTAAAATCCGGCTCTAATGAAAAAAATGATAAAGAATTAATTAAACAAGATGGCGGTGATAAGCCTCTTGATCAAGCTGTAAAAATTGAGCAGGTTGATGAACAAAAATATAATATATCTGATAGTGATATTGCAGTTAATATTAATGAAAAAACCCGTATTTTTGCAAGCCCACTTGCTAAAAGGATTGCTAGAGACAAATCCATAGATCTTAATTTGATTAAAGGTTCTGGTCCGCATGGAAGAATTGTTAAAAAAGATGTTGAGAAGCATAATGTAAATTCTTCACCTAAAGATTTAAAAAAATCAATTTCGGATGTTAGCAATTTTGAATTAATTAAAAACTCATCAATGAGACAAACAATTGCAAAAAGATTAGTTGAGTCTAAAACTAACGCACCACATTTTTATCTCTCTATAGATTGTAATATTGATGATTTATTATCATTTAGAAAAAAAGTTAATGATGAATTCCCTGATCAAGGGAAAATATCTGTCAATGACATAATCGTAAAGGTTGCTGGCTTAACATTAAATAAAGTCCCTGAATGTAACGTTAGTTGGACAAATGAGAGTACAAAATTTTTTAAATCCTCAGATATTTCTGTAGCTGTGGCTATAGATGGAGGATTAATAACACCAATAGTAAGAAATGTTGAAGAAAAAGGGATACATAAAATTTCAAGTGAGATAAAAGAGCTTGTTGAAAAAGCTAAGAATGGCACTCTTTCACCAAACGAATATAATGGTGGAACTTTTTCAATTTCAAACTTAGGAATGTATGGTATTAAAAATTTTACTGCTATTATAAATCCACCTCAAAGTGCAATTTTGGCTGTAGGTGCTGGACAAAAAATACCAACTGTTAATGTTGATAAGATTGTCATTTGTAATGTTATGAATGTAACTCTTTCATGTGACCATCGAGCTATTGATGGCGCAGTTGGAGCAAAATTCCTCCAAGTTTTTAAAAAAATAATTGAAAATCCAATGTTGATGTCATTGTAATGTCAGAGAATAATTTAAAATATGACCTTTTAATAATTGGTGGTGGACCAGGTGGCTATGTTGCTGCAATAAGGGCTTCACAACTTGGATTAAATGTTGGACTGGTAGAAAGAGAAAATTTAGGTGGTGTTTGCTTAAATTGGGGATGCATTCCAACAAAGGCTCTGTTAAGAAGTTCAGAAGTTAAACATTTGTTAGATAATTCAAAATCATATGGCTTTTCAATACCTGATTATAAAGTTAATTTTGAAGATATAATTAAAAGATCACGAACAGTTGCTAAATCTTTGTCTTCAGGTGTAGAACATTTAATGAAAAAAAATAAAATTAATGTTCATAAAGGATTAGCCAAAATAATAGAATCAAGCAGAGATCAAAAAGTGATAAAGGTTCTAGATAAAGAAAAAAATGAGTTAAAAATTACAGCTAAATTTTTAATTATTGCTACTGGGGCCACTTCTAAAAACCTCCCTTTTGTATCTTCAGATGGAAAAAACATATTAGATTACAGGACCGCTATGACACCTAAGGAACTTCCTAAATCATTAATTATTGTTGGTTCAGGTGCAATAGGATCAGAATTTGCATCTTTTTACAATGATTTGGGATGTAAGGTTACAATAATTGAAGTGCAAAATAAAATTTTACCAAATGAAGATCATGAAATATCAGAATTTGTTTTAAAAAGTTTTAAAAATAGAGGTATAGATATTCACATTAATTCTGAATTACAAAGTGTTAATACTAAAGTTTCGTCTGTTGAATGTGAAATAAAAAATGGAGATAAAAAAAGTAAATTAAGTGCTGATAAACTTTTATTATCTGTTGGAATTAAACCTAATATTGAAGATTTAGGTTTAGAAGCACTTAATATAGAGATGGAAAAGGGGTTTATCAAAACAAATGAAGTCATGAAAACCTCTGAAAATGGCATATATGCTATTGGAGATGTGACTGATGGTCCATGGCTAGCACATAAAGCTAGTCATGAAGGAATTTTATGTGTTGATGCTATTAAGGGGTTGAAAACACAAAAAATCAAAAAAGAAAATATTCCTGGTTGTACATATTCGAGGCCTCAAATTGCTTCTATTGGATTAACTGAAAAAAAAGCTTTGGAACTAAATCATGAAATAAAAGTTGGAAGATTTCCATTTATAGGAAATGGTAAAGCAATAGCTTTAGGAGAATCAGAAGGTTTTATAAAAACCATATTTGATAAAAAAACTGGTGAGTTTTTAGGCGCTCATCTAGTTGGTCCTGAAGTAACTGAATTAATTCAGGGATTTGCTATTGCAAAAAAATTAGAAACAACAGAGGAAGACTTAATGGAAACAATTTTTCCGCATCCTACTTTATCAGAGGCTATGCATGAATCTGTTTTAGATGCCTATGACAGAGTAATACATTTTTAGATTTAGATAGATGAAAATTAGACATCCTGAAAAAATAAATACTTCTGATAAATTATCTCCTTTAAAACCTAATTGGTTAAAAATTAGATTTAAATCAGGCGATAATATTAATTCAGTTAAAGAAATTGTTAAAAACAACAAAGTTCATACAGTTTGCGAAGAAGCCAATTGCCCAAATTTAAGTGAGTGCTGGTCTAAAAAACATGCAACATTTATGATAATGGGGGATACATGTACTAGAGCATGTACATTTTGCAATGTTAAAACTGGAAAGCCAAATCATTTAGATCTTTTTGAACCTGAGAGAGTTGCTACCTCAGTAAGCGAATTAGGGTTAACGCATGTTGTTATAACTTCTGTTAACAGAGATGATTTAAAAGATAATGGTCTTTCACATTTCTTAAATACTTTAAAAGCTATAAGACAGCGATCTCCTCAAACAACAATTGAGATTTTAACGCCTGATTTTATGAAAAATAGAAACGCTGCTAGTCTTATTGGCAAGTCTGCACCTGATGTATTTAATCATAACCTTGAGACTGTACCAAGGTTATATAACGAAGTGAGACCAGGCGCTAGATATTTTACATCATTAAAGTTACTTAATGATATTAAATCATATAATCCCAAAATTTTTACTAAATCTGGATTAATGGTCGGATTAGGCGAGAGTAAAGATGAGATTATTCAAGTTATGGATGATTTACGAGCCGCTGACGTAGATTTTTTAACAATTGGTCAATATTTGCAGCCAACAATCAAACATCATGCTGTTATTGATTATATCACTCCAGAGTCATTTAATGTTTATAGGGATATTGCTATTTCAAAAGGATTTTTACTTGTTTCCTCATCACCGTTTACAAGAAGTAGTTATCATGCTGATGAAGATTTTCAAAAATTAAAAATAAAAAGAAATTTATAAATATCAATGAAATATAGAGAAAAAAAAATTTTAAACTATAAGCCTGAACAGCTTTTTGACTTAGTTAGTGATATAAAAAAATATCCTGAGTTTCTGCCTTGGTGTTTAGGTTCAAGAGTTAAAAAAATTTCACATGAACAACTAAATGCTGATCTTATTGTTGGTATGAGAATTTATAGAGAGATATTTAAATCAAATGTTCACTTAAATAAGGACTTATCTACTATTGAGGTAGAGTATTTAAAGGGGCCATTTAAACAATTAAAAAACAAATGGATTTTTAACAAAGTTGACAATGGATGTGAAGTAGACTTTTATGTAGAATTTGAACTTAATTCTAGATTACTTAATGGTGTTATCAAAGCTTTTTTTGAAGAAGCAGTTGTTAAAATGATTTCAGCGTTTGAAAATAGAGCAGGTAAACTTTATGGATAATTTTTTAAAAAAATATTTAATTCCCTTAAGCTTTCTAATGTAGCTTTAAGTCTTATATCTAGCCTATTTCCGTTAAATAAAAATTTTTTTGTAATCACTTTTTTTTTAGTACCAAAACCTATCCAAACCAAACCAACAGGTTTTTCGTTAGACCCTCCATTTGGACCAGCAATACCTGTAATACCTATTCCAATATCTGAGTTAAAATTATTTGTTAAACTAAAAGACATATAATATGCGGTTTGTTTACTAACAGCACCAAATTCTTCAATTATACTATTATTAATTTTTAGAATACTTATTTTAGATTCATTTGAATAGGTAATAAAGCTTCTCTCAAATACTTCACTTGCTCCTGAATTATTTACAATCGCAGATGATAGCAATCCACCAGTACAACTTTCTGCGGCACTAATTTTAAAAGATAATAATTTTAATTTATCTATTAATTCTTTGCTTTCTCTATTAATATCTTGCCAAATCATAATAAAATAAAATATATAAGATTACTGTATAAATACCTCTTAAAACATAGTCAAATATAATTCTAAATACGTCTTATATTTCTCAATATTTATTAATTCAATTTTAGAAATTTAAAAAATAAAATAACAAAGATATGATGTTAGTAAGAAAATAAGCAATTGTACCGAGAGCAAATTTAAATTATACGAAAAAGTAAATTTAATAAAAATATAATTTTATTCATCTATAATTTTAATTGTTGCATTAGATAATACGGCAATGCCTTCCTTTCTTCCAATAAATCCTATACCTTCATTTGATTTGCCTTTAATTGATAAAATATTTTTATCTATATCAGTAGAGTTTGAAATTTTATTTTTAATTTCATCTACATAATCTAAAATTTTGGGACTTTCAGTTATTATAACTGAGTCAATATGGATTATTTCAGCATTTTTTTCTTTTAATTTATTTAATGCATGTTGTAAAAATTTTAGACTATCATAATCTTTCCATTTATCTTCACTAGGTGGAAAATGATAACCTATATCATGTTCATTCAAAGCTCCATATATGCTGTCAGTCATAGCATGAAGTAAAACATCTGCATCAGAATGTCCTTTCAAGTAATAACCATTATCAATCTTCAATCCACCCAAGATAAGTTTTTTATCTTTTGTTTTTGAATTAATTTTTACAAGTTTATGAACATCGTATCCTATTCCAGTTTTGGTTATATAATTTTTCATAATTTGATTTTCTAGAATTGATTTAATTAAACGTAAATCCTCTTCATAAGTAATTTTTAATGATCTTGGATCACCTTCTATATATTTAACTTTAAAACCATTTTCCATTAATAAAGATGAATCGTCATCATAATTTTGTTTTTTGTAAACTTTTCTATGTGTCATTAATAGTTTTTCAAAATCACATATTTGCGGTGTTTGAATTAAAAGATAATTATTTTTATTCAAATATTTAACATTTTCATTATTTTTATTTCTTATAATAGCATCTGCAATGTTTATAGTTGGTACAACACATGAATAATTGTTTTTCATATTAATTTTTAATTTTTCAATTATCTTTTTATTAATATACGGTCTAGCAGCATCATGAATTATTACATTTTTTGGTTTATATTTTTCAATTATTTTTAGGGCTTTAAAAACACTTTCTTGTCTTGTTTTTCCTCCTATTATAGGAGGTTTTAAGCCATATTGGTTGCATATTTTAGCAGCATCATAATACCGATTTTTTGATATAACAATAAATAATTTATTCTTCGATTTTAATTTAATGATTTTTTCTATGCATATCTCTAATAATGATTTCCCATTTATTAAATAAAATTGTTTTTCAATGTTAATATTTTTAGATTTAAATCTTTCACTTAAACCTGCAGCTAAAAT
>CACMRG010000037.1 GCA_902616005.1 uncultured SAR116 cluster alpha proteobacterium
TTCAGGGTCAAGAAGTTACAAGCACAAATGTTACTGAAAACCTCTTAAGGTTAAAAGCTCCGAACACAATCGAAGAACAAAATGAGATTTGGGATGTAACATCAGATTTAATGGATGAAGTTAAGTTTGATGACAATGATGAGAAAGAAACTAATGTTAATAATCTTCCTCATCCAAATAATTATAAAGATTGGTTTACTTTCTATGACGAGATTGATATTCGACGTCATTTACAAGATATTGAGATAATATTAATAGAAGCAGCTTTAGAAAAAACTAATGGGAAAATTGCCAACGCAGCAGACATCTTAAAGCTAAGAAGAACTACCCTAATTGAGAAAATGAAAAAATTCTCAATTACAAAAAATGATACTAATTAATAAATTTTTAATTCTTAAATTAACTGCTTTGATATGATTAAAAATAAATATTTTGAAGATTTTAATCTTGGAGACAAGTATATACTTCCATCAAGAACTCAAACAAGCGGTATTTTTTCAATGTTTCAGGGTATATCAGGTGATAACGACCCAATTCACTATAATGTAGAATTTTGCAAACAAAAAGGTCATAAAGATATGCTTGCTCATGGTATCCAAGTTCTGTCTCAAACAGCTGCCGGTGCAGGAAGTTTTCCATCAGAAGTTAGTCAAAGTTTATTAGGAATGATCGAAATCAGTGGCAAATTTTTAAAGCCGGTATACAAAAATGATACTTTATATCCAAAACTTGAAATCATTAATTTAGTTTCTCAAAAAACTACGGGTATAATCGAAATGAAAGCAACAATACTTAATCAAAATAAGGAATTAGTATTTGAAGGTATTCATAAATACTTAATAAAAAAAAATATTTAATATTTTTGAAAAGATTTATTTAACGTAAACTTAATATTATCAGTAGTGAAAAAATCACAGAAATAGCTGCAGTTGTTCGAAGATAATTAAAAAAAATTACATCTTTTTTCAAAGCAAATTCTCCAATCTCTATAGTGTAACACCAAGTACACCTCATATTACAAATAAAAATATTACGAAATTCTGTAACATTTAAGTATGTAAAAATGTAATGTTACTATTATAATTTAATCCTTAAAGATGATGTTACGTTTCTTGTTGTACAATGGCAAAAGGAAACTAGAGCAAAAAAGCAGTAAGCACTTATTATCTGTCATAGTTTAAAAATCTTGTAACTTTTCTTGTAACAAGATTTGGAATTTGTTGGAAAACTGCGGGTACAGTTGTGACTTTATAACTATTTTGTAACTACAAAAATTGAAAAAACATAATAAAAACAATGGTTTAGGAAACAGGCACTACTCCCACTCAATTGTACCAGGTGGTTTTGAGGTAATATCATAAGTTACCCTATTAACACCACTCACCTCATTAATAATTCTTGTTGATGTATCAGAAAGAAAACTTTGATCAAATTTAAAATAATCAGCTGTCATTCCGTCTACGGAAGTTACGGCTCTCAACACACAAGCATAGTCATAAGTTCTTTTATCTCCCATGACACCAACAGACCTTGTTGGTAATAATACTGAAAAAGCCTGCCAAATTTCGTTGTAAAGGTTATATTTTTTTATTTGGTCGATGAATATTTCATCAATGTTTTGTAAAATTTTAACTTTTTTAATTGTTACTTCTCCAGGGCATCTTATAGCTAATCCAGGTCCTGGAAATGGATGTCGATTTATAAATGTTTTAGGTAAGTTTAATTCATTGCCTAATTTTCTAACTTCATCTTTAAAAAGATTTCTTAAAGGCTCAATTAATTTCAAACCCATTCTTTTAGGTAAACCACCAACATTGTGATGTGATTTTATGGTAACAGAGGGACCATCATTAACAGAAACACTTTCTATTACATCAGGGTATAATGTACCTTGAGCTAAAAACTTGATGTTATTCATTTTTTTTGCATGTTTTTGAAAAACTTTTATAAATAAATTTCCAATTATTTTTCTTTTCTTTTCTGGACTTGTAACACCTTTTAATTTTTCTAAAAAAAGCTTGCTTTCATTAGCGTAAATTAGAGATATTTTATAATTATCTCTGAACATTTTTAAAACTTCTGAATGTTCATTTTTCCTAAGCAATCCATGATTAACAAAAATACAAGTTAAATTATTACCAATCGCCTTGTGTAAAAGGATAGCCGTCACAGAACTATCAACTCCACCTGATAGTGCACAAATAACTTTATTATTGCCAATTTTATTTTTAATATTTTTAATCTCATCTTCATAAAATGATTGCATTGTCCAATCACGTTTAAAGCCTGAAATTTTTAAAAAATTATCAAATAAAACTTTTCCTTTTGGAGTATGATGAACCTCAGGATGAAATTGAACGCCATAAAAATTTCTTTTTTCATCAGCAACCATCGCAAAAGGTGCATTCTTTGAAGTTGCTAAAACTTTAAAATCAGGTGCCATATCACTTACATGATCACCATGGCTCATCCATACTTCTTCGAGGTCCTTTTCAAACCAACCATCTAGAAATTTAGATTTTCTTTTTTGTTTTATAAATGCTCTACCAAACTCTGATTTTTTTTCTTTTGAATTTATTTTTCCTCCCAATTGAAACATAAGAAGTTGTTGCCCATAGCATATTCCTAAAATTGGAATGCCAAGTTTATAAATAATTTTAGAAACTTTTGGGCTATTTCTATCTAGAACACTACGAGGCCCACCAGAAAAAATGATAGCTTTTGGGGATAATTCTTTTAAAAGTTTTTGATTAACATTTTGAAAAGGGTATATCTTTGAATATACATTAAGTTCTCTTAATCTTCTTGCAATTAATTGTGTAACTTGGCTTCCAAAGTCAATTACAAGTAGACATTCGTTAATATTATTTTTTAATGTTTTGGTTTGTTTTGTCATTGTCGATAATTAGGAGATTCCCTTGTAATCATAACATCATGTACATGACTTTCTTTTAAACCAGCATTTGTAATTTTTCTAAAAACACAATTTTTTTTCATACTTTCAATATTAGCATTTCCAGTATAGCCCATTGCTGATTTTAACCCACCTACTAATTGATGAATTACATTTTCTATTGGTCCTTTATAAGGAACTTGTCCTTCTATACCTTCGGGAACTAATTTTAATTTTTCGATCTCTTCTTGAAAATATCTATCAGCTGAACCTCTTGCCATAGCTCCCAATGATCCCATACCCCTATAGGTTTTATAAGACCTTCCTTGATATAAGAAAACTTCTCCAGGTGCTTCGTCAGTCCCTGCAAAAAGTGACCCGACCATCACGCCATTAGCTCCTGCTGCAATTGCTTTTGCTATATCTCCTGAGTATTTAATTCCACCATCTGCAATCAAAGGAATTTTATTTTTCTTAGCAATCTTACTACATTCGATTATAGCTGAAAGTTGTGGTAATCCTACACCAGCAATCATCCTTGTGGTACAAATTGAACCAGGCCCAATGCCAATTTTTACCACGTTAGCTCCAGAATCTATAAGAGCTTTTGTTCCATCAGGAGTTGCAACATTACCTCCTAAAATATCTACAGAGTTACTAAATCTTGATAATTCTTTAATCGTATTTAATACTTTTTTACTATGCCCATGAGCCGTATCAACAACTAATAAATCTACACCAGATTCAATTAGTTTTTCAGCTCTTTTTAAACCACTCAATCCAACCCCTGTGGCTGCCGCAACTCTTAATCTTCCATCACTATCTTTACAAGAATTTGGAAACTTTAGAGATTTTTCAATATCTTTTACAGTAATTAATCCTATACATCTATTTTT
The DNA here is from genome assembly GCA_902616005.1 of uncultured SAR116 cluster alpha proteobacterium. Lineage (GTDB taxonomy): Bacteria > Pseudomonadota > Alphaproteobacteria > Puniceispirillales > Marisalimonadaceae > TMED54. Next base: position 3,790 of record CACMRG010000037.1, read on the forward strand.
TTGGTCAACAACAACTAACTTTTCAATTCTGTGCTTATGAAGTAATTCTTTTGCTTGTTCAGGTGAAATATTTTTCTTTACAGTAACAACATCTTTTGTCATTAAAGTTGTAACTTTTTCTTTATAATTTTGAGAAAATCTTAAGTCTCTATTTGTTAAAATACCATTTAATTTTTTTGTAATATCATCAACTACAGGTATACCGCTAATTTTATACTTATCCATTAAAGCAAAAGCATCTTCAATTGAACTTTCTGGAGAAATTGTAATTGGATTAATGACCATTCCTGACTCATATTTTTTTACTTTTTCCACTTCTTTTGCTTGTCTTTCTATTGAAAAATTTTTGTGGATAACACCAATGCCACCTAATTGTGCAATTGCTATGGCTAGTTTATGTTCAGTAACAGTATCCATCGCAGCAGAAATAAGTGGAATATTAAGATGGATTTTACTTGTAAGTTGAGTTTTAACGTCAGCATCACCAGGGCCTATTGAGCTTTCTGAAGGCTGTAATAGAACATCATCAAAAGTTAATGCTTCTTCAATCATAAAAATTGATAAGATATTTTGAGTCTAATTTCAACCTTTAAAATCTAGGCAAACTGTATAACTTTCTACAGATTCTGGTCTGCTAGCAAAAGGTTTTATATTCTTTACATAATTAAATTTTTTTTTCATGATATTTAACAATTCGGTTTCAGTTCCACCTTTAAAAGTTTTTACCAAAAATGTTCCATTTTTTTTTAAGTTTTTTAAAGTAAAATCAAGTGCAATTTCAATTAACTGAGTTGTTCTCAAATGATCTGTTTGTTTATGACCAATTACATTTGCGGCCATATCAGACAAAATTATATCAGGATAATCACCTAAAAAATCAATTAACTTTTTGTCTATCGCAATATCATTAATATCTCCAATAAATGTTTTAGATCCTGGGATATTTTCTACAGGCAAAATATCAACGCCTATTACTTTTATATCATTTTCTGTAGAACGTACTTTTTGAACTGCGACTTGTAACCATCCACCTGGTGCACAGCCTAAATCGATAACTTTTCTGTTCGGTTTTAAAAAATTATATTTATCATCAATTTGAAGTAATTTAAATGCTGCTCTTGATTTATAACCCAATTTATTTGCTTCAATTACATATGGATCATTAATTTGTCTTTTTATCCAATTTGTACTTGATAATTTACGTTTATTAGATTTTCTGATTTTTTGTTTTTTACCTCTATTTGAAGGTGATAAATTTTTAATAAAATCACTCATCATCAAAACATGTTTTTGTTCCCAGATGACATGCAGGACCTATTTGTTTCACAGTTAGTAAAATTGTATCATTATCACAATCTGATTTTATTTTTTTGAGATATTGATAATTTCCACTTGTTTCACCTTTAACCCATAATTTCTTTCTTGATCTAGAAAAATAAGTTACATTTTTAGTTTCAATTGTTAACCTAATAGATTCTTTATTCATCCATGCCAACATTAAAATATCTTTAGTGTCTGAACATTGTGCAATTGCAGGAATTAAACCTGATGAGTTAAAATTTAATTTTTCAATATCAAAGATCATTTTTTTCTCTAGTTTATTTTACTACCTTTTATTAACAATGATAGATCTTTTCCAATACCCATCATAGACGGAATTACAACTAAAACTAAAATTGCTGTAATACCTAAACCAAATACAATAGTCGCAGCCATTGGGATTAAAAATTGTGCCTGTAGAGATTTTTCAAACATTAGAGCAGACAAACCTCCAATTGTTGTAAGCGATGTAAGCAGAACTGGTCTTAATCTATTTATAACTCCAGATATAACGGCTTGTTTAAATATCTCTAAATTAACAGTATTTCCTTGTATTAACTCATCTAATCTTCTTTCAATTGTTGAAACTAGTATTATTGAGTTATTTACTACTATTCCTGCAAGAGCTAACAATGCGAACATAGAAAGTATTGACATAGTCAAGTTTAAAAAATAATGCCCAAAAACTGCACCTATAAATGAAAGAGGAATCATTATCATAATGGTAAATGGTCTTAACCATGATTTAAAAACCCATGTTAAAACAATATAAATAATTATTAATCCAATTATTGAACCAATAAACATATCTGCAAATGTTTCCTTTTGCTCTAGGTCTCTACCAGCAAAACGATAATCAAGATTATATTTTTTAGCTAACTCCACTAGTCCATTTTCTAACAAAAAGTTTCTTGCTTGTGTTGTATTTACTATGGAAGAGTTTAAATCTCCTGATATAGTAACTTCTCTAAATCCATCTTGACGAGATATTGAAGAAAAAGGAATTTTATTTTCGATGACTGCTATTTCGGCCAACATTGCAACATTATTTTTGGGTCCAACTAACCTTAGATTTTCTAAATTACCATTAATTACATCATCTTGATCTAATTTAACTCTTACAATAACCTCTTCATCTCCTCTAGGAAATGTTGAAACAATTTTTCCATTTATTGCAGTTCTAATTTGAGATCCAATTTCTGATATTGAAAACCCTAATGCTCTACCTCTATTATTTAAAATAACTACTCTTTCTTGAACACCTACTTCAAAATTATCATTTACAGCACTTACACCTGGAATTGTATTTGCAATTTTTAATAAATCATTTGATGCATTTTTTAGAGTTTCTAAATCATTTCCTTTTAATCTTACATCTACATCTCTTCCTGGAGGCCCACCACGTGGAGCTCTGATAATAAGTTTATCTAACCCAGAAACTTTCTCTACATTTTCTTTCCAAACTTTTATAAATTCATTTGTTCTAACTTTTCTTTTGTCTGCGGTTATTAATTCAACTACCATTGAGCCCTTAAGATAATTTCCCT
>CACMRG010000038.1 GCA_902616005.1 uncultured SAR116 cluster alpha proteobacterium
AACCCCAAAACCTCAATTTGATTTTGTAAAGTTTCATTTTCAAGAATTAAGCACTTTTTTTGAAGCTTAAAATTTATGTTATCTGAAAAGTTTTTAAATATTATTTCTTTGTTTCTACTAAGACATATCTTTTCATTTAATTTATCACTTAAAAAATTTAAGCCATATATACAAGATCCATTTTCGCTAATATAAACTTTCGGTATCTCTAATTTTTCACATATTTCGTCAAGCTCTAAATCTGTTTTACTACTATTAGGAATGATGTTAATACCTTTACTTATACAATTTTTGATGAGATCTAAAGCAGCTTTAAATTCAAAAGTTTTTTTATTTAATAAAGTACCGTCAAGATCTGTAAATAATAGAATATTATCAAAGCTCATATTTACTCTTTTAACAGACATTTAAAATAACAAAAGTATGTTTAATTGTAATTTGATCATTATTAAATTTTTTGCTTAATAAATAAGTTTTTTAGATAAAATCTTAGTCTTATTCTTTAAAGAAGGAAATAATTATTACATGCAATTCAATTTTTTGAGAGTTCATCAAGAATTGGACAATTAGGTTTGTCATCTCCATGACAATTCGAAGCTAAAAAACTAAGCTCATTTCTTAAATCTTTAAGATCATTTAGCTTACTATCAATTTGTGATATTTTTTCTAGAGTTATCTTTTTAACTTCTTTGCTTGTTCTGTTTTTGTCTTCATACAGAGATAATAATTCTTTACATTCATCAATGCTGAAATCAAACTTTCTTGCCTTCCCAATAAATTTAAGTTTAGCTACTTCTTCATCAGTATACTCTCTATAACCTGAAGAAATATTTTGTTCAGGTTTAACTAGGCCTATATTCGCATAATATCTAACTGTTTTAACCGTTAAATTTGATAATTTGGCTGCTTTTCCAATATTCATTTTTTTTCCTTTACTCTACCCTTAGGGGAAGGTGTATATAAATAACATTAGTACAGAAATAAGGTCAATGCAAAATACTTTATCGATAAATTGGTCATGCAATCATACTTGGATTCAATCTTCAAAAAACACTTCTTGGTGTTTATTAGGTTGTTGTATTGGCGACTTTGGCACTATAGCCTTTTTTCAATTTACAGAAATTTCTTGGCCAGTTTTAGCAATCATGTCATTAGCAATTATAAACGGTATATTAACATCTATAGCATTTGAAACCTATGTGCTTTCTAGACAAATGTCTCTCAATATAGCTTTCAAAACAGCTATAGGAATGTCACTTGTTTCAATGATTTCAATGGAAGTTGCTATGAATGTTACAGATGTCATTTTTACTGGAGGAGCTATCTTAACTTGGTGGGTTATACCTTTAATGCTGATAGCTGGATTTATTACTCCACTTCCATACAATTATTGGAGGCTTAAAGCCTTAGGAAAAGGATGTCATTAATGTATTTTAAAAACAAATTTTTCATCTTTTCAGCCGTGATCATACTACCTTTATTGTATTTTTTAATCACATATACCAATAAATCAAATGCTAGTATAAATTTAAATACAACTGATAATTCAGTTTTAGTAAATGGTAAAAAAATTTATGCTAATAATTGTGCATCATGTCATGGTGTTAACTTAGAGGGACAAAAAAATTGGATGTCACGATTACCTGATGGATTGATGCCGGCACCTCCTCATGACGAAACAGGTCATACATGGCATCATCCAGATAGGTATTTATTCATGGTTACCAAATATGGAATTGAAGAATTCATTGGAGAAAAATATCCAAATAATATGCCTGCTTATAAAGATATATTAAGTGATGAAGAAATTATTGCTGTACTATCTTATATAAAGAGTACGTGGCCTATTAAAATTAAAGAAATCCATAATAATATTAATTCTAGATCAAGACGTTAAATTAAGGAGCAACAAAATGTTTAAAATTTTATTAACTTTACTATTTACTTCCTATACAACTATATCCTACTCTCATTCACAATTAACGGATATATTGCCAAAAAATAATATTGTTTACACAAAAACACCTTCGAAAATCGAGTTAACATTTAGATCAAAAGTAAAACTTATTAAAATAGATCTAAACAAAACATCTGGAGAGAATAGTAAGATTAAAATAGATCTTAAAAAATATACTGAGAGATCTAAAAATTTTAAATTACCGATGCCTAATATTACATCAGGTAAATATAATATATTTTGGAGAGCTCTTAGCCCTGATGGACATATTATAAAAGGAAAGTCTGAATTTGAAGTAAAATAAAATGGTTTTAGACTTTTGGACATATGTTAATCCAATTTTAAGAATTCTAATTTATTTAGTTGCTCTTATTTCGATAGGAACAATCTTATTTAATTTTCATTTCGAAAAATATTTAGACAATGATATTAAAAATTATTGTAATAAAATTTTAAAAAGTAATTCAGCTTCTGGCATTTTGTTAAGTATTATTGTTTTTTTTTCAATTGCAGGAAATCTTGGTGGTGACATAGAAAGTATATATAGTGTAGACCTTATAAATTTATCTCTTGAAACCTTACAATCAAAATCTATTCTATTATTGTCTATTGGTTTTATACTATTATATCTTTCAACAAAAAATTTAAATTTCTTATCAAAAATATTATATTTTTTAGGTACATCTATTCTAGTAATTTCATTTATTGTTGTTGGTCACTCTTTTTCATCAGGAATATATTCACAATTGTTAGTAATTGTTCATGTAATTTGCATTTCATATTGGGTAGGTTCTTTTTTACCACTTCGCCATATGTGCACGATAAATAATTGTAAAAATTTGCATAAAGTTGCACATAATTTTGGAGTATATGCTGTTATATACATAGGTTTACTGGTAATAACTGGTTTAATATTTTCTTATATACTTTTGGGTGGAGTTTCTCCATTGATAACATCCTATTATGGTAATGTTTTATTAATTAAAATATTATTGGTTTCAATAATTCTAGCCATCGGTGCAGTTAATAAATTCAAAATTGTACCAAATATAAAAGTGAATCGGCTTGATGGACAAAACAAACTCAAAAGTTCAATAGAAATAGAAATAATTTTAACATTTTTTGTTTTACTTTTAACCAGCATACTTACAACTTCACTTACAACACCATTAGGGGTTTAGTCAGCCTTCTCTATAAGTTAAGTTCTTTACCTTTAAGATTTAAATTTATGCTAAAAATAGATTTTATTAGATTTTTAACTTAATTATTTTTTAAATGGTAATGAAGAATGATGAAGGTTAATAACTAAATGCTGTACATTTTTTTTTATGTAGCCAAAAGTATACTCAACTTTAATTTCATTATCAGTATTTGAACTTTTAAAAAAATAATTCCCCATTGCGAAAGCATAATTGTCTAAAATTACAATGTTTCTATCTTCATAGCGAATATTGTCCCAACATTTTAAAGCAAATCCTTCATCTTCTTGAATTGAACCTTTTACGAAATAAGAGAGTGCATCATCAAAAGTATTTCTGAATTGATTTTTACTTGCTAATGTTGGTTTAAATAAAACTTTACCAATATCATATGCATAAAAATTTTTAACAAAATTTCGTGCATAATCTTTGTAGTTACCTTTTTCAAGATATATTTTTCCAATTTTGATAATATTCTCTGCCCATAATTCTTGAGCTTTAATAATATCTTGTTCACTAATTTTCATATTTTCCATTAAGAATTTGCTTTGTGATTTGAATATATAAGAGCATTTTGTTATGTCTATCAAGAATATTATATTTAAACAAATACTAGATATAAAAATCCTGTTAGAATTATTAAATCTTGAAATATTATATACAAAAATTTTATTAGAAAATTGAAAAAACTTATTTTGAATCGATAAACAAAGATGACACTTCAGCAGATAATATCAAATAATATTATTATAAATAGTTTCTCAAATTGAGACCTTCAGATTATGAACCTTAGACAATCATGTAAAAAATAATTAATCAATGATAAATTAAAATATCTGCAATTAATAAAATTGTTACAATTAATGAATAAGGAATTAGAAATTTGTTGTAGCAAGTAGTCTTCTTTGTTTCATGAAAACTATTACTAAGTTTACTTAACATATGGAGATTCTAACTTAATATAAAGAATTTTCAAACTTTTTATTAAATAAAATTTTTATATTAATTAATTTATATTTTTATTATCAAAAAGTACCTACTCAACAAATTCTAACTGATACCAATATTAGTATATTTAGTAAGTTTAATTTATTAAATAAATCAAATTAAAAAGTTTTTCCCTAAATAATTACTCTAAAATTTTAAAAAATTGTTCAATAACTGACTTTTCAATTTTATTTGTAATAAAAACTAGTCTCGTTGAAAGATCATCATCTGGCCACTTCTCTAGCCATTCTAATGGATGAAAAATATGTTGTACTCCATGGATAATTGCAGGACGATTTTCACCTTTCACATTTATTATACCTTTAATTCTAAGCATATTATGGCCCATTTGACTTGACACTAATTCTAAAAAAAAATTTAAAGAGGTTATACTTACTGGTTTCTTAGTCACTAAAGAAAAAGATTTAATATTATCGTCGTGACGATTTATGTCATGATGATGTCCATGATTATGTAAGTGCTCATCTTTATTTTTCACTTCTCTTAACCACTGTACGACATCCCATGATTCAGTATTTGGTTGATAATCATTTAATCCATAAAATTCTTTAATTGGTAATTGATCCTTTCTGCTTTGAATTATAGAGGCCTTAGGATTAATTTTGTTTATTCTTGTAATCAGTTTTTTTATTTCTTTTTGATTCCCTAAATCAACTTTAGATAAAATAACTTTATCAGAAAAAGCTACTTGTTTTATAGACTCTGGGTGATCATCAAATGTATTACCGCCATTTATAACGTCTACAGTTGTTATAACACCATCATGAATATAGGTACGAACTAAATCAATTGATGTCATTAACGTATGAATAATAGGTACTGGATCAGCTAATCCTGTTGTTTCAATTATGACTCTATTGAATCTTCTTATTACACCTTTCTCCATTTTTTTTAAAAGATTTAAAAGAGTTGATTTTAAGTCTTCTTGAATTGTACAACATATACAACCGTTCTGAAGTTCTAAAATAGTCTCATCAGTACTCTCTATTAAATTATGATCAAGACCTACTTCTCCAAATTCATTGATAATAAAAGCAATATCACTTACATCTTCATTCTTTACAAATTCCGATAGTAGAGTTGTCTTACCACTTCCTAAAAAACCTGTTAAAACTGTTATGGGAATGTTTTTTGGAAATAAATTCATATTATAAAAAAAATAGTTAAATTTTTAAAATTTTCATACATAATGTAATTATATAACATAACCTAAATTAATAGTTAACAATGACAAGTAAAAATAAAACAGAAAATGTAATTCAATTTAATCCCAACCCGTCGAGAGAAGAGGCGATGCGAGCAGTAAAAACTCTTATTGCATGGGCAGGTGATGATCCTGAACGAGAGGGGCTTGTAGAAACTCCTAAAAGAGTTGTAAAAGCCTATGAAGAATTTTTTGAGGGATATAAAATGGATCCAATTGAAATTCTTTCCAAAACTTTTGAAGAAGTTGAGGGTTACGATGAAATGGTTTTAATTAAAAATATCAGGCTTGAATCACATTGCGAACACCATATTGTTCCAATTCTTGGGATAGCCCACGTTGCTTATATGCCTAAGAATAGAGTTGTTGGAATTAGTAAAATTGCAAGACTTGTTGATATATTTGCCAAAAGATTACAAATACAAGAAACTTTAACATCTCAAATCGCTGAAACCTTGCAAAATGTTTTGGATCCACTTGGAGTTGCTGTATTGATAGACGCCTCTCACCAATGCATGACTACAAGAGGTGTATACAAACCTGAATCAAGTACTGTTACAAAAAAAATGATTGGTGTATTTAGTGAAGATCAGAATTTACGATCAGAGTTTATGGATTTAATTAATCAAAAATAAATTATAAAGAAAATATATAATTAAAATGAACAATATTATTCAATTCTAAAATTTTTAATTGCAATTTAATGAAGCAAAATATTCATATATAATTAATATACTTGTTTTTGTAAGATATTTATTTTTTAATTAATTAGAGAAAGTTAGTTATAATAAGTTAATTTATCAATTTTATCTGCTAACAATTAGTTTTAAAAGAGTTAATTTTTATGAATTTTATTTCTGCACAATTACCAGATAATGAGGAAAGAAGAGCTGAAGCAGTTGAAAGAACTGGTCTAATAGATTCTAATCAAGCAAGTCTTTTTAATATCTATTGTGAATTAGCTAAAGATATCACTGATTATGAAGCTGTTTTGTTTCAATTATTTGATAGTAAGGAACGCTGTTACTTGGTAGAGATACAGCCTGAAATAAATGAAACACAAAA
>CACMRG010000039.1 GCA_902616005.1 uncultured SAR116 cluster alpha proteobacterium
ACGCAGGTACGAATATACCATCTAGTTTAGTTGATACTAATATTAATGATTTTGATTATGTTATGTCATTAAATGTAAAATCAGTTATTAGCTTAACGCAAACTGTTGTTAAGAAGATGATTTCAAATAATATAAAAGGATCAATTATTAACGTTTCATCTCAAATGGGTCATGTTGGAGGTCCTAATAGAACAACTTATTGTTCAACAAAATTTGCTATTGAGGGTTTTACTAAATCACTTGCGATTGAACTTGCTCCAATTGGTATAAGAGTTAATTCAATTTGTCCAACTTTCATAAAAACTCCTATGACGGAACCTTTTTTAAAAGATGATGAATTTAAAAAACAAGTTCTTTCAATGATCCCTCTGGGAAGACTTGGCGAGATTTCTGATTTAATGGGTCCATTTGTTTTTCTTGCATCTGATGCATCTTCTTTAATGACTGGTTCAAGTGTTCTTGTTGATGGTGGTTGGACCTCGAGATAGAGTTTATGAAAGCTGTTACATTACAAAAAGAAGGAATCAAAGTAGTAGATACTTCTGTTCCAACTCCAAATGATTTTCAAGTACTTGTTAAAGTATATGCGTGTGGTTTAAACAGATCAGATTTACTAGAAACTCAAGGCCAATCCTTTGGACACATGGGATCTAACTTAAAAATATTAGGAGGAGAGTTTGCTGGTGAAGTTATAGAATTGGGGTCAAAAGTCTCTAATTTGTCGAAAGGTGATAAAGTGATGTGCAGAGGTGGTTCTGGCTGGGCAGAGTTTGCATTGGCACATCATTTAAGGTGTGTAAAGTTTCAAAATGAGCAAATAAACTGGGAAAAAGCCTCATCTATTCAAGGAAGTCTTCAAACTATGCATGATGCCATTATTACAAATGGTAAATTTAAAAAAGGGCAGTCTATATTTATTCAAGGAGCAAGTAGTGGAGTAGGTTTGATAGGGCTTCAAATTGGAAAATGTTTAGGTGCAAGTTTAATTTTTGGTTCATCATCTGATCAAACTAGATTAAAAAAACTTAGCGAATTTGGCGCAGATCATCTTATTGATATTAGCAAAAGCAATTGGAAAAACATAATATTAGATAAAACTGATGGTAAGGGTGTAGATTTAGTTATTGATATGCTATCTGGCAATTTTTCTAATTTAAATATGGAAGTTACTAAGATTAACGGTCGTCTTATTAACATCGGTAGATTAGCGGGAATGAATTCAAATTTTGATCATGATTTGCATGCAAAAAGAAGAATTCACTATATTGGAACAACTGGAAGAACAAGGTCAATTGAAGAAAACTATTTAGTTTCTAAATTAGCTAATGATGAATTATGGGAATTTGTACTAAATGATCAGATTAAACATCCCATTGATAGCGTTTTCGAATTAACTGATGCAGAACTTGCACTAAATAAAATGAATAATAATAAACATTTTGGAAAGATTATATTAAAAACTTAATTTTATTGATAGTAATTATAAATGAGCAAAACTGAATATATTTTAAATGTTAACGGAAAATCTAAAAATATAGTTTCTTCTGAAGACAAACCATTACTCTATATATTAAGAGATGAGTTTAAATTGACCGGAACTAAGTTAGGTTGTGGTCTTGAGCAATGTGGTTCATGCGCTGTCTTAGTAGATGGATGTAAAATTTTAAGCTGTAATAGACCAGCTATAGAATTTGTTGATAAAGAAATAACTACTATCGAAGGTATTTCAAAAAATGACGTTTTAAATGAAATTCAGCAATCTTTTAAAGAATTTAATGCTGCTCAATGTGGTTATTGTACAAGTGGTATTATTGTCTCTTTAACAGAATTATTTAATAAGAAAGAAACACCTGGTAAAAAAGAAATAATAGAATCTTTATCTGGTCAATTATGTAGATGTGGTTCTCATGCTTCTGTCTTAAAAGCAATAAATAATGTAATTAAACTTAGAAAAAATAATGATTAATAAATATAAGATTAATACTGGTGCAAGTGTAAAAGATTATAATAAAGTTTCTGATTGGTTGTCATTTGAAATTCCTAATAAAATAAAAATCTCATCAGGCAAAGTTGATATAGGACAACACATAAGTACAACTTTAGCTCTAATTTGTTCCAGAGAGTTAGGAATTGATATTAATTCAATTTTTGTCAATAAACTAAATACAGATACAACGCCAAATGAAGGAATTACAGCAAGTAGTTTATCAGTTCCAAATTCTGGTACAGCAATAAGGTCAGCATCAATTATATTTAAGAAAAATTTTTTAGATTTTGCTGCTAAATCTTTAAATTTAAATATAAACAAAATTAATTTAGAAGATGGTGTTGCCAAAGATCCAAATTCAAATGCTAGCATAAGTTTTTGGGACTTTTCAAAAACAGAAGAATTTTTAAAGTTGTCTATTCCAGAGATTATAGAAATTGAAGATCAAAAAAATTTTGATCACAGCTCTCATGTAGAAACTAAATTTATTAACTCTATTGTTAAAGGCGAATATAAATTTTTACATGATTTAAGATTTGATGATATGTTGCACGCTAGAATAGTAAGGCCTCCTAGTTACTTTCATAAATTTTTGTCAATTAATAACGCTATTCATAAATATTTAAAAGATCATAACCTTAAATTATATATAAAAAACTCTTTTATTGCTGTTCTTGGTAATGATGAATTCGAAGTTATAAAGTCACTTAATCGAATTAAAAACTCTATTGAATGGGAACAAGTTAATAAATTAGCAAATGATAAAATTTTTAACTTAATAGATCAAAATAGCAAAGACTCTCTTATTGTAAAAAGAGGTGGTGAGGCATTTAATGAAAATATACCAGAAATTAAATCTTATAATAATGTTGATCATAAAACTTTGACATCAGAGTTCAATAAACCTTATTTAATGCATGGCTCTATTGGACCATCTGCTTCATGTTCATTTTATAAAAATGGGAAGTTTATAATTTACTCACATAGTCAGGCAATTTACGCTTTGAAATCTATTCTATCAAATGCGTTTAATCTTAAAGAAAAAAATATAACACTTCATTTTATGCCTGGAGCTGGGTGTTATGGTCATAACGGCGCTGATGATGTGACATATGAGGCGGCTCTGCTCTCTAAAGAATTTGAAAATAAATATGTTTTATTAAAATGGACAAGAGAGGATGAAAATTGTTGGGAGCCTTATGGAAGTGCTTCTAAGAATAAATTAACTGCTACTTTGGATAAAAATAATAAGATTATATATTGGTCTAGTGAAGCTTATTCAGATACTTATTTAACTAGACCAATGGTTGGTAAATTAGAGTATTTTGTATCACAAAGATTTATAAATAACGATTTTAAAAAATATAAAGTGGAGCCTCGTACGGGCGCTCATATGGGAATACACAGAAATTTAGACCCTATATATAATTTTAAAGAAACAAGGTTAGTTAAAAACCTAGTTCATGATTTACCATTGAGAACGTCAGCGCTTAGAACATTGGGTGCTTTTGCAAATACAACTGCAACTGAGACATTTATGGATGATCTTTGTATTGAAGCAAATATCGATCCATTTGAATTTCGGATCAATCATCTTGATGATAATAGAGCAATAGATTTGCTAAACGATTTAAAAATCCAAATGGAAAAGGATGAACCTACAGAAAACGGTTTTAGAGGAATAGCTTTTTCTCGATATAAAAACTCAGCATCTTATTGTGCTGTAGGTGTAGAATTAACTGTTTCTGACAATGTAGAAGTTGAATTAAAACAAGCATGGATAAGTGTAGATGCTGGTGAAGTGGCTTTTAAAGAGGGAATAGAGGCTCAAGTGGAAGGTGGATTTATTCAAGCCGCAAGTTGGTCTCTTTATGAACAAGTCAATTTTGATAATAATGAAATTTTGTCAAAAGATTGGGATGGGTACAAAATAATTGAATTTGACAATATACCGCTAATAAATACATCAGTAATTAACAGAGTAGGTTTCCCTTATCTTGGTGTTGGAGAGGCGGTAGCTGGCCCAACAGGTGCATCAATTTCTAATGCGCTAAAGAGAGCTTTAGGTGAAAGAATAAAAAGTATGCCCTTTTCTCAAGAAAATATAACAAAACAACTTCTAGGTTAAATATTTACAATTAGGGAGATCTATAAATGTCTAATAAAAAACTAATAGGTTTAGCGATAGTTGGTTGTGGAACTATTGGTAGAATAAGAGCAATGATGGCAAAAGATTATCCTGGAATTAGCTGGATTGGTTTATGTGACATTAATGAAGAATTAGGGAAAAAATTGTTAAACGATTGTGATGCTGATTTTTTTACAACTAATTATAATGAGCTTGTAAAAAGATCAGAAGTTAATGCAGTTATTATTGCTACTGATGAAAATCATCATTTTGGTCCTATAATGTCCTCTCTTGAAAATGAAAGTTCTTTATTTATAGAAAAACCTCTTGCAACTGATTTAGTTGAAAGTAGAGATGTTCTAAATAAAATAAGGTCAACTAATGTTGATGCAGTTTTAGGATATACTCAAAGATTTAGAAGAAGGTTTTTGGCAGTTAAGCAAAAATTAATGGATCAAAAGATCGGTCATGTTACATCTGTTGTAACTAGAGCGTTTATGAATAGTATGGTTCCAATAGCAACTGTACGAAGAACAAATGAAAGAAAAAATCTTACACCTATGGTTGTTTCTGGCACTCATAGTCTAGATATGTCATTTTGGTTAATGGAAGGTAAGTATCCAAGATCTGTATTTGCACAATCAGTAGATAAAAAATTACAAAGTCATGGAACTAAAGATTCTACGTTTGGTATTTTTACAATGGATGATGATACTATTTTTAGTATGAATATAAGCTGGGCTCTCCCAACAGTATGGCCAGGATCTGTATATGGTCTAGAAATTGGAATTGTAGGTACAGAAGGGGTTATAGATATTGAAGATACACATAGAGATTTAGTTCTTGCGAGTGAAAAGCCTCAAGGACATGGCTACAACCCTTCAGGATTTACACCTTCAGACACAAGACATGTTGATTTTTTAACATCATATCCTCCTGGAGATATTTATAATAACCAACTTTGGGGACCTATGAGAGAAGAAACTAACTCTTGGTTTCAAAGATTATATGTTGGTACAGATACTCCACATGCATCCGCAGAGGATGGACATAAAAATCTTGTAATGACAATGGCAATGGATGCATCAAGTAAAATAAACAATAAAATCGATATTTCTGATGATATAGAAACAGAAATTCTCAAAATACAAAGTTCATAATATGAAAGCATTACTTTTAAATGGACCAGGCAAACCTTTTTCAATAGAGACTATAAAAGACCCCATTCCAGAAAAAGGTTATGCAGTTGCAAAAGTATTAGCATGTGGGTCGGGCTTGACAATTCAGCATGTTAAGGCAGGTAGGATTACAGTTAATTATCCAAGAATTATTGGCCATGAGATTGTTGGAGAGATAGTTGAAATCAATGGACAAGGAGGTGATTTAGAAATTGGAACCCCAGTTACAGCATTTTTTTATTTAACTTGTGGTCATTGCCGATGGTGTAACATAGATCGTGAAACTTTATGTGATAATTTTAGAGGTTATATAGGAAGGGAAATTGATGGCGGTTATGCAGAGTATATTAAATTACCAATTGAAAACTTCATCAAAATACCTGAAGAAATTGATTATAAAAATAACCTCCTGGAAACTGCTGTAGTTTGTGATGCTGTAGCAACACCATTAAAAATCATTAAAAAAGCAAGAATATCATCTTTTGATAAAGTAGGAGTTATTGGTGCAGGTGGTGGGTTAGGTATTCATATGCTTAAAATGCTAAAGTTAAACCATATATCCGCAATTGGAATTGATACAAAAACTGAAAAGTTTAATACTTGTAATGAAAATGGTGCAGAATTCTCTGTTTCTCCAATGGAGAATGATTTAAAAAATAAAATTGCTGATTTTTCTAAGAGTAATGATTTAGATGTTGTTATAGATTTTGTTTCAAGTAAATCATCTCTTGAGTTAGGTTGTTCAATTTTAGGTAAAGGTGGTAGATTAGTTACACTTGGAGGTAGTGGAGAACAATTTTTAGCAAATTCAGCTGACATGCTGGTAAAAGAGCTAGAACTAATTGGATCTCGTTATTGCACTAAACAGGAATTAAAAGAGAGTTTAGATTTGTACGCAAGAGGCCTTATAGAACCATTAGTATCTGTTAAGACAGATTTTGATGGAGCTGAAGGTCTTCATGATAAAATTGAAA
>CACMRG010000040.1 GCA_902616005.1 uncultured SAR116 cluster alpha proteobacterium
ACTTAATAAGTGGTTAATTAAAATTAAATAAAATTAAAATTTCATAAGATTGCAAGAATATTATTGAATAATTATTATCTAATCAGTTAAATTAATTGATGCAACTTTTAGGGAGGCTAAAATGGGACCTGAAGCTTTTGGTCAAATAATTGGATTATTTATTTCATTTGTATTTATATACTTCAATTATAAAATTGCCGTAAGATTTAAAAGAAATGGCTTTATATCATTTCTACACATCATTCCATTAATTGGTCCTTTAATTTATTGGATTATTCTCTCAAAAACAAAAGTAAAAGAAGAGGAGATTTAATTATGGGATACGTTAGCATATGGCATTGGCTTATTGTTTTGATTGTATTATTTGTTCCCTACATACCTGCTTATTTTGCGTTAAAAAAGATTGGTAAACCGGGGTGGCATTTTATTTTAATGGGAATACCAATAATAGGCTTCATATATCATTGGTATTTAATGAAGGCAGAATGGAAAAATACTGACGAAGAAGGAAAAGTTATTTTAAATAATGAAATGACTACTTAATTTATTTGTATTTAAAACTCTCCAAAAATGATGGATTGCAAGATATCCTTTTGCATACTCTTTCAATTGTTTTTAATAAATGTTTTTCTTTGCCAACAGATTTATCTAATAAACAATTATCAAAAATCACAAAACTTTCTTCTTCAGAAGTGGAACATTTTTTTGCTCTTTCTATTAATCTATCTTTTTCTCTCTTTATTTGTTTTAACAATCTGTCATCTTCTAAAAGTTTATACCAATGATTGCTATTTGAAATTGGTGTTTTGCAATTATTTTCTACAAATTTAGACATCCCAACAGCGGTATAACATGGCGCTACTCTATTATCAAAATAGCTTTTGATTATATTTAATGTTTTTTTTGGATTTTTTTCTATGTAAGCTTCAAATGCAGAAATATTACATGAGTGTTTGATAGTATTATAACCGTTTATACCGTCTAATTTTGTGGTGCAAGAAATAGCTTTAACTTGTGAAACAAAAAACAAATTTATAAATAAAATAGAAAACATATATGAAACAGTTTTTATCACCATGTACATCACCCCATAAGCTGATTACAATTAATGCTTACATTTCAATATGTTATCACATCATAGTGAAGTTGAATGGTGCGCTCTAGAGGACAAGTATTCCTATCCTATGCACCAATCACATTGTTACATAAGCTCTACCTTAGATTAGGATTTATTACTGTAATGTCAATACGCACGAAATGTGCATCAGTTTGTGCATCACTAAAATTAACCGTTACTAGTATAGGGTAAGTGGTACATCCTAGGTGCTAATAATACTCCCTTTATTAATACACTTATATGTAACACTTTAAGTGTTCTCATCCCCACGCATGAGCCATGGGGGTATGGGTAGATGTATATAGTTGGTGTGTGTGACAGATTGGGGTGTGAGTGTGTTAACTATTAAAATTTATTTGAAGCTTTTTGACATTCAAAAGTTTTATTAGACTTATGATGAAGAACAAAATTTTCTCTGCTTAAGTTTTCAAAGTTATATAAGTAAATCATCTTACCATTTAATCTATTTATACTTATTGACCACTCTGTTATTCTTTTAATATTATTTTTTGAATTACTTTCATCTTTGCTTTTTCCACATAAAATTTTTTCATTGTTAGAAGCTATTAAATTAAATTTACCTGTAACCTGCCCCCATTCAAAAATACATAAATTGTCTGATATTTTTACAATCACATTTCCTGGGTTTTCCGCTCGGGTTTTTATCTCAGTAGAGCCAACATTACCCATTTTTTCCCACCAAGTACCTTGTTGCCCTCTACAATCAAGAGTTAAATCTAGACCGTATACTTGTAAAGGTAATATAATAGCAATAAAAAATACGATTAACCTAATGGTAATCATCTTTTGATACATTCTTTATATTGTCTGTCACACTTAAAGCCAATTGGACAATCAGTGTTAAAAGTACATGAACCACTTGTTTTAGTGCCAAGACTGTTCGTGCTAGGAGAATTATAAGTTCTTACCCCATAATTATTTACTGTTTTCATGCAAGTCCCACTCATTTTAAAAGGTTCTTTTACACAAGTATATCCCATGCCACAGCTAAAGTCAGATGAACATGATTTTGATATAGAGTTACCTGTAAATGAAAAAATAAGAAATGTTGATGCTAATATTATTTTACATAATTTCATTTTAACCTCACTAATGTTATAATAAATAATCAATATGGCTCATTCAAGGAGATTTTATGAGATTAAAATTTATATTAATGTCGTCTTTTATTTTTCTTTCGGCATGTGGCACTAGTGAAACTATTATGAAAGACAGATATTCTGCATTACCATCATCAGTACTTTGTCAAAAATTAATTGATGGTGATTTGGCAAGTTGGCAAGAAAAATGGGCAGGAGAGATAATTAGAGACCGAGGAGAAAATTGTTCTGGAACTAAACCTTCTCCAAAAGCAAGAAACCAAACAATCACAATAAAAGATTGCTCTAAGAAAAATTATGGAGGTGGTTTTTGGGGTGGTTTAGCTAAAGGATTAGATGGTTGTTAAAAAGCGATAGCAAAATAATTAAACTATCGCTTTATCAATTTCAGTGAACGACAAGTTCTTTTTCTGCCTCTGTTAATATCCAATAGGCATATACAGAAGGGTCAAGAAATGGATTTCTATAAAACATCCATTCGTCAGGTTTATCTTCTTTTTCTTCTTCATAGAATTCAGTCCAGAATTCTAATTGCTCTCTTGCAGATTGTTAGAAAAAGAAAAAGAATACTCTAAGTGGAATGAAAGAAATGACGATTGGTTAAGCAAAATTTATCCAAAAAGATAGTAAATATTTTTAATATAACTTGCAATGATTGTCAGAGGGTTAAGATGAGGATTAACAATCATTCCAAAGACGAGAAAAGATAAAATTGAAAAGTATTTAAAATATTGAAAGAAATAATTTTGATTTTCTATAACTACATCGTTACCTTGAACAACATATCGTCTTGGTGTTATTTCACCTTTCATTTTCCCAAGTCTAATTAGATTATTACGAATAGACTTTTGACTACGATTAATCGTTCTACATATTTTGTATATAGAATAATCTTCTTCATATAATCTTAAAAGTTCAGCAGTTTCTTGTTTAGTATATCTTCCAACTCTTCTTCGCATATGATAATATTGTAGCAGAAATATAATACATAAGAAAATTAGAACATTGATATGTCTGATGAAATTAAACTTTTAAAAAATGATAAAGACTTTCTAGAAAAAATTTTAATTCTCCTTAATTTTGGGAAATCAAATATTTTACCCTCTAATGAAGATTTAGATAAACTAAAAAAATTTGATTATCATTTAATGATAAAATTAAGTGATGATTTTAAACCTTGGAACGATAATTGGGAATATTTCTTCCCAGATAAAGAAAAAAAAATTAATTTATTAAAAGGTTTAATTTTGCTTGAAAGAATTAACTCTTTTGGATTTGGAACAGTTCATGGTTCTGTAGCAACTAACATAATTGTGTTTAACGAAATTAGAAATTTAAAATTAGATACACCTGAATTGTTAGATTGGATATTCAAAAACAAGTCTAACAATAGTTATACACCTTTTGGTGAGATAAAGTATGGAGGTATAAAGAACTACGAAGAATATATTTCTTTTCTTGAGTTAAAATCTGAAAGGCAGAAGGTTCACAGTAAAGAGAAAGATGCTAAAAAAATTAGATTAATTGAGATACAGAAAAATCATGAAAAATTAATGGCTAACAGAGATAAAAAAAACAAAGAAAAAAGGAAAATAGTTAAAGATTATTTTGCAGATGAAAATGATTTTCTAAATGATATTTTAATAGATAAATTACCTTTTCCAATAAATTTATCTCCTAAAAAAAAGTTAAATAATATTCAGGATAATTTAAAATCTATGAGTAAAGAGGATTTACGCAAATTAAAAAAAAGGATACCTAAAAAAACTTCTAACAAATTATATCAAATTAAAATAGATATAAAAAAAATTTTCAAAAAAAATTTACTAAAAGTCACTACTGATAATGATAAAAAAGAAATTAAGAGGTCTGTAATACGATTAAAATTAAAAAATGAATGAATGTCTAAAGTTTCATAAAAAGGGCTATAATCAAACTAAAAAAAAATTAAAATGTTTTACAAGTCATGTTAATTGAGGTTTTTTTTGAACATGCATTATCACAATAATCTCTACCCTTTATTACAAAAGGCTTATTTCTTGAATTTTCTGGAAATAGATATTTTTCACTTAAACAATTATAGTCTTGTAACTCAATAGATTCCTTTTCAGTCAGTGTTTGATTGGTTTGTTCTATTAAAGACCTTATATTTTTTCTTGTCTCATTTGCACTATTACATGAGTTATGATTATATTCTCTTAATTCCAGCCTATTTAATAAAGTTATGTCATATTTACTAACATTTAAGCTAAGCTCGGCACTTGATTTTGCCTTGTTCAATTTAAGGTTTAAATCTAAATTAATATTGCATTCGCAAAATTTACTTTTCCTTTTAATATTTTTTAATTTGAAATTTGAAATGAAAACGACAGGTATTTTATAATTAAATTTTGTTTTGAATTCTTCACTATTAAGTTTAATTACTGAATTATAGTTTTCTTCATTTAATTGAATGAATAATTCAGTAACTTTAAGTTCTTCTATACCTGAATAATCATAGCCTTTACAAAAGTAACTCTGATTATGTGCTAGTACATTTTGACAAAATAGAATAAAAATAAATAAAGTTGGGATGAATATTTTCATAAAATAGTTTTAAAACATTGTTTTATTTTTTCTAAATAGACACGAATTACTTTAACCAAATAGAAGATAGTTAGGCTTCAAATACTGCAATACCTCGGCTTCCTTCTATTTTAGCCATAGTCATCAATTCTTTTGTCTTAGGCAGAGTATTAAAATGTTTATCTAAATATTCTACATTTGCTTCAAATGCTTTTTTTGTATCGTATTCAAATAAAATTCCTAATTTAAATGTATCGCCCTTGTTCCAAATACGTGTACAAACAAATCGTTTTAGACCACGTTTTTTCATTTCAGGTGCCCATACTTTACTGGTACTATCAATATGATTTATCATCTCATTCATCTCAAATTCTGTTGTAAAGGCAATAGTGGTATAATTAATAAGTGCAGACATTTTTATATTTCCTTATAGTGAATTTAAATTATTTTATAAATTAAGATTTAATGTAGTCAATTATGAAATTTTAAAAGTAAACTAATTTATCCTATCTGTGTAACACACCAACTATATACATCTATCCATACCCGCATGGCTCATGCGTGGGGATGAGAACACTTAAAGTGTTACATATAAGTGTATTAATAAAGGGAGTATTATTAGCACCTAGGATGTACCACTTACCCTATACTAGTAACGGTTAATTTTAGTGATGCACAAACTGATGCACATTTCGTGCGTATTGACATTACAGTAATAAATCCTAATCTAAGGTAGAGCTTATGTAACAATGTGATTGGTGCATAGGATAGGAATACTTGTCCTCTAGAGCGCACCACTTCCTGTTAAACAATCATCGTAACTCATTGATGTGCAAGCATATTTTGTTTAGTGCGTCAAGGGAGTAGACCATATGGTAGACCATTTAAATGTATCATATTTGTATAAAAAGTGTGGCGTTTATTATTTCAGTAAACGTGTTCCAAATGATTTAAAAAGTCATTATAAAACTAATCGTATTGTTATTTGTCTGAGAACAAAATCAAATATTTCAGCTATACGTTCTAAGAAATCAATACTTCAAAAGTTAGATGATTATTGGACATCAGTTAGAATAACTCAGATGAAAATTTCTGCTACTCATTTGATTAATGATTATGACAGAGAAATTAAATCATCTAATCTGCCATTACTTAGTGAAGCATTGGATACTTATTTGAAGTTGAAAGGAATTGATAAAGGTAAAACTTTCTTAAGAGGTGCTAAAAGGAATATTCAATATGTAATAGATTTTATAGGTGATTTATCAATTGATAATTATCAAACAAAAGACGCATCTGCTTTTAGAGATTATTTATTAGATAAAGGATTATTAATATCAACTGTAAAAAGAATATTTTCATCAATTCGTTCAATCGTAAATCTTTGTATTAGAGAAGGGGGCTATAATTGTATTAATGCCTTTAGTAAAACCTATATGCCTGAT
>CACMRG010000041.1 GCA_902616005.1 uncultured SAR116 cluster alpha proteobacterium
CTTCTATCATTGAGTCACCATCCACTTTTAATGCATAGCATTTTCCTTTTCCTAAAAAGGAAATAGGAACTTCTATATTTTCGTTAGCAGTTTCAATTGCCTCAATTGGTAATCCAGCAGCAATTTTACCTAAAAGTGGTATACTCAAAGTATTGATGTTATTGGGTTTTTGATTGTCTTGATCTTGTTTTAATGTAGAGTAAATTTTGCCATTTGGATATTTTTTTGGATATATAGACCTAGCTTTATTATTAAGCTTTATAATATAATCGCGTTCTAAAAGACCTTGAACTATTCTGTGAATACCTGATTTTGATTTTAAATTTAAGTGAATGCAAATTTCTTCATAAGACGGAGATGTACCATTATCCTCAATTTTTTTTATTAAGTAATTAAGTAATTGTGATTGTTTGATAGTAAGCATATTCACCTTTTGTTCTTACATAAATTGTTAATTAAGTCAATAATTTATATTAAATCAGGAAATTTTATAAAATTAACTTTAGTATTTTTTAAAGCTTTTTTCTCAAAAGGTTTTCTTAAAATTAGACAGTCACATTTAGAAAATAAATTAATCATTGAGCTATCCTGTTTTGAAAATGGTATTATTTTACTCTTATCATTTTTATCAAAATACGCTCTAACAAAATCAAGCCTTTGATCATTTTTTTTTAATTCGCCATTAAGAATTCCAATATGCAAATCAGGAAAAAAATGATTTATACCTAAAATTTTGTTAATTGATGTTCTTAAGAAAATTAATGAACAAACTCCTGCAGAAACAGGGTTTCCAGGCAACCCTAAAAAAGGAATATTTTTATATTTTCCAAATATTAGAGGCTTCCCAGGTCTCATAGCTATCTTCCAAAAATCTACATTGGTATTACTATTTTTTTTATCCAATACGTTTTTTAATAGGTCGTATTTACCTACAGATGCACCACCAGAAGAAACGAAAAGATCGCAATCTAAATTTTTATTTAAGATTTTTTCAATATCTTTAGTTTTGTCTTTTGCAATAGGTAAAATTTTTGGAATGCCTCCAAAAACCTTTACCATTGAAGAAATCATCAGATTATTTCCACTAGGTATTTGATTTTTTCCAATTTGTTTTCCGATGTCAACAATTTCATTTCCTGTTGACAAAATTCCGATTACTGGTTTTTTTTTGACATAAACATTATTGTTATTAGACATTGCTATAGAAGATATAATTCTAGAGTTAATCACAGTATTTTTTTTAACAACTAATTCTCCAATCTTTAAATCCACACCTTTTTTTCTAACATTTTGATTTTTTTCAAATATTACAGTGTTAGTAATGATTCTAGGAGTTAAATTTTTAGTATTTTCTTGAATAATTACAGTGTTAGTACCTTTGGGTAGGAACGATCCTGTAAAAATTTGAACAGTTTCATTTTTACCCACTCTACCTTTGAAAGGATTTCCAGCAGATGACTCTCCTATAATTTTAAATTGATTAGTACTATTGTTTATATTTATAGCAAAACCATCCATTGCAGAAGTATCTTCACTAGGATTATTTCGTTTTGATATAACATTTTTAGATAATATTCGTCCTAGACTATCTGATAGTTTTATTTTCTCTTCTTTTTTCAATGGTAAAATTTTTTTAACTATAGCTGATATTGCTTGATCAACTGATAAAAGATCCTTTTTAGGCATTGAAGATACCAGATTTTCCACCTGATTTATGTTTTAATTTAATATCAGTAATAGTTATTTCTTTATTTAAAGATTTACACATATCATATATTGTTAAAGCAGCAACTGAAACTGCTGTAAGTGCTTCCATTTCAACACCAGTTTTCCCTACATTGCATGCTTCTGAAGTAATTTCAATCAGGTTTTTATTTTTAGAAATTTCAAATTGTATTTTTACATACGAAAGTGATAAGGAATGACAAAGAGGAATTAATTCGTGAGTTTTCTTCGCTGCTTGAATTCCAGCTATATTTGCAACTTCAAGGACGTTACCTTTTCGTATTTTATTTTCAGAAATAAGGTTGAGTATTTCATTATTTAAATTTACTTTTGCATAAGCCTTTGCAATTCTTTTGCTTTCTAACTTTGAACTTATATCTACCATACTTGGGTGGTTATCATCGTCTAAATGTGAAAATTTTTTAGACATCTATTGCCTTTAAATTTTTGAACATTTTGGCTATATTATTTTCTTTCATAAATGCTTCACCAATTAAGAAAGCATTGAATCCAGACTGAATTAAATTTTCTAAATCTTTTGAGTTGGAGATACCACTTTCCGAGATTGGTATTTTACTTTTTTCTATATAATTTATCAAATTTATTGAGGTGCTAATATTAACATCCATTGTTTTTAAATTTCTATTATTTATTCCAATTAGTTTGGCTTTAAGTTTGTTAGCAAGTTCTAATTCTTGTAAATCATGAACTTCAACTATTACGTTCATTCCTAAACTAAAAGCATATTCTTCATATTCTTTTGCTTGATCAAATGATAAACATGATAAAATCAACAATATACAATCAGCTCCCAAATATCTTGATTCTTCAATTTGCCATTCATCAATAATAAAGTCTTTTCTTAAAACAGGGAGTGAAACTTTACTTTTTACAGATTTTATGAATTTATCATCACCTTGAAAAAATTTTTTATCAGTTAAAATCGAGAGACATGTTGCTCCATTTCTTTCATAAATTTGACCAATTTCTAGTGGATTAAAATCACTTCTAATAACACCTTTACTTGGTGATGCTTTTTTTATTTCAGAGATAATGCTTATCTTAGATTTGTTACTTTCTATTTGTTTTAAAAAGGGTCTTGTTGGAATATAATTAAAGCTTTCTTCTTTTATTTGAGTTAAAGTCAAAAGCTTTTTTTTTATATTAACCTCTTCTTTTTTATACTCAATAATATCAGATAATGTTTTCATTTTATGTATTTGAAACTTGTTTTAATAAATTTAATTTTTCCAATGCAGATTTGGAGTCTATGGACTTCGTTACCATTTCAGATGCTTTTTTGACATCATTTGTGAGCCCAGAGGCTAAAATTGAACAAATTGCATTGACTTTTACTATATCTCTAAATGGTCCTTTTTCTCCATTTAATAGTTGCATTATTTCTTTGGCATTATAATGTGGGTCCCCACCTTTAAGTTTTTCAATTGAAACTTTATCTATTCCAAAAGATTTTGGTTCAAGCTCAAATTCTGATAACTTTCCATTTAATAGCTTTACTCCAAAAGTTTTTCCTGTTGTGGTGACTTCATCCATTCCGTTGTCGCTGGATACAATCCAAGCATTTGTAGATCCAAGCTTTTTAAGGGCCTTTGCAAAGGGCATTAAAAGACTTTTATCATAAACACCAACTAATTGTTTTTTTACAAATGCAGGGTTCGATAAAGGGCCTAATAAGTTAAATATTGTTCTGAAATGAAGTTCTTTTCTAACATTCATAACATGTTTCATCGCACTATGATGTTTTGGTGCAAAAAGAAAACATATGCCACATTCATCTAAACATTTTTGAACATTAGAAATATCATTTTTAATATTTATACCTAATGAAATTAAAACATCAGCAGATCCTGACATTGAACTTGCTGAATAATTACCATGTTTTGCCACTTTTATACCAGTACCTGATATTACGAAAGCTGTAGCAGTTGAAATATTTAAAGTATTATGACCATCTCCACCAGTTCCCACAATATCAATTGTATTGTTTGAGGCTTTAATTTTAATTGCTTTTTCACGCATTATATCCGCACCAGCTGCAATAAGGTCGTGAGATATACCACTATTAATAAATATAATTTTTAAGGATGTCAGAAATGATGAAATTAATATATCAGTCGCATTGCCAGTCATTATATACTCAAATGCAGACTTACCTTCATCATAGGACAAATATTTGCCGTTAGATAAGACTTCAATCTGTTTCTTAAAATCTTCAGTTGTTATCATTTAGTAAACATAAAAAAAATCTTTTAATATGTAAATTATAAAACTTACTATTTATCGTTTTGATTTGTTGACTAATTAAATCATTGCTTATATAAAGCACAGTATATTTTGAGGATATTATGAGACCAAATAAAACTTTTATACCTAAAGTCACTGATTTGAAAAGAAGTTGGTACATTATCGATGCTGAAGGAATAGTGTTAGGTAGATTAGCAGCTATCGTTGCAAATAAATTAAGAGGTAAAGATAAAGTATTTTTTACACCAAATATGCAATGTGGTGATAACATAATTATTGTCAATTCTGAAAAGGTTCTCTTAAAAGGCCAAAAAAGATTTAATAAAAATTATTATTGGCATACTGGTTATCCTGGAGGTATTAAATCTACTACACCAGACAAGATATTAACTGGAAAAACACCTTCTAAGGTGATTCAACTTGCAGTTACAAGAATGATACCTAAAGGTCCCTTAGGAAGAAAAGTTTTAAAACAACTTCATATTTATAGTGGAAGCGAACATCCTTATGTAGCTCAGAAACCTGAGGCAATTGATATTAAATCTTTAAACAGAAAAAATAGTTAGGTCAAATATGAATGAAGAAGTAAATAGTTTGAATGAATTAGATAGTAATTCTAGTTCAGAACAACCAATACAGCCAACTGAACCTAAAATTGATAATTTGGGTAGATCTTACGCTACTGGTAGAAGGAAAGATTCAACTGCTAGAGTTTGGGTTAAACGAGGTTCTGGTGTCATGACTGTGAACGGTAAAGAAATGCCAATTTATTTTGATAGACCAGTTTTACAAATGCAACTCAACCATGTCTTTGAAATAGCAAATAGAGTTAAAGAATTTGATGTAATGGCAACTGTAAAAGGTGGTGGCCTTTCAGGTCAAGCAGGTGCTGTTAAACATGGAATAAGTAAAGCTCTTTCTTTATTTGAACCCGAATTAAGAACAACTTTAAAATCAGCTGGGCTTTTGACAAGAGATTCCCGTACAGTTGAAAGAAAAAAATACGGTAAAGCGAAAGCTAGAAAAAGTTTTCAATTTTCTAAAAGATAAGTTTTATGACATCATTACCCGTTTCAATTGGAATAGCTGGTATTGGAAATGTTGGCAGTGAAGTTGTTAGTCAATTAATTAAACATAAAGAATATAAAAAATCTTTTACTATTAAAGCAGTTTCTTACAGAAATAAAAAAAAGAAACGTAATTTTATACCAAAAGGTATTACTTATTATTCAGATGCTAGGAAGTTAGCTCAGGATAAAAATATAGATTTAGTTATTGAATTAATAGGAGGTTCTGAGGGCATTGCTAAAGATGTTTGTTTTATAGCCATTAAAAACAACAAACACCTCATAACCGCTAATAAAGCTCTCATTGCAGAACATGGCAAGGATTTATCAGAATTATCAAATAAAAATTTAGTTTATTTTGGATTTGAAGCATCAGTTGCTGGTGGAGTGCCAGTCATTAAGGTAATAAAAGAAAGTTTAGTTTCTAATGAAATTTCACAAATTACAGGTATTATGAATGGCACATCAAATTATCTTATGGATGAAATTGAGAAGAAATCTATAGATTTTGAAAAAGTGCTTAAGACTGCTCAAAAACTTGGTTATGCAGAAAAAGATCCAACTTTTGATGTTGAAGGAATTGATGCGGCACATAAATTAGCAATTTTATCTCTTTTAGTATTTAAAAAACTTCCAAGATTATCTGGAATGCATATTAGAGGTGTCTCAGAAGTTACATTATATGATATTAAAACTGCTCGCGATTTTGGTTATAAAATAAAATTGCTTGCCATATGTTCAAATCATAATTCTTTTGAATGTTCAGTAGAACCATGGTTGATTTCTAAAGATCATAGTTTAGCTAAAATTGATGGAGTCCTAAATGCAATTGAAATTAATTCTAATTTAGCGGGACCACTCCTCTTGACTGGCGCTGGAGCGGGGTCAAAGCCAACTGCTTCTGCAGTTATGTCTGATGTCTTTGATTGTTTAGCTGGAGGAAATAGAACCGGACTATTAAGAAACGGTGTTAAAATTAATCAAGTATCAAATTCAAAATCATTTAAGTCTGAAGTCAAGTTTTATTTAAGAGTAAGTGTTGTAGATAAAGTTGGGATTTTATCTGATTTAACCAGTATTTTTAAAACCTT
>CACMRG010000042.1 GCA_902616005.1 uncultured SAR116 cluster alpha proteobacterium
TAAAGTTATATTTATTATTGGAAGAAATGAGTGTATAAAAAGATTAACAAAAGTTTAGTGAAGGCAGAAATATGAATGATAATAATAATGCAAAATTAATTTTTAATAATAAAGAGATTGAGCTTGATGTATTACATGGTTCAGTAGGTCCATCTGTGATAGATATTAGAAAACTCTATGGTGAGTTAGGTTGTTTTACATATGACCCAGGCTATGGTGCTACCGGATCTTGCGAATCCGCTATAACATATATAAATGGTGAAGATGGACTTTTGTTACATCGTGGATACCCAATTGAGGATCTTGCGAATAAGAGCTCTTTTCTAGAAGTTGCCTATTTACTTTTAAATGGTGAACTTCCAAAAAAAAATGAAAAAGAAGAATTTGAAAACGCTATCACTCTTCATACAATGGTTCATGAACAATTAATAAATTTCTATAGAGGTTTTAGAAGAGATGCTCATCCTATGGCAATTATGGTTGGTGTTGTTGGAGCACTTTCAGCTTTCTACCCTGATTCAACAAATATTGATGATCCTTATGAAAGAATGGTTTCATCACGAAGATTAATTGCAAAAATCCCAACAATCGCAGCTATGGCATATAAATATTCTCTAGGGCAACCATTTAATTATCCATTAAATGATTTAAATTATTCTGAAAATTTTTTAAATATGTGTTTTTCTGTACCAGCTGAAAAATATAAACTTAATAAAACTATTTCTGATGCACTAGACAAAATACTCATATTACATGCAGATCATGAACAAAATGCTTCAACATCAACTGTTAGAATTGCAGGCTCCTCTGGAGCAAATCCATTTGCTTGCATTGCATCCGGCATAGCTTCATTGTGGGGGCCATCTCATGGTGGAGCAAACGAAGCAGTACTTAATATGTTGTCAGAGATTGGATCAAAAGACAAAATAATGGAATATGTAAAAAAAGCTAAAGATAAAGATGACACTTTTAGACTTTTTGGATTTGGTCATAGAGTCTATAAAAACTATGACCCAAGAGCAAGTGTCATGCGTGAAACTTGTCATGAAGTTTTAGATTTGTTAGGTGTCAAAAATGAACCTCTATTAGAGATAGCAATGGAATTGGAAAAAATTGCGTTAAAAGATGACTATTTTATTGAGAAAAAACTTTATCCTAATGTTGATTTTTATTCTGGTATAATTTTAAAAGCGATGGGATTTCCAACAGATATGTTCACAGTGTTATTTGCGGTTGCAAGAACAGTTGGTTGGGTAGCTCAATGGAATGAAATGATAACTGATCCAGTTCAACGTATAGGAAGGCCAAGGCAACTGTATACTGGAGAAGTTTCACGACAATTTGTTCCATTGGACAAGAGGTAATTAGGATAAAATATTAAATATTGTTTTAGACATACTATAATTAAATCCGTTTTTATTCCTTATTATTTCTTTTTTAAGATCTTTAGAAAGCTTTTTAAATATGTATTTATGAATTTTATAATTATCAAAAAATTTACAAAATAACTTAAATAAGTTATTTGAGTTACATTTTTCTTGAAATAAAAAGGGTAAAATTTGTTTCCCTGAAATAAAATTAGGTAAAATTACATTATCAATGTTTATAAAGAATTTTCCGAAAAATCCATTCAAAAAACTAGTTTTGTAAATAACTATAGTTGGAATTGATAACAAAGATAATTGCAATGTAGCAGTTCCACTACAACAAATAGCAACCTTTGATGCTGCAATTTTATGAAAAGATTTATCAAAATCTACAATTTCTACGTCGTGTTGAAGATTATAGACTTTAATTTTATTTTTTATAACTTCTTGAAAATGGTCCAAAGTTGGAAGCAACCATTTAATTTTGTTGTTATAATGATTATTAATTTTCAAAACAGTTTTTAATAATATATCAATATTGTATTTAATTTCATTTTTTCTGCTTCCTGGTAATATCAAGCAACTTGTAACGTTTTTATTTGTTCTATATTTTAGATTATTTACCTTTTTTACAAATTTTTCAAAAATTGGATTTCCAAAATATACCGTTTCGACATTATAATTTGTAAAGTAATCTTTTTCATTTGGAATAATTGAAACCAGATAATCAAAAACATTTTTCCACTTATGTGCCCTAGATGGACTATGTGCCCATATTGTAGGTAGAACAATATGTATAAGCTTAGTCTCATTTGATACATTGTATTTTTTTAAACCTTTTGCAAGAGATAATGAAAATAATTTTGCATCAACTGTTATCAAGATATCAGGCTTAATCTTCTTAATTTTTTTTATTAGTTTATTTAATACAATTTTTAATGTTAAAAAATTTAATATTATATCTGAAATACCAAAATAATTGATTTTGGTATAATCAAATATAGTAGACACACCATTTGATTTCATCCTTGGACCAGTTATACCAAAAAATTCTAAATCAAATTTACCTTTATTTTGATTTTTTATTTCTTTAACCAAATCAGATGCAATTATGTCGCCTGACTCTTCACCTGCTAAAATAAAAATTTTTTTTGATTTATTCAAATTGATCTTGATCTCCTATACAAAATAAATAAAAATTTTTTTTTTCGCAAAAAGATCTAATTTCTTTTTCATTAACAATTAGCAAACCTGTTTGTGAAAACCCTATGCCAAAAAAATTATATTTATAAGCTAATTTTATTGTATCAATACCTATCACTGGCATATCTAAATCTAGTGTCTGATTTACTTTAGGTAATTTAATTAATACAGGACCAAATGTATTTTCTTCTTTTAATTGATCATTATAATATTTTCCACATCTCTTAATTAATTCATTTGTTCCTTCAATACCTTCAATACCTAATATATGATTTTTTCGCGCAACAATTGATTGACCTATATCAAATTTTGAAATTAAATCTAATATTTTTTTGCCAATATTAATTGTATTTTTAAGGTATTCTGAGCTATTGTTATTATGGAGTTTCTTATTAAAAATAATCTCATTACCTTTAAAATTATGTTTTATAAAGTTATTAGGTGAAACAACTTCAAAACCATTTTTTTCAAAAAATTTTTTAATTTTTTTTAAAGTCGAATCATCACCAGAAAATTTAGTTTCATCAAGTATTTTTTTTACCTCTTGAGATACCTTTTTTATATAGTCATTTTGTCTATAAAATTTACCAGCAAAAATTAATTTTTTTATATTGTGAAATTTAAATATTTTAATCATTTCGTTAAAATCTAACATGTCAACTGTATAGTTTATATTTTTAAATCTATTTGAAACTGAGAGATTTCTTATACAAATTACTATAAAGTCTTTATTTTTTTCTGCTAAAAGTATTGGTAAATTACCTTCACCTGCAATAATACAAATTTTCACGAATTATTAGACCCTGGATGCACAATAGATCTATGTGAATTATTATTTAAAAATTTTAAAATTTCATTAGCTAATGGTTTATTACCAAAAACTTCTTTAACTTCAACCAATCTTTCAGTAAATGTCCCCTCTGGTGCAAATAATAATCTATATACTTGTCTGAGTAATTTTATGTCATCACGTTTAAATGACCTTCGTTTTAATCCTACTAAATTTAAACCACTCAATTTACCTCTAGCTCCTACTACTGAAGAAAATGGAATAACATCACCTTCAACCATTGTACTTGCTCCAATTATAGCATGTTTTCCAATTCTACAAAATTGATGAACAGCTGAGTAACCACCTAAATAACAGTAATCACCAATTTCAACATGCCCACCAATCACAGCCCCATTAACAAAAATTACATTATTACCAACTATACAATCATGCGCAACGTGACATCCAACCATAAACAAACCATTACTTCCAATCTTTGTTATATTTGATCCAATTTCTGTGCCTGGATGAATTGTAACATGTTCTCTAAAAATATTGTTATCTCCAATAGTTAATTTAGAACTGCCACCATTAAATTTACTATGTTGAGGTGTAGATCCTATTGCTGAAAATGGAGAGAATTGATTACTCTTACCAATTACTGTGTCTCCTTCTATTACGCAGTGTGAATGTATTTTAGAATAATCACCAATAACAACATTTGGACCAATAATCGAATAAGGGCCAATTTCTATATGATTGCCATCTAAAGTAGCACCATCTGAAATAATTGCTGTATGATGAATTTTTTTTGACATATTTATTAACTCTGTATCATTGCCGAAAAATATGCATAAGCCATAATTTCATCTTGAGAATAAGCAGTTCCAGAAAATTTATAAAAATTTTTTCTGCTACTCATTACTTTTACATAAAGTTTTAATATATTTCCAGGAGTAGTCATTTTTTTAAATTTTGTGTTTTCAATACTTGTTAAGTATACTGCTTTTTGCTTTTGAAGACTTTTATTTGAGTAAGAAACAAGGCAAGCAGCTGTTTGAGCCAAAGCTTCTACAATAAGAACACCTGGCATAACTGGATATTCTGGAAAATGCCCGATAAAAAAATTTTCATTAATTGAAACATTTTTAATCCCTATAGCGCTTTCATTTTCAATTATTTCTTCAACTCTATCAATAAATAAAAAGGGATACCTGTGAGGTATCAAGTTAATAATTTCATGATAGTTAAGAGCAATATTTTTAGAATTATTCATTTTATCTTATTTAACATTTTATTTAACTTTACTTGAATTTTTTGCCAATCATATAAATTTCTTGCAGGGTACCCGCCAATTTTACTATCTTCAGGAAAGTTTTTAAATACTTTTGTTCCAGCAGAAATAAAAGAGTTACTTCCTATAGATAAATTGTCTGCAATACCAACGTCACCGGCAAGAGTTACATTTTCTCCTAATAAAACTGAACCAGAAAGTGCAGATTTTCCTGCCAAAATAGAATTTTTTCCAATATTACAGTTATGAGCAATGTGAACTTGATTATCTATTCTAACAAAATCTCCTATAACCGTGTCATCAATGTGTCCTCTATCAACATTACAATTTGAACCAATAAAAACATCATCTCCAATTTCAACAGCCCCAATATGAAAAAAAACATAACCATTAGGAAAACCTGAGTGAAATCCAAAACCATTTTTTCCTATTACTGTGTTTTGTGAAATTATTACATTACTTCCAATTATCGAACAATCTATACAAACACCATCCATTATATGAACATTATCTCCAATCAAACAATTTTCAGATATTGAAACATTATTACCTATTATAACATCATTACCAATTTCGACATTTGCGCCTATATTCGAAAAATTTCCTATAGTAAAATTAGAGCCAATATTAGACGTATTAGAAATTAAAGAATTATTAATTTTACTCATTTCAGTTTTTTTTTCTTTTTTTTTGCAAAATTCATTGATTAAATTACAAAAATCTAATTTTGGATTTTCTGAAGGAATTACTATATTATTCTTAAAATCATTGTCATCAAACTGTATCTTTTTTAAGCAAACACCTTTAAAAACTTTGTGATCATTTGAATTTCTTTTATTTAGAAATATTAAACTATCATCTAATGAATTTGATAATGATGAAAACTGATTAATTTTAAAATCAAGTATATTAACATTTTTACTATTGTATGTATAAAAAGTATCTTCAGAAATGTTTAATTGCACTAAAATAGATTTAATATAAAGGTCAATTTCTAACTTAAAAAAACG
>CACMRG010000043.1 GCA_902616005.1 uncultured SAR116 cluster alpha proteobacterium
GCATCATGTATGGCATTTCTTTTGGAGAATAAAACAAATAGTTTTAATGGTCCATTGAGCGAAATGTGGTTAGAAGCTTGGAGAATGTCATTTACAAATAAACTTAACTCTAATGCATCTGTTGATGAAATTGCTGAGCTTGCTCAAAGTTATAACACTGATCAACTCCCAGGTGTTCAAAATTTAATTCAATCTAAATTTTATGAAATATTAGAAACCAATTATGAAAATATGGACGGAGACAAATGGTCGGCAGAATTATTTGTAAATCCAAATCATCCAGCAACTGATGTTAGATTTTTTAATTCTGTCACAAAACAAAGTTATGAAGTAAATTACAAATTAACTGATAATCATAATTATATTGAACATCATCTAGAAAAATATCCAAATACTCCTGTAATAACTTCTTCTGAAGTTGCAGAGAAAATGAACCATCCTCTTGTTAGTTCTGGAGAATATGAAAAAGACGACATCATAAATCTTTCAAATGAAAATTTTGATAAATTTCTTGAAGCTAAATATAATTATTACCTTCAAGAAGGAACCATTGCAGCTGGAATAATAACATTATCTGTTCATTTATTTCCATTTTTTATTCATTATTTCAAAGGAAACATCTCTAAAGAACAGTTCATTGACGCTCTTAAAAAATT
Organism: uncultured SAR116 cluster alpha proteobacterium; assembly: GCA_902616005.1. Lineage (GTDB taxonomy): Bacteria > Pseudomonadota > Alphaproteobacteria > Puniceispirillales > Marisalimonadaceae > TMED54. The sequence goes on from CACMRG010000043.1 coordinate 657, forward strand.
TGTTCCCGATATAACAGCAACAACATTAAATAGAGTGTTAATGTTAACCTTAATGGGACCAATATTTGGCTGGTTTTTATTAAGTAGTTTTTTACTTAAAATATCAACGCATGAAAATGATAACATTGAGACCATAAAACAATTATTTTATAAACCTTTAGTTTGATAAATAATAAATACTAATGATTACTTGAACATTAAAAAGTGTTAACATCAATTAAATAAAATTAAGAAATATTTAGTATTGTCTCAAAATCTTTCTCTAATAAATGATCCTATTTCATTTGGTGGTATTATACGCGAAGAATTTCCACTTCTTATATATAAAGTTTGGGTAATAATTCCATTTATATTTTTTTTATTTATAAACAAAATATCCCTTTCATTATTAATAGGAGATATTTTGATAAAACAAATTTCTTTTTCATTTATTTTAGGAAAAGATATCTCTAGGTTTTGAGATGTAAAAACTTCTCCAAATTGTGTGGCCACTATTTTTCTTAAATGGTTTTCAAAAATATCTTTGTTTCCATCACCATTTTTTGTTAGACAACTATAATCATCTTCAAGCCCTACTACTTCTTTATCATCTGTTACTCCAATTAACAAAATACCGCCATCTTCAGAATTTCCAAATGCTGCGATACATTTAATAATATCATCTTCACGATCTTTATTATTTTTTTCTTGATAAACATCCCACCGAAGAGTTTGTTTAAATTCTACTTCTTGAGTTTCACCATTTAAAATAATGTCTTCAATATCTAACCAGGTTTGTTCTAATTTTGTTTCATCATCAGAAAAATTTCTTAGGAATTGATTTAAATCATTAGCAAGCATTTTTCTCCTTAATTCTAAAAAATCTTCATAAGATGAAAAGTCCCAATGACTTTCTTCTTCTGGTATTACCTGAAGTTTTAAAGCTTTTGGAAATTTACTTTTCACTTCATTTAAATAATCCTTTGCTGGTTGATCAGATTTTTTTCTATTAGCGACTTGAGTTAGTATTGCTCTGTTAGTGATTTCTTGAGCGAGTTGATATTTGCTATAATTTTCTTGAGAATAACCATTATCTCTCAGTTTAGACCATGGAAAAATGTGATCCCATTCTAATTGATATTTTTTACCCATGTTTTGTCTTATGGCCATCCCTGTAGTGAGACAAATTGCATTCTGTGATTTAAAATAAAACTTCATCATAGACCAAAGTGGATGTCTAATATTAGCTCTTTCAAATTCGTTGGGTGAAATTTCTAATCTACTATCTTTTTCAATGACAGATAGTAAATCTTCAAATGGTTGTTTAGAATTTTTCACTATTCTTAAATCGTAGTCAAGTTTTTGAGGAAGTTGACTTACATATCTATTTCTTATTTGTGAGTAATAAAACCATTTTACAGCTTTTTTAATTTCATCTTCTGTCCAATTACTCCCTTTTAAAAATCTAAACACTATTAATGGTATAATAGCATAAATTGAGTTAATCTCCTTTCTATGATCTACAAAAGCTCTAGTTTTAAGAATATTAAATATATAATCTAATATTTCCTTATCTAGAATTGTCCAAACTTTTTTAATTTCCTCTAAATTATGAGATGAATGTAATTGCTTCATATTAGAACCAATTTGATATAGACATCCCAACAGAGCATAAATAATATGATCTAGTTCTAATTTAAAACCGTTTGCAGATAATTCATCTAGCTTTGATTTAAATAAATCTCGAGCTTCAGGCCAATAGCCTGAAATTTGTGCCAATGCCAATTCAGCGTCAGTTAATTTAATTCCACCATCATTTACTTTGTAAAAAATATCAATAGCTTCATTTGTAGTTGCTGTAATTGGTATAACTTGTTCAGCAAAAAGTTTGTTTGGAATATTTTGGATATTCATAAAGTTGTCAGAAATTTTTCTCTGAAAATTCTCTACGTCTCCTTGATTTTGTTTTCTATAACCTTCTATAATATCTAAAAAATCTATCTCACGTTTAAAAATTTTTGTAATATTTATCCAAACTGGTGATTTTTCCATAATTGTTCTTTTGTAATAAGATAGCTCTAAATCTAAGATATTTACGTATAAACCTCTAATTTCATTTGCTATCTCATCTTCTTTATAATAAGGGGGAATATTTCCTCTTATTAAAATATAAAGGGTAGTTATTCTTTGTTGACCATCTAGAATAATTTTAACTGCACCTTGTCGAGGATCATATTCATGCTTTCCTTTTAATTTTGGAGGAGTATTAGTGTCCCATGTCAACATAGTACCAAAAGGATAATTTTTGATTAATGAATCAATTAACTCTTTAGCATCATCCTTTTTCCAAACATATTCTCTTTGGAAAGCAGGAACAAATATTTGATTATCGTCTATTTTGTCAAGAATATTGTTGATTGTATAAGACATAATAAATAATTACAATTTTTGTAAAATTTTCAATTTATTTTTCAAAATAAGTTAACAAAGTGTTAACATTGTAAAGTTTTTAGAAATGATATTTTAGATTGAAGAAATGTAAAGTATTGATATTGTTGAGGTTTTTAGTGGTGACCCCTACGGGATTCGAACCCGTCTGTAACTATCTCTACAATTCTCTATAACTCTCTAAAGCGCATTTTGCTTAGTGATAATGACATAGAATGACTTGAAATGCATGCTAGAGATAGATAGTGCATGCAACTGAAATGCAACTGTAGTTGCAAACTGTTTTTGCTTCAGTTGCAAAAAGATCCCGTAGGAGACATTAAAATTTAAGAGATCTCTTTTAATGCGTCTTCAATTCCTTTTACTTGTTGTCTAATAGCATCTCTTATAGATAACCCTCCAACACCTGTCCCCAAACCAGTCATGCCTAAATAAGATACCTTACGTTTATGGGCTGCTATTACTGACGCAAAAGCGCATGCATAAGATATAGATTGATGACCACTTAATCCCTCGCCACTAACGCTTACAGTAGGAGTTACAATAAGAAAAGGCACTTTTTCATGACCAGTCATTACTGATATTGCCTCTCCAACACTTATTGGAAATTTATCTATATATTGTCTTATGCGACTTTCTATAGTTACACCAAAAAATCTTCTAAGCACAGCATCATATCCACCATTCATTATACCTTTTGTATTTGCTGGACTTACAACAGCATCAATGTCATATGCTAACGGATTTCCTAACTCAACATTAAAAGATGGATTACACTCTTTTGCAGATGTAATTACACTTTTATTATGATCAGCAATTAAAATATTCATAAAAAAATATTAAAAGAATTATTTATACTTACAAAAATAATCTTGTTTATTTCCATATCCACCTCTTAAAGTTGATAAATTAATTTTAAAATGTTCTTCATTATTTTTGTCTTTCAAAATTAAAACATTTTTATTTATAATGTAACGAAGCTCTAGTACTGGTGTACTACTTCCATATTCCCAACAAGGGATTGAATATTTATAAGCAATCCCATCTTCTTTTTTTAAGTCAATAAATTGTTGGTGAGTCCAATTAATTAGGCCTTTTTCTTTTAAAATTGTACAAACTTTCATTTTGCGTAACCTTAATTCATGCCTTGTACAGTTAGATAGATGTTTACTATATCTTTTTGGATAATCTTTACACCACCTTTCTTCAAAATTATCAAACTGATCAATGTAACTTTGCGTTAGTTTGTTTTCGCATATAAAATTATTGGGCTTAGCATATGCTAAGTTAAAGTTTAAAATTAAAATTATTTTGATGAAAATGACATTTTTTATTAAATTAATCATTATCCAATTCTTTTAATATATTTTTAATCTCTATTGATGCTTCTTTCTCACCATTTTTTTCTGATTTAGTAAACCAACTTAGAGCTTTTTTTAAATCTTTTTTAACTCCTCGACCATTTTTATATGCATCACCCATATTAAACATACCCAGAGCTGAGCCTTTTTCTGAGGACATTTTATAATATTTTAGCGATTTTTTAAAATCTACTTCTACTCCGACACCTTTTTCATAACAGTATCCAAGATTAGAAAGAGATTCACTATCGCCTTGATTTGCTGCAAATTTTGCATGATAAAAAGCTTCTTTATAATTTTTTTTAATTAATTTGCCTTCTACGTACATAATAAATAAGGATTTATGGGCAGCTAATTCACCTTGATCAGCAGCCATTTTATAATATTTCAATGCTTTATTAACATTCTGATGAACACCATCCCCACTAGCATACAAGTAACCTAGGTCAATTTGAGCAAAAGAATCCCCTTTCTCAGCAGCTGAAACATAATATCTAATTGCCTTAGTGTAATCTTGGTCAACACCTTTGCCTTCCTTATATAAAAATCCTAAATGACATTGTGCAGCTGCATGACCTTGATCGGCAGCTAATTTGTAATACTTAAAAGCCTTAGCATAGTCCTGGTCAACACCACGACCTTCAAAATATAAACCAGCAATAATA
>CACMRG010000044.1 GCA_902616005.1 uncultured SAR116 cluster alpha proteobacterium
ACAAAAAACTAAATCATTTAATTTTTCTAAAATGAAAGATAAAACCCTATGTATTTTAGCCTATGATAAAAACAAGAATAATTGGTCAGAAAAACCTGATAAACTGAAAGCTGTTGAAGAAGCCAAGCGTCGTGGGTTAGTCTGTGCCGATCGTAATGGGAAAAAGAAGAAAAATTTAGCTAAAGAAACACAAAGAAAAAATATTATTAATCAACAAGTTAATAGTCAGTCGGTAGAAAAAACACAAGTTAAAGCACAAATTTCATATGAACAAAAAGAATTTTTGAATATTGTAAAAAAAGCTCAAAGTTCTGCTAACATCGCTGCAAATGATATGCAAAGGGGAGGCTTTCTTGCTACTCGAAGCATGGAATTGTGTAATCTTTTAATACCGATTAATTTTAGGGTTAATAATTGGGTTGGAACAATAAATAATGTAGATAGTAACTCTGATGGTAAGGGAGTATTATCCATAAAATTAGCCAAACATATTTTTGTTGAGACATGGAATAATTCATTTTCAGATATTGTAGCAAAAACTCTTCTTGAGCCAAACACGCCTATCTTTAATGTCGCTGCGCAAATGGCAAAAGGTGACAATGTAAAATTTTCTGGAAATTTCTTAAAACAGGACACTCATTGTATTGAAGAACAAAGTGTTACCTTAAATGGTAAAGTAAGTGAACCTGAATTTACATTTAAATTTTCTAATATTCAAAAAATTAATAATTAATATCTTGGAGTTAAAATATTTCACGACATGACATAACATAGTTAGGTATATGGCGGAGAGAACCTCCTCGTTATTCCATTTTAATCATCTGATTTACTTACATTTTATAGACTTATAGTTTTGAAGTCTACAATCTAGTCTACAATTTTGCTAGCGATGACACACAACCATGACAGTTTGTTTGGAGGCTATCTTGTAAAGGTCTTGTGTATTAATTCGTTGTGCTCTATTTGCCCAAGTTGTTGGAACATCATTTGCAGACAGAAATTGTTTAACTGTAGAACCTTTAATACCAAAATTAATTGTATCAGTTCTGTTTACATTTAACCTTGATACAGCAACACCGACAATGTTTCCTCTCTTATCATAGATAGGACCACCACTATTACCTTTTCTAATTACTGCATCAATTTCAAACTGTGAGAAGTTGTTATTCATGCCTCTTGTAGCACTCACAATACCTTTAGTAACTTTTATTGTATCACTCACCATATTTCCAAGAGGATATCCTGCGACGACTATATCTTCTCCACCTTTAACATCTTCAGACCTCATAAGACCACCTGATATAATTGGTACAATTTCTATTGATAAATTTTGAATAAAAGACTTAGTCTCTGCAGAAGCCATTTCCATTGATATGGTTTGAAGTATTGCTAAATCATCACGTTTATTAGATGCGACAAGGGTAGCAGGTATTTGTTTACTGATACTATCACCTACAGTTATCTTCTTGCATTTATTCACGACGTGTTGGTTCGTTACAATGTGTCTGAATTTACTCACATAAAAACCTGAACCTATTTCGTTTTCTTTAGCTTTTTTGATTTGTTCTTTCTTTTCAAATTGTAAAGCAGCTAACTTCTTTTCAAGGTCTATACGCTTTTGTTTTTCTTTTTCTAAAAAAGCTAATTTCTTTTCCAAATCTTTTCTTTTTTGTATTTCATTATCAAGCTCTTTAGATAAGATGGAGGTTTTATTGTTGTTAGGTTTAGAGGCTATAACAACTTTGTTCTGTTCTTTTACTCCACAATCTAATCCACGATTTTTTGCCTCTTTATTCAATTTATCTTTATCATAATATTGCTTAGTGAAAGATAAGTGATTTTCTTCTAAATAATAACATATTAAATAATTTGAAAGTTTTGTTTCATCTAAAAGTTTTTTTTCCGTCGCTTCAAATTGATAAAATTTTTCTAATTTTTTTTCTTTCTTTAATTGTTCAACAATTAAAAACTTATTTGTTTTGATGTCTTGATATTTTTTAAGATAAACAATATTTTTCTTAAAATTATTTGCTAAGGACTTTGCTTTTGCAAGTTCTTTTGATGTGTAAAGATATTTATATTTTTTTATATTTTTAGTTGCTTTTTCATAACCATTTTGTTCTGAGGATACTAATAACCATTTCAATCCTTCTATTACATTTTTTTGTCCCCTGCCTTTTAGGTACGATAAACCTAAATTATTTTGAGCTAATTTATGGCCTTGATTTGACGCCAAATTATAAAAAAAATTTGCTTTTTTATAATTAATTTTTTTGCTAGGCCCATGGCCTTTTGAATAACTAACACCAAGATTATATTGACCAGGGGCGTAATTTGTATTTGAGGATATTTCAAACCATCTATGTGCATCTTTGTAATTTTGTATTAATCCCCCTGTTCCTCTAACATACATCATACCTATTTTGTTAACAGCGAGACCAATAACCGCATCATCCCTTCCTAAAAAAATTACCTCTTTAAACAACTTATAAGCTTTTTTAAAATCTTTTTTAACTTGAACACCAAAATAATAATGATATCCAAGCCTAGTCATTGCAGCTAAATTTTTTTGTTTAGCTGAAAGCTTATACCAATAATAGGCTTGAGAATAATCTTTTCTAATTCCAAAACCTTTCCTATATAAATTAGCTAAATTGAATTGAGCATTTGCATTTCCTTTCTGAGCAAATTTTTTGAAATAATTATACGCATTAGAATAATTTTTATTTTCCATTAATACTAAACATTCATCGTTCACCTTTAAATGTATTGACTTTGTTCCAACTAGACAAAACTCATCTGATAAACCACTAATGGAAGCGTCTAGCATATTAAGTGATTCACAATCTAAATTTCTACGTAACGCTTCTTTGTGCCATGTTTGAGTTCTCCAATTATTGCATACAAGTTCATCATCTGCGTTAGCATAAATTTTATCATTATTAGGTTCTTTATCAGAAGTGTTTAAATCTCTATTTTTTTTAAATGGCTTATTAAAATTTAAGCTTTCTTTATTAATTATGTTTCCACATGTTTTACAATTAGAAATTTCACCAGCAAAACTTTTATAAACTAATGGAATTAAATATAATAACGTTAATATCAAAAGTATTCTTAAAAATGACATGCTACTATACTAATATAATTTTATAAAAATGTTAAATAGATGAAAGAAGTCTCTTTAGTTTCTTAACGATGACACACAACCATGACTGTTTGTTTGGAGGCTATGTTATAAATCTTTGTAGAAGTCATAGATGATGTTCTATTTGCAGGAGTAGTTAATATATTATGTGAATCTAAAAACTGTTTAACTGTTGAACCCTTAATAGCAAAGTTATAATTATCACTTCTTGTTACATTAAATCTTTTAACAGCTATTCCTACAATGTTACCTCTAATATCATAGACTGGCCCTCCACTATTTCCTTTCCTGATAACAGCATCTGTTTCAAATTGCGTAATATCATTTTCAAATCCACGTGTAGAGTTAACAAGTCCGGGGACTAATCTCATGCTGTCGCTTATCATGTTACCATGAGGAAATCCTGCTACGTAAACTTGTTCACCACCTTTAACATCTTCAATTCTTATTAAACCACCTGACACAATTGGTACAATTTGTATTGATAAGTTTTGTATGAATGATTTTGTTTCAGCAGATGCCATGTCCATAGAAATCGTTTGTAAGATTGCTAAATCATTTCTTTTATCTGAGGCAATTAAGTCTGCAGGTATTTGTGTAGTCATACTATCACCTACAGTTATCTTCTTGCACTTATTCACTACGTGTTGATTAGTTACGATATGTCTAAATTTACTCACATAAAAACCTGAACCTATTTCGTTTTGTTTAGCTTTTTTAATTTGTTTTTTCTTTTCAAATTGTAAAGCAGCTAACTTCTTTTCAAGCTCTATACGTTTTTGTTTTTCTTTTTCTAGTGAGGCTAATTCTTTTTCTAAGGCTTTTCTCTTACGTTCATTTTCTTCTGACTTTTTTTGTAAAACAATTCTCTTTTGTTTTTCTTTTTCAAGTTCTGCAGATAATATGGAGGATTTAGTGTTTTCCGGTTTAGAGGCAATAACAATTTTGTTATTCTCCTTAATACCACAATTTAAGCCTCTTTTTTTTGCTTCATTTACATACATTGGATAAGCTTTATCCCAATTATTATTTTTAGTAGCGTAATTGCATATCTCAAAATTGCTTCTAGAAGTTAAAGTTTTATTATCTATTTGATTTTGAATTACAGGCCCAATATTATTCTTATCTTTTAACAATATTGATGAAGTGTTATTTTTATTATTACCACAATCAAGACCACGACGTTTGGCTTCTTTTATAATCATTTTTCCAGCACCCCATCTTTTGTGATATTCGTTTGTTGCGTATCTACATAACTTTTCATTATCCCAAGTAGCATAAAAATCTATGCTGGATTTTGAAGCTATGATTTTTTTGTTTTTATTATATTGTATTAAATAATCAGAGAGTTTTTTAGCCTTTGAAGAGTTTTTATAATATTTCAAATCAACAATATGGCCTGACCAAGATGAAGGTTTCTCATTAAAATTTTGATAAGAAACAGCAATGTTTAGATATTTATACCCTTCAAGAATTTGAGATTTCAGGTCATAAAAATTGTCAACTACAACTTTAACATATTTCTTGCCATCTATAGAATGGACAGATTTCATGGATTTTGATTTTTTCCATATTTTATTTTTTTTTACATTTGATATATTTAAATTATAGAAAGTAGATTGATACATTAACGAACCAATTGATGCATGTTCTCGATTAAAGGCTTCGTTAGGTTTGTGTAAATAGAAAGTGTTATTACTGACATCAATAATAACATCAACTGATTTATTAATATCTACAGAATTATGTTGAAATCTTATTACTTTGTCTAATTCAATTTTTTTATCATCAATTGTTAAAAATTTATCGCTTATGTTAGATGACTTTTTAAAATTTAAGTTTTTATTATTAATTATGTTTCCACATGTTTTACAATTAGAAATTTCACTAGCAAAACTTTTATAAACTGATGGAATTAAA
>CACMRG010000045.1 GCA_902616005.1 uncultured SAR116 cluster alpha proteobacterium
TTATTGATACATTTTGGGAAATAATTGACGCGTTACTTACACCAATATTCATTAAAGCAAAAAATAATAAACTTATGAAGTTAAAAGACAATCTCATAACAATTTAAAATGAAGTTCCTATCGAAAATTTAAAATTATTATCTTTATCATAACTTTCTTCACTGATTGGCCAACCCCAAATAAAGTTAAGTGGTCCTACTGCAGTGTTCCAGTAAATTGCCACTCCAGCTGATGCTCTAGGGCTTGAATCATTCACACCTTTTACATTAGTAGGATAATCCGTATCCCAAAGTGATCCAATATCAGAATAAATAGATACATCAATACCTAAGTCACTAGGAAAAAGTTTTGTTGCTTTAAGCTCTATATGACCGGTATAAAATTTATTTCCTCCAACGGCATTGTCATTTCCATTATCTCTTGGGCCGATTCCATTTGAATCAAAACCTCTTACAGAGTTAGAATTAAAATAAAATCTATTAGAACTAGTAACTTTTTCATCTTCTAAAGATGACATTATTCCCAATTTAGTGCCATAACTAAAGATATAGTCTCCATAATTAAATGGAATGTATTGTTTAAAAGCAGTTTCCGTTTTTAAAAATTTGGCATCACCACCAATACCTGCCATTGACACTTTGAGAGATTTTTTTGTCCCCTCTGTTGGATTTAAAAAACTATCTGTATCATTTGATGAAATTCTATAACTAATTAAAGATGTATCTATTTCTTTTCCCTCTTCACCTGAAATAGAAGTTCCTGTAAAACCAGCATCAGTAGTTGTTTTACTATTTATAAATCTATAACCAAATCTATTTCTGTAATCATTTAAGCGAAACCCTAAACCTAATTCAAAACCTAATTTTTCAATATCTTTTTGTCCAACCTCTGTTTCTATATCAAATATATCTCCCGATAAAGATAATGGAGTATCTTGCAAATAAGGTTCTGTAACCCCAATATTATATTTTGTAGACCTTTGAGATGTATTTATTGCTATTCTAGTCTTAACCCCTGTTCCCAAAAAGTTTTTTTCTTGCAAACCTATTGCTAAGGAAGTTTTTTCAACAGAATCATAACCAATCCCAAATGAAAATGATCCTGTCAAATTTTCTTCTACTTTAATCTCAATATCAACTACAGAAGGATCATCTGTTTTTAAAATATTAACACCAACAGACTTAAAATATCCTAATCTTTTCAGAGCATTTAGAGATTCTTTTAATTTTTGACCATTAAATGGATCACCTTCTAAAAGTAATAATTCCCTTCTAATAACTTTGTCAATTGTTCTGGAGTTTCCAACAATATTTATTCTTCTAATATAACTTTTTATAGATTCCTGAATAAAGAATTTTACATCCACTTTAGATTTTTTTATATCTTTATTTAATATTTCATGTTTGATCTTAACAAATGTAAAACCATCTTTTTCAAAGATATAATTAATATTTTTTTTACTCTCTTCCAAGGCTCTTTCGTCAAAGACTTCACCTTCTTTTAAATAAACCTTATCAATAAGATCTTTTTTTCCAATATTAGATATTTCATTTTGAATAAAAATTTCGTTAATTACAAATGGATTGCCCTCACTAATAATAATATTTATATTATAACCTGAATAATCTGGAAGTAGCTCTCTTTTATATGATAATACTTTGAACTCAATAAAACCTCTTCTGTAATAAAACTTTTTTAATAAATTTTGATCTAAAATTATATTTTCTTCTTTAAATACACTACTTCCAAACACTCTGTAAAACTTACTTTCTTTTGTTTTTATTGCAGCTTTTAATTGATTATTACTAAAAACTTTATTTCCAAAAAAATTAATTTTATTAACCTTAACTAATTCACCTTCCTTTATTTCAAATAATATATTAACTCTTGATTGAGACAGTTCTTTTTTTGAGGCTTCAACTTTTGCTAATGATCTTCCAGTTTTTGAATATTGTAGTTTAATGCTTTCAATAGCTTGATTAAGTTTATTTTTATTGAAAGTATCCCTTTTGCTTATCTTAACAATATCTTTTAGTTGTTGATCTGTAAAAAAACTATTACCAAAAAAAAATACTTCATTAATTATTGGAGTTTCAGTAACTTCGATGTATATTGTTTCATTATTTACTTTAACTGATATTTCATCAAAAAAATCAGACTGGTAAAGATCTTTTGTAATTAAATTTATTTCTTCATCGGTTATTTTTTTATTAAAATATTTCTTAGCTATGTTTGTTATATAAGAAGTAGGTATTCTTTGGTTTCCTGTTATTTCTACTTTTTTTATTAAATAATCATTAGAAAAAGATATACTTACATCTAAAAATATTAAGAGTACAAATATCAAAAAAGCGTTTGTTCTTTTCATCATAACCTCATAGCTAATAAATCATTATATCAATTTTAATTGAAATTAAACAAATAATTTTTGAATATCAAAAAATGTAATTACCAACATGAGAAACATTAATAAGAAAACTCCAATTTGGATCAATTTATATTGTATTTTTTGATTAATTGGTCGACCTAAAATAAATTCAGTAAAATACATTAAAATATACCCACCATCTAAAGCCGGTATTGGTAATAAGTTAATTAATCCAAGATTAATTGACAATAAAGCCATTAAAAAAAGGAAGTTAGGGAGACCTAAAGAAATCGCATTTCCTGAAATTTTTGCAATTCCAATTGGACCAGCTATATCTTTTTTATCTATTTCAAAACTAATTAATTTTACAAATCCTTTTATCCATTCATATGTTAAAAGAATTGTATCCTTTAATCCATAATGAACAGAAGAAAAAAAATCATGTTTAATTAATATTGGACTTGAAGCAATTATGCCAATTTTATATGATTTTGTTCCTAAATCTTTTGCGTCTAATATTTCTGGTTTTATATTAAAAAAAATTATTTGTTTGTTTCTTAAAATTTCAAAACTTAATTGTTTGTTATTATCAATAACTATTTTTCTAATATCTTCAAAATTATATACTTTTTTATTGTTAATACTTATAATCAAATCATTTTTCTTTAAACCTGCTATATCAGCTGGAGAATTTTTTACTACTTGATTTACTTCAGGCTTCACTTCATATCTTCCATGAAAAGAATATAATGTTGTGATTATAAGAATTCCCAATAAAATATTTGCTAATGGACCTGCAAAAACAATTGATAACCGAGCAAATAAACTTGCGTTGTTAAAATGCCCATTATTATTATCTTGAAAATTTTCATTATTTACAAGTAACTCTCCTTTCATCTTTACATATCCACCAAATGGTATTAAACATAATTTCCATCTTGTATTATATTTATCATTAAAACCAAACAGTTCAGGCCCAAATCCAACAGAAAACTGTTCAACTACAACACCATTTTTTTTTGCAACTATATAATGACCTAGTTCATGAATAAATACTAATGGTGTGAGAACAATTAAAAATCCAATCAGTGAAATAAAAAATGAATTCTCAAACATAAAATTTTTCCGAAATTGTTTTAGCTAAAATACGAACCTCTTTATCTATTTCTAAAATTTCATCCAAATCGTTAGCAGAATTAAAATTTTGTTCATTTATACATTTATCTATAATTTCGACTATATTTGTAAATTTAATTTTTTTATTTAAAAATAGATCCACAGCGATCTCATTTGCTGCATTTAAGATTATAGAAACATAGTTAGGTCCATTTAATGCATTCCAACCAAAGTTTAATCCTGGAAATTTTTTCAAATCAGGTTTTAGAAAATTTAGCTGTGAAACTTCAATTAGATTTAATTTAGGTATGTCGAGATTATATCTTCTAGGATAGCCAATAGCAACAGATAATGGACTTATCATATCTGGTAATGCTAGGTTTGCTAAAACTGATCCATCTTTATAATGCACTAAACCATGAATTATTGATTCAGGATGAATTACAACATTAATTTGACTTGATTTTAATTCAAAAAGAAAACTGGCTTCTATTACCTCTAATGCTTTATTAATTAATGTTGCACTATCAATTGATATTTTTTTACCCATTTTCCACTTCGGATGCTTTAACGCTTCTTCAATTGTAATGTCTTTAAAAGTACTGAAAGGTCTATTTAAAAATGGTCCCCCAGAAGCTGTTAAAGTTATATGACTTATATTTTCACGATAACTATTGTCAAAGCATTGAAATATGGAATTGTGTTCGGAATCAACTGGTAATATCTTTACATTATTTTTTTTTGAACATTCTATTAATATATTACCTGCAACTACAAGTGGTTCTTTATTTGCTATGGCAATATGATTTCCATTACTCAATGCAATATAAGCAGGCATAAGACCAGCTAACCCTGATATACCTGAGACTACTATATCACAATCTAAAGAGGCTAATTCAAGAAGACCTTCATGACCTTTTAAAACTTTTATATTTTTATTAAATTTAACATCTTTATCATTTTCAAAATAACAAATATTCTTAACATTAAATTCTTCTGAAATTAATTTTAATTGTTCAGTTTTTTTAAAAGCAGAAATGCCTATTAAATTAATCTTTTCTCTATTTTGTCTAATAAGGTTTAAAGTTGACGTTCCGATTGAACCAGTTGCCCCTAATAAAATTATATTTTTTAAAGTCATAGATAAAATCTCATTTAATTAAAGTATAATATTAAAAATGATATAGGGAATGAAAACAACCAACTATCAATCCTATCTAAAACTCCTCCATGACCAGGGAATATTTTTCCTAAATCCTTAATACTTAACTTCCTTTTGAAAAAAGATACATACAAATCTCCTGCAAATGATGCAATTATTATTATAATTAAGTATAAAATTAAATTTAAATCTTTTAAATTGTAATATAAAAAAATTGACATAAATGAAATTGATGAACAAACAATGCCACCAATGTACCCTTCTAGAGTTTTGTTAGGACTAATTT
>CACMRG010000046.1 GCA_902616005.1 uncultured SAR116 cluster alpha proteobacterium
AAATAGAGATGAATTATTCCATGAAATAGTTTGATTTTTATAATTATTATTAAATAAGGGTAACATAAATTAGAATAATCATCTTAATTAAAATTAAATTTAACTTATACTAAATTATGCTACTAATAAATAAAATTTTAACCGAAATTTAAATATTTATCAAAAACAAACACATGAAAAACAGAACATCAAAAATCTTAATTACAGGTGGTGCTGGTTATATAGGCACTCATGTTTTAGTTGAACTTTTGTTGGCTAATCAGCAAATATTAGTAATTGATAATTTTGAAAACAGTTATTCAAAAGCATTAGAGCAGGTGTTTAAAATAACTAAAAAGAATTTCGATTTTTTAAATATTGATATTAAAAATGTTATGAAATTAGATAAAGTTTTTAAAGATTTCAAACCAGATATAGTTTTTCATTTAGCTGGAAAAAAAAATGTATTAGAGTCAAAAAATCATCCAATTAAATATTATCATACGAACGTAATTGGCGTTACCAATATATTGAGTAAAATGGATGAATATGATTGTAAAAAATTATTGTTGTCTTCATCAGCTTCTGTTTATGGAAATCCAGATAAAATTCCTATTTCAGAAAAATGTTTAGTTACTCCATTATCAGTTTATGCTAAATCAAAATTCTTTATGGAAGAAATAGTGAAAGATTGGAGTCACTTAAATGATAATAGAAAAGTTATAATTTTAAGATATTTTAATCCTGCTGGAAATCATTATTCAGGTGAAATTGGAGAAGTTTCAAGACATGATCAGAGCAATTTATTTCCATCAATTTTAAAGGTTCTTGATAAGAAAAAAAAATATTTTAATATATATGGGAATGATTTAGATACTAAAGATGGCTCATCCATTAGAGATTATATTCATGTTTCAGATCTAGCTAAAGTTCATGTGTCATGTCTTGAATATTTTAATGAAATGCAAAAGTGTGACGTGTTCAATATAGGTTCTGGTATTGGTACTTCTGTTAAAGAAATAATTGAAAAAATTGAACATATTTTAAAAAAACAAATTCCAATAAAAATTTGTGATTTTAGAGATGGCGAAATGCCTGTCTCAATCGCTTCTATTAAAAAAGCAAATAAACTTCTTAAGTGGGATCCAAAAGAAAACTTAGATAGTATAATTAAAGATTTGATAGAATGGAAATCAAAGTATCCAAATGGGTATGTTTGATAAAAAGTATATATCTTGAAAGAATTAAAAATGGATTTGATTTCAGAAATTAAAGAAAAAATAAGAATTAATTCTCCTCATTTAATAAAGTCTGTTGTGTATGATTTGTATTTATTTAACAAAAAAATTAAAAGAAAAGATATATTAATATTAGCGACATTAACAAAATCAGGAACGCACTTTTTAAGATTATTACTAGCTAATTATTTTGCTCTAATTTTGTTTCCAAACCAAAATGGTGTTAAGCCAAAAGAAATGAATGATATATTCCCAAACTCATGGAGAAGTTATTTTGGTATAAAGCCTTGGTTTTTACCAAAATTAAGTCTGCAAAGATTTGGTTTAAAAGACATGCCAAGAATTCATAGCGAAAAAAAGAAATTGTGGGAGGGTTCCTACATATTACATACATATAGAAACCCATATGATTACGCAACATTTTCTTATTTTTACAAATTTAAAATTCTTGGATTGACCAGATTTAGTTCTCCCGCAGAATTACTTAATGGTCAGATTAATGAATTCATAGATTGCTATAAATCTTTTTTTAAAAATAAGAATCATGATTTAAATTTATTAAGTATATCATTTGAAGATTTATATAGAAATCCAGAATTAATTTTAAGACAAATAATATCTTGGTTAGGAATTAACTATAATGATATAGCCTTTAAAAAAGCAATAACTGAAACATATAAAGAAAAAGAATTTATATTTGGCGGAGGTGAAAAATGGTTTTGGAGTGGAGAAATTAAATTATCATACGATAAAGATTTTCAAAAATTTCAAATGTTGATAAACAGAGATGGTCCAGTTGGAGTTTGGAAACACTACTTTACAAACAAACAAAAATATTATTTTGATACCAAATTTAAAATGAAGGACATAAACTTAAAGGCTTTTATTTATGAGTAATTTAAAAGGAATTTTAAGAGGCGGTTATTATAATTATTTGTATTTTAAGAAGTTAAATAAATTAAACATAAATCGAAACCAAATAATAATTCTAGCAACTATTGCCAAATCTGGAACGCACTACTTTAAATTCTTACTATCAAATTATATTAATCTAATGAGTGACAGAGATGCAAAACCAATGACCCCAAATGAAGTCAATAATTTTTTTCCTAACATATGGCATAAATGTTATTCTAGTAATTCTCAGAGCATTCAAAGTCCCTCAAAAAAACCGATGAAATTTATTGGATATTTCGATATGCCAAGAACACATGTTGCTTATGATTCTAGAATGAATGGTTCAAAAATACTACATTTATACAGAAACCCGTTAGACTATTGTGTATCAATGTATTTTTATAAGTATGTTAATAATCCTAAATTTAAAAATAAACTAAAATCGCCTTATGAAGTATTTGAAAAAGAATTTGAAAAATATATTTTTCCTTATATTTCTTACAGAAAACAGAGCTTTTCTAAAAATAATTATATTTTAAGAATTTCATATGAGGATTTTATAATAAAAACAGAAATCATTTTTAAAATTATTTTAAATTGGTTAGGTGTAGAAGTAGATATTGAATTATTAGAAAAAGCAATATTCAGTTCTTCAAAAGCAACTTTAAAACGAATGGAAAAAAAAGAACCAATTCATACTAATAGAAAAAATCTAAAAGGCAGTTTTTTAAGAAGTGGAAAAATAGGTGAGTGGAAAAATTATTTTAGTGATGAGCAGTTAAACAATATTAAAAAAAAATTATTAGAATTTAATATATCTTTAGATGAATTCATTATTTCTTAAAATAGGTAGTTGCTAATGGAAAAAAAAATTAAAATAGAGTTTGATGAATTTAAAATTTTTAACAACAATAGATTCAATTATCTAAAAAGTAATTTTTTGTTGAATAAAAATTTTTCAACTTATCATGAGTTTTTTGAAAGGTCATTTGTAGAACCATGTATAAGTTCTGGTATTTATACAAAACTAAAATTTCATAAGGTTAAAAATTATTTAAATATGAAAAACGATTTTTTAATTGGCAATAATCTAAATGCCCTTAATAGATGTAAATACGCAAAAGAATTCTTTTCTCTTTACGAAAAATCTGGAGAAAAAGTTTTTTTTAAAAAAAAAATGTTTAAATCAACTAAGTATTATCATGATCTTTATTTTAAATTAAATAAAATTGAAACAAGAAATTCTTTAAAAAAAGTATTGATTAATTATAAAAATAACAGAGTTATTTTAGAGAGGATAAAGGAATATATTGTGATGTACAAAGTCATGAAAAAAAATAATTCATTACTACCAAAAATAAAAAATGAAAAAATAAAAAAAGAATGTTTTTACCCTTCTGATTTTCCATGGGCAATAAAATATTCAAATTATATAAGACACAGAGATGGATCGCATAGAAGAAGTATAGCTTTCTTTTTGGGATGGAAAACTTTACCTACTTTAGAGTTTCAATTTGATTTAATTGAGAAAAATTTTTTAAAAAAATACAGTAATTTGTTGTATCAATATTTTCCAATATATAAAAAAATTATAAATGAAAGAACAAAATAAGATAATTGGCTAAAATAAAACAAACAGTTAGAGATTCTCCTCTATTTATATTAGGTGACGTATTACCTAAAGCCGGTGCATTTTTACTTTTACCCTTTTTAACTTCATACCTATCACCAAATGAATTAGGAACTGCTCTATTTTGCGTTGTTATTGCATCATTTCTTGCAACTATCTTTTCATTGAATATTCAATCAACAGTTATAAGGTTTTCGACAGATGACATCAAAAATTTCTCATATTTAAAAAAGTTATTTTCAACAATCACTATTTTTTTAATTTTATCAACTGTTATAATTAATTTTATAAATATCATTCTTACAATTTTTTTAGAAAACCAAACAGTTTTCAAAATTGATTATAAACTCTTTTTTTTTACTATTCTTTTAGCTTCGGTTATTTCGCCGTATGAAATTTATCAAAGAATTTTGATTGTCTCAAAAAATACTAAAAAATACTTGTTTAATCAGTTTACAAATTTTTTTATTTATTCAATCACTTTATTTACTCTAATTTTTTTTAATTTTTCTTATTACTCTATTATAATCGCGTCTATCCTATCTTACTGTCTTTTCTACATTTTGTTAATTTTACAAAAAAATATTTCTTTGTTTAAGGGTTTTGATAAAATTGTTGCAAAACAGATTTTTAGTTATTCTATTAAATTAGTGCCGAATAGAATGATTGCTTTGCTCCCTAATGTATTTGATAGAGTCATATTATCTTTAATTTCTTTTAGTAATATTGCTCTCTATTCAGTGGGCTATAGGTTAGGAGAGTCTTCATCTTATTTATCATCTGGTTTCTTTAAGACGTATCCAAGATGGTTATTTCTATCGCTAAAAAAATATGAAGGAAATTTAAACAAGATTAAGAGAGTTTATTTTTGTATCTTTATAATAAGTCTATCTATAGCTTGTTCATTTTCAATTATTTCTGAAGACTTTGTAAAATTTTATTTAGATAAAAGATATCATGAAGCTTGGGTGATAGTTCCCTTGATAGCTTTCACAATATTTTTCAAT
>CACMRG010000047.1 GCA_902616005.1 uncultured SAR116 cluster alpha proteobacterium
AAAACATTTATATACTAAATACAAGTGGATACGTAACATCAATAAATAAAAATAATTTTAAAATAAATTGGAAAAAGAAAATTTTTTCCGATCAATTTTATTTTCCTAATCCTGGTTCAATTGTTTTGCAAGTAAACAGAAATAATTTATATCTTCATAACGGAGGAAATTTGTTAGTAAGTTTAAACAAAAAAAATGGAAAAGTTAAATGGAAATTTAAAAATAATATCCCGTTTAGAGGAAATATTACCATTAAAAATAATTATTTATTAGCAAATGATTATAACAATTATTTACTAGCATTTTTTGAAAATAAATTGATATGGAAAAAAAAATTAGGCCAAAGTGAAAATGTTATTTTTACAAACTTAAGACCAATAATTCATAATAATAAAATCATCAACCCTGCTTTTAACGGTTTGTTTCATATATTAGATATTAAAGAAGGAAAATTAATATTTTCAGATTATCTTCAGCCAAACAATAAAATGGCAAAAATTTTTAGGAATAATGATATCATAGCAAATCCTATTGTATCAAATGACAAAATTTATATAGTCTCTCATTCTGGTACATTAGCGTCTTATGATTTTAATGATCTAAAACTTCTTTGGACAGTTCAAATTGGAGGAGGAAATACACCAATCATTTCAGGTAATAGTCTATTTATAATAGATAATAAAAATGTTTTATACGCTATTAATGCTAAAAATGGAAAAATTAAATGGATGAAACAATTTAATTCAAATATAGAAGAATTTTCTTATTTTAAAAAAAATAAAAAAACCAACTTTAAAGGACCTTTTTTAATTGACAATAAATTGATATTATTTTCGAGTGATGGATCCTTAGATTTAATCGATCCAATAAATGGTCAAATTTTAGAATCTAAAGATTTTCATCCTCTGGGAACTGAACCAGTATTTGTTGGAAATAAAATGATTGTCATTACGTCAGATGGTGATTTAGAAGTATATAAATAATTTAAGTTTATTATGTTTAATATAGCTATAATTGGTAGGCCTAATGTAGGTAAATCAACATTATTCAATGCACTTATTAGAAAGAAAAAAGCTATTGTTTCAAATATCAGTGGGGTAACAATTGATAGGAATTATGGAATTGGAAAAATTAATGACATACATTTTAATCTAATTGATACAGCTGGTATTATAGATAGAGTAATCGACAAAGATGATTTTATAATTCAAACTTTAAAAGCAGTTGAAGACGCAGATTTAATTTTTTTTGTAACTGATTACTCCTCTGGAATATTACCTCATGACTTCGAATTGAGCTCAATTTTGAGAAAAAAACAAAAAAAAGTCATTCATTTGGTAAATAAATTTGACGTTAAAAACAATAATTTTTCTGATAAAGAGGCTATGAAAATTGGTTTTAAAGAAATTATATATATATCATCAGAACATAAAGAGGGATTTAATGAAATATATAATTCACTCATTAAAATAGAAAATTTCAGTAAAACTGAAAATAAACTGTTTTCAAGAATAAATAATAGTCATCAAATCAATATTTCATTTATTGGGAAACCAAATTCTGGCAAATCATCCCTAATTAACTCAATAATCGGAAATAATCGGTTAGTAACTGGTTCGAAAGCAGGATTAACAAGAGATTCTATTCATATACCTTTTTCTTATAGGAATAAAAAATTTTCATTAATAGATACTGCAGGTATGAGAAAAAAATCAAGAGTAAATAATCATTTAGAAAAACAAAGTATATCCAAGAGTATGTTAGCTATACGGATGTCAGATGTAGTAATTTTAGTATTAGATTCAAAAGAAAAATTAAATAAACAAGATCTAATTTTAGCTAAGAGAGCAATAGATTATGGGAAATCAGTAGTTATTGCCTTAAACAAGTGGGATCTGATTAAGAATAAAATAAATTTTAAAAAATATTTTATTGAAAAAATTAAAATTTCCTTATCTCAATTACATGATGTGAAAGTTTTGCCTACATCTTGCATAAAAGCATATGGTATAAAGAATTTACTTGATAACGTTATAAGTATCTATGGTAATGCTCAGACAAGAGTATCAACATCAGATTTAAATAAATGGTTAAAATTTCTTTCAGAAAAAAATCCAGCACCTTTAGTAAGGGGGAAAAAAAACTCATTAAAATATATTTCTCAAGTTGAAGTTTTGCCACCTCGTTTTGTGATATTTTGCGCATATCCAAAAGATATTCCTTCATCATATATAAAATATATAAAAAATAATTTAAAAAAAATCTTCAACTTTTCAGGAGTGAATATAGTTGTTAATATTAAAAAAACTTCAAACCCATTCACAGTTCAAAAGTAAACATACTATTTTGACTATTTTTTTTATTTAAAATTGAAAATAATTTTAGAGCTGCATTAGTAGGTGATTGATTCTTTTTTTCGTCTTCACCAGGCATTGCATTTTTTCTAAGTTTTGTATTTATAGGGTTAGGATGAACAATATATACCTTAATGTTAGTGTTTTTGTTTTCTAAATGCCAACTATAAATCATTTGTTCTAAGGCAGCTTTGGACACAGAGTAAGCACCCCAATATGGTTTTGGATTTTTAGTTAATTTAGATGATATTACGCATAATTCACCATTTTTGCTTTCCTTTAAACTTAATTCTAATGATCTTAAAAGTCTGAAATTTGCAATTAAATTGGTATTTAAAACCTCTTCAAATTCTTTGGGCTCTTGGTGACATAACGGCGTTAGTGTTCCAAGAATTGCAGCATTCATAACTAAAAGATCTAATTTTTTAAAATTTTTAAAAATTTCATATCCTAATTTATCTATTCCATTGTAATCATTTAAGTCAAGATTAATGATTGTCGAGGTTCCTTTTCTTGATTTTATTTTATCGTAAAGATAATCGAGTTTTTTCTGATTTTTACCATGTATTAAAACATGATATCCATTTACCGCTAAAAGTATTGCTAATTCTTTTCCTAATCCAGAAGTAGAACCAGAAATAAAAGCAATTTTTTTATTCAAACAATTCATTTTTAAAATTTTGTATTTCTTCTATGTTAATTGGATAGTCACCAGTAAAACAATGATCAGAAAATTGTGGGCTTTTATTATCTCTATCTTTATATCCCATTGCTACATATGTACCTTTTAATGAGAGAAAAAATAGTGATTTAGCACCAACTATTTTAGTCATTTCATCTAAAGTATAATTTGAGGCCATTAACTCTTTATGTCTTGGTGTGTCTATACCATAAAAATCAGGAAATTTGATTGGTGGACATGTAATTCCTAAATGAACTTCTTTAGCACCTGCTTCATAAACCATACTTACTATTTTACTTGCAGTTGTCCCTCTGACTATCGAGTCATCGATTAGAATTACTTTTTTATTTTTTATACATGATCTATTTACACTGTGCTTAAGTTTTACACCAAGCTGTCTTATGTTTTGCGTTGGTTCAATAAATGTTCTACCAACATAATGACTTCTGATTATTCCAAGCTCAAATGGAATTTTTGACTGTTGTGAAAATCCTATTGCTGCTGAAACACCAGAATCTGGAATAGGCACAACAACATCCGCATTAATTTTTTTTTCTAAAGCTAGTTGTTCACCTAATTTTTTTCTATAAGTATAAACTGTTTTTCCGTCTATAATGCTATCTGGACTAGCAAAGTAAATTCTTTCAAATATACATGGTCTTTTATTATATTTTTTAAATGGTTTAAAAGATTGAATATGATTTTGCTCAATAGAGATTATTTCTCCATTTTCTATATCTCTTATATATTTAGCACCAATTATATCTAGTGCACAAGTTTCAGAAGCTAAAACATATGATCCATTTAAAGATCCTAAAACTAGTGGACGTATCCCAAGAGGATCTTTTACACCGATTAGTTTTTTGTTTGTTAAAATAACTAATGAATACGCTCCTTTAATTTTATATAAAGCGTCAATGAGTTTATTTATGAGTTTTTTTTGTCGTGAACGAGCTACTAATTGCAAAATTAATTCTGTATCTGAAGTTGTTTGAAAAATTGCACCTTTAGATACTAATTCTTTTTTTAGAGAATGTGTATTAGTTAGATTACCATTATGAGCACATGCAAAACCACCTAAAGAGAGATTTGCAAATAAGGGTTGTAAATTTTCAGACTTAGATTCTCCAGTTGTTGAATATCTAACATGACCTATGGCATTTTTTCCAGGTAAACTTGAAAGAATTGCATTATTATTAAAATTATCACCAACAAGTCCTTGTTTTCTGATATTATAAAATTGTTTACCATCATAAGAAACAATTCCAGCACCTTCTTGTCCCCTATGTTGAAGAGAATGAAGGCCGAGTGTAGTTAATACTGAAGCTTCTTCTGCATCAAAAATACCAAAAACACCACATTCTTCTCTAAGTTTAGTCATTAACCCCTCAAAAAATTACCTTAAATAAAATTAACAATTTTTTCTATAACTTTAATTGAATATGTTTTAATAGTGTCAAAAAATAAGGACTTTTTAAAAAAAGGTGGGAAGTCCTCAGTTGTGTAAAATAAATAAATTACT
>CACMRG010000048.1 GCA_902616005.1 uncultured SAR116 cluster alpha proteobacterium
TACTTTTTTTAAAAAAATAAACTAGAATTTAATTATGATAAAGCTAAGCAGATCCTCAATAGAACAATATCTTAATTGTAAAAGATGTTTTATTTTAATGTACAAATATAAAGTAAGACTAAACACACTTCCGTTTACACTAAATAGCGCTGTAGATAATTTATGTAAAAATGAATTTGATTACTATAGAGAAAAACAAGAGCCACACCCACTATTTTTAGAAAACAACATTGATGCTGTTCCTTTTAAACATGAGGATATAGATAAATGGAGAAATAATTTTCAAGGCATTTCTTATTATGACAGTAACACTGATGTTCATTTTTATGGTGCTGTAGATGATGTTTGGGTTAAGCCAGATGGTGAACTTATTTTATCTGATATAAAATCGACTTCAAAAAATAATTTTGATTGGGAAGAAACTTGGAATAAATATGAATATCCAAAATCTTACAGAAGACAATTAGAGATGTATCAGTGGCTGTTTCGTAAGAACGGTTTCAAAGTATCTAATACCGCATATTTAGTTTATTTTAATGGTTTAAAAAATGAACCAATGTTTAATCAAACTTTAAAATTTGAATTACACTTAATCAAGTTAGATTGTAATGATAATTGGGTAAGCAAAACAATAAGTGATGCAAAAAATCTTATGGATCAAGATATTTATCCAGATGGATCTTTTGGTTGTGACACATGTAGATACTTAAAAAAAAGGTGGGATGTTAGTCAAAAGATTTAAATAAATTAGGTTCCACAAAACGTCATATATGGTTGATCAGATTTAATATTAGTTTTATAATAATTAGAAATTTTTATATTTTTATCATAAGGGTTTTCTAATATTTTTAAAAATTTTTTAAGAGGTTCCAAATTTCCTTGATCAGCACTTAACAAAACATCTTCTACAATATTATTTCTTGGTATTACAAAAGGATTATTTTCCTTCATTAATTTCAACGATTTAGATTTAGAAAAGTTTTTACTAAGTTTCCTTTTCATATAAATCTCAAGCCAATTCTTAAACTCATTTGATTTATAAATACTTTGATTAAGATTTTCTTCATTCATCAAATCAACGAAGGTATTTGTAAAATCAGCGTTATTTTTTTCCATCCAAGATAATAAAGAGTTAATTATATTCTCATCTTCATTATCATTATTAACTAAACCTAACTTTTTCTTCATCATATTTAACCAGTTAGTTTTATAAGTTTCTGGTATAGATTTTATTATATCTTCAGCTTTTTTTATTGCTTGATCTAAATTACTTGATATTAACGGGAGTAAAGTCTCTGCAAATCTAGCAATATTCCACTGTGCGATGATCGGTTGGTTTTTATAAGAATATCTTCCCATATGATCGATTGAACTAAATTTAGTATTAGGATCATAATTATTCATAAAAGCGCATGGGCCATAGTCAATTGTTTCACCTGAAAGTGTCATATTATCAGTATTCATCACGCCATGAATAAAACCTACTCTCATCCAATGTGTTATTAAATTAATTTGTTTTAAAGAGAATTCCTTAAGAACTTCAATAGAAATTTCATTAGATTTTTTTAGTTCTGGATAATGTCTTTTAACAGTGTAATCAAACAAACTTTTTAAGATTTTTTTATCTTGCTGCGCAGCAGCATATTGAAATGTGCCTACCCTAATATGTGATGAAGCAATTCTTGTAAGAATTGATCCTTGTAATTTTTTTTCTCTAAAAACATCTTCACCAGTTTTTATAACTGACAAACTTCTAGTTGTTGGAATATTAAGATAGTGCATAGCCTCACTTATTATATATTCTCTTAACATTGGACCTAAAGCTGCTTTTCCGTCTCCCTGTCTGGAATAAGGGGTTATTCCTGATCCTTTCAATTGTATGTCATATCTTTTACCAAATTTACTAACATGTTCACCTAACATAATTGCTCTACCATCACCAAGGTTAGTAAAATGACCAAATTGATGACCAGCATATGCTTGTGCATATGTATTCATATTTTTATCATTAAAATTACCAGATAAAATTTTTGCCAATTCATTTTTATTATTTACAGGAATATTAATATTAAGACTTTTAGCTAATTTATCATTAAATATAACTAAATCTGGAAAAGATACTTGTTTTATTCCTTGCTCAGTGAAAAAACATTTTGGCAAGTTTGTATATGTATTTTTAAAGTTAAAGTAGGTACTCATTGTAATTAATTTTAATTAATTTCATATTTTTCTTTGGATTATATATCATAAAAAATATATTGAAATAAAGTTGTTAAAAAATGGAAATAAAAACACTTCAAATTTTTACTGATTATGTTTGTCCTTGGTGTTATTTAGGTCAAGCTAGACTAAAAAAAGTAATTTCAAAATATAAAATAAAATTAGATATTATACATTTCCCATTACATCCTGACACCCCGAAAGAAGGAAGGGATTTACTTGATCTATTCGGTTGCTCACAAGAAGAATTAAATCAAAAAAATTCTATGATGTGTAAACTCATGAATGAAGAAAATCTAAAATATAACCATAGGGAGTATACTTATAATAGCAGATTAGCTCAAGAACTTGGATACTGGGCTCAATTTAAATATAAAAATGACGTGATACACGATGAACTTTATAAATCTTATTTTGAAAATAAAAAAAATGTTTATGAAACAGATATTCTTTTAAGTGCAGCATCTAAAGCTAAACTACCAGAAAAAGAAGCAAAAGAAATTTTGGAAAAAAGAACCTATAAAGATGTAATTGATAAACATTGGGAATATTCATATAAAATAGGTGTAACTGGTGTTCCAACTTATATTTTAGGTACAAGTTGTTTAGTTGGAGCACAGCAAGAAAAAAATTTTCATGAATTATTTAAAAAAGAGAATATTGAAAGATTATAATTATTTATGAGAATATTTCTTGTTGTTAAATCATTTGTGCCATCTCATTTAAAAAAAGATTTTGATGATTGGTACGAGCAAGAACATTTGTTTGAAGCTTAACAAACCTTTTGTGCAATTTCTGCCTTTAGAGGATGGGAAATAGAAAATGAAGATATACATTACGCATATTATGAATTTGATAGTCTAGAAAAAGCTAATGAAATTTTAAAAAGTGAAGCATTAAATAAAATGATTCATATTTGTGACAACAAATGGTCAAATCAAATTGATAGCACAAGAAACATAAGTTTGGCATCATTTTTGCTCTCTTGTACTAGGAGTAATATATGTCAAAAAAATATTTAGAAATTAAAAAACAATTTGATGACTTAATATTTGAAATTGTAAAAACAAGAACTCTTAATTATTCTGAAGAAATCAATAGTCTTGTTAAACAAATAAGTCCTCAAATTGAGAAAATAAATAACTTACTTGAAGAAAAAAAAATTAGAAGTTAATTTAACTTCTTAATTTTTTTGGAAATTCTTGTCTCTAAGTGGCTTATAAGAATTTCTCTCATTTGCTCAGCTCTAGCTCTGTCAGTAAATGAATATTCTCTTATGTCATCGTTTTCTACTCTTATTGAGAATACGTAAAAAGCACCCTTTTTAATGACATTTGAAGCTGAACCTCTAGCAACTCTCTTTGAATCAACTAAAGTTCCAAAATTAGTCTCAACTATATTTGACATAAAAACTCCTCAAAATTAAAATATAACATAATTTTCATTGAATTCAAATAGCATTAATATAATCACTCTATATATCCTTTAGGGAGTGGGTCCTTGATTTTAAGTTGAGATTTTAGTGTCTTAATTTCCTCGTCTGCTTGCTTCATTTCACTTTGGAATTGTTCGTCGGCTTCTACATGCATAGCTCGTTGTGTTTTTATTCTTCTTAGCTCCATTAAACGATCTTCCTGTTCTTCTGACAAATCTTCTTCATTTATTGCTTCAAGTTCTGCTAACTCAAGGAGAACATAATCCGGTTTAATTTCTTTTACTTTCTTTTTACCTCTTTTTGGTTTTTCTACAGGTTTATTTTCTTCAACAACAGTTGATTTTGTCTCTTGCTTTACTTCCTCAACTTTTACTTCTTTAACTTCCTCTGCTGGAGCTTCTTCAGATTTAACTTCATCCAACATTGTGTCAACCTGAGTTGCATCTACTTTTGGAACATCTTCAACTTTTTCCTCTTTAACTTCCTCTGCTAGAGCTTCTTCAGATTTAACTTCATCCAACATTGTG
>CACMRG010000049.1 GCA_902616005.1 uncultured SAR116 cluster alpha proteobacterium
TCTTTTCTGCAAAATAGGTGTTGATTCCATCTAATAATTTCTTTTTTTGATAATATTGTTTTAAAAAATTAGAAGAAGTTTTAATTAAATCATCAGCTTCAATTTGATTATAGTTCTCCTTTTCCAAAAATTTTTGTATTGATTTTATTTTTGGTTGAATGTCTTTAACCAATTTATCATTTCCAAAATTTGATTTTAATAGTCTTTTTAATTCAGTAACTTGTTTTTCTAATTGATCAGTAGATTTTAATTTAAGAGCTAACCTTTTCTGTTCTCGTGAAAGTTCTTTCTTTTTAAAAAACTCTTTAAAGCCTGGAGTTGCATTCATAAATGTCATTAGAGTTTCATATAGTTTTAAATCGTCCTTATTCCAATTCTTATTTGGGTCTGGTCTTTTGTCAAACAAGTCAGTTAATTTTACAATATCAATCTCTTCAGATACCTGTACAAATTCTTTAATATTTTTATACAAAAAATCAGCATCTTTTTTTATGATTGAAACTTTGTTATTCCATTCTTCTAATTTCTTTTTTCTAATCTTGGCTTTAGCTTCAGCTAGTTTCCTTGCTTTTTCTTCAGCTAATTTTCTAGCCTTCTCTTTAGTTAATTGTTTTTTAATTTCTTTTTGTGCTGCTATCTTTTTCTTACGAGCTCTTTCTTCTGCCAGCTTTCGTTCATTTTCAATTTCTTGGAGACTTTTAACGCCACATGACAAACCTCTTCTATTTGCTTCTTGAATGTATTTTCTAAACACGCCCGATTCATCCCATGTCCTTAAATTATTTAACGTTACAGTTGCTTTTGAACAAATTCTATTGTCAGACAATGTCCCAAGTTGGATTGTGCCACAAGATAAGCCTCTTTCTTTTGCCTCCTTAATATATGGAATAGCAACTTTATAATTATAATCCCAGACAGTTTCTCCATTTAATACAACAGTAGCATTTGAACATATCTCAATATTATTTAAATTTGAAATATTATCATTTTGTGGGTCATTTGAGTTGATTTGGTTTTGATTTCGATTTGAATTGTTTTTTTTAAATAATTGATTAAAACTATTAATTTCTTTGTTAATTATATTACCACAAGTAGTACAATTATTTATCTCATTTGAGAATGATTCTTCAAAGTTAAATATAATAGAAAATATAATTAATAATTTATAAAACATTTAATAAAAAATAATAATCAAATATATTTTATTTACATTGGCCATCCATTACATCTGTATTTTGCACCACCTAAATCAACAATTCCTGCTACAGGATCTAATTGAAAATGAACTTCACTATTTGGAAGGAAATAAACTCTCATGTAATAAGATTTTCCTTTAGATGACTTCAAAGAAAACTTTAGTTCAAATCTTTTACCTTCGCTTTTCACTTTAACATTTGAAGGGTACTTAGTACTTCCACCCAAATAAGCTTTTTCTGTATTTGTATCTAATCTAACTAATACTTTTTTAGGGTACCAACTTTCAGCATGTTGATACTTTAGCCATCCTTGAGTATTGATATAAAATCTTTCGCAAATAAATCTAGTTTCAGCAAATACCTTAATAGAAAAAAATAATGTAAATACTAAAAAGAATAATTTAAATAATTTTTCATTCATAAACAACCTCTTTTTAAAATAGTTCCATAATCATAATAATTTCAATGTAATAAATCTACTATTTGAGATTATGGAATAAAATTGATATAAAATGCAAATCATTTAATTCAAAAAGCATGAAAATTTGTAAATAAAATAAAAAAGAAAATTGTACTAAAATCTCTTATATTAATTTCCGAAATACTCTTAAGACAAATTTAATATATCGTTAGATGAAAAAGCTGGAAAAGAAAAAAATGCAATAGAAATTAATATTGAAATTACTCTAAAAAATTAAAAATTAAATTTTACTACCATTTTTTAATTACTTTAACTGGATTAAACCTTGATATAATTAAGAATAATATTTATTTGGAAACTGAAAAGTAGACTAAAAAATATTATTCTATAAAACATACATATCAAATGAGTAAAAGGAATAATGAGGAGATTATTTCCGCCCAAACCATTTAAACCTGTAAAGCTTTGTGCTTCAATCCCCTTTCCACCTTTTGTTACATAAATCAAATCAATCTTATCTCTGACTTAATGCCAATTTATTCAAAACTTAAAATATGGTAAACAAAAGGTATTTTTACCTAGACGTCTAGTATATTTTTAGCAAGAAAAATAGGGCCACTAATTTGTTTTTGTTTTGCAAATGTTTTTTGATATATTAAATTAATGAGATTAATATTATTACTAATAATCTTATTAATACCAAATACGGCTTTTGCTTTGACAAATTCATGGTGTCAAAATAATCCAAGTCCAATTGGAAAAAAAGTCGAAAAACATTCAAATTATTATACTGAAATGTTTAAAACTCCATACCCAGGTAAAAAAAGTTTTAATAAATGTCCAGGAAAAAAACATCGACAGATTGAACTAAAAAGTGCCAAGAGATATTTTGTTTCTGAAGTTGGATCAAAATATCTGTGTAATTTAATCATCGATTCAAAAAAGAATATTGATTTTTCAATACCTCGATTAAAAGAATATTATGAAATGGCAATAGAAATAGGATTAACCTGTGATTCTGAAAATCCATTTCATTTGAGGGAAGATATCAACAAAAAAATCAATAACAAAATTACTGAGCTGCCAAAAATTTGGTGTAAAAATGTACAACAAGCTTATCCAGATCCCTTTCCAATTCCTCCTTTCAAAAAGAATTTTAATAAATGTCCCGGAAAATTTTTGCAAGAGATCAATTTAAAAAAAGTAAAATCTGTATATAATACAAAAAATGGAAATAAAAAATTATGTTTATTGTTGACCGGACGAAAAGGCACTCTGGATTTATCACAAAGTAATTTAATTGACCATTTCAAATTAGCATCTGCAATAGGAATTAAATGCGAAAATGCAGTCGAGCATGCAAAGTTCTTAGCTGAAGCCAAAGCCAAAAAGGAAGCAGAGGAACGTGCAAAAAGAATTGCTGAAGCTAAAGCTAAAAAGGAAGCAGAGGAACGCGTAAGGAAACTAGCTGAAGCTAAAGCCAAAAAAGATGCAGAGGAACGCGCAAGGAGACTAGCTGAAGCTAAAGCCAAAAAAGATGCAGTTGAACGCACAAGGAAACTTGCTAAAGCTAAGAAGGAAGCAGAGGAACGTGCTAGGAAAATTGCTGAAGCCAAAGCTAAGAAGGAAGCAGAGGAACGTGCTAGGAAAATTGCTGAAGCCAAAGCTAAGAAGGAAGCAGAGGAACGCGCAAGAAAAATTGCTAGAAAAAAGCTAATTAAGTTAAATAAAAACGCAAAATATGTTTTTAATGATATTAAAGAATTTGTACAGGTATCTGAAGAGATTGATATTGTAAAATTAACTGACTTGTTTGACAAAAGACCAGACCCAAATAAGAATTGGAATAAGGACGATTTAAAACTATATGAAACTCTAATGACATTTATGAATGCAACTCCAGGCTTTAAAGAGTTTTTTAAAAAGAAAGAACTTTCACGAGAACAGAAAAGGTTAGCTCTTAAATTAAAATCTACTGATCAATTAGAAAAACAAGTTACTGAATTAAAAAGACTATTAAAATCAAATTTTGGAAATGATAAATTGGTTAAAGACATTCAACCAAAAATAAAATCAATACAAAAATTTTTGGAAAAGGAGAACTATAATCAAATTGAAGCTGATGATTTAATTAAAACTTCTTCTAATTTTTTAAAACAATATTATCAAAAAAAGAAATTATTAGATGGAATCAACACCTATTTTGCAGAAAAGA
>CACMRG010000050.1 GCA_902616005.1 uncultured SAR116 cluster alpha proteobacterium
TTCTGCCCACTTGGTTGGCAATCCAGATGAGTTTAGAAATTGTTTTACAGTAGATGCCTTTATACCAAAGTTAACATTCTCAGGAAGTGAACCAATCGTCTTTGCCATTTTAAGTTTATCTAACTGTGCTACGACTACACCAACTATGTTACCATACTTATCATAAATAGGTCCTCCACTATTACCTATCTGAACAGGTGCTTGTATTTGAAATTGACTTGAATCGTCTCCAACACCTTTTGTTGAATTAACATTTCCAAAGGTAACTTTAATGTCTTTACTAAAAATATCTCCATAAGGAAAACCTGCTACTACAATATCTTCACCTAACTCAACATCATCACTTCGCATTAATCCTGCAGTAGCCAATGGAACTATCTCAATACCCAACTTTTGAGTACTCAGTTTCTTTATTAATGACTTTGTTTCTGAACTTGCTAAATCTAAAGTTATTGTTCTAAGTAAGGCTAAATCATTTTTTCTGTCTATCTCAATAAGTTTTGCAGGAACTTGTCTGTCAATATTATCTCCAATAGTTATCTTGTTGCACTTTTTGACTACGTGTTCATTCGTAATAATATGACCTAATTTAGAAATAAAGAAACCTGAACCACTTCCTCCTTTTGATTTAGGAGACTGTTTCTTTTTTGGTTTTTGTAAAGCTTTGTTCTTCTTCTCTAACTCAGCTATACGTTGCTCTAAGGCTTTACGTTTACGTTCTTCTTCTTCTAATATCTTAGCTCTTTCTTTTTCAAATTCTACAGATGAAATTGATGGCTTAATATTTTTAGGTTTAGAGGCGATAGCAGTTTTATTATTATCATTAACACCACAATCCAATCCACGATATTTTGCTTCACCTACAAAGTTGTCATTTCTATCATTCCAAACTTTTTTACCGCCTGATATGGTTGTTGCGTTGTAGCAGACAGATGTATCAGATACAGATACTAATGGTCTTTTGTTTGGGTCTTTGGTTTGGTTGGAGGCTATGACAGTTTCATTATCTTCTTTAATACGACAATCTAAACCACGACGTTTGGCTTCTTGTATAATGTGACCAGAATTTGGGACTTTAGTCCATGTTCTTCCATTGCCTGATGTGGCCATTGAACATAAATGTGAATTATCCCACGACCTTACATTATATCCTGACGCATCTGTATTAGTTAAATCTATTTTCCAACTGCTATATTTCTGTGAATAAGTATTTGTCTGACACCCTTGCAAAAATAAATATCCAAGTATCAATAAATATATTTTCAATTTAAATAAAAATTTCATCTGAATAAATTAACACATTAATTGATACTTATGAAGATTTAGCTTTCTAATCACGATGACACACAACCATAACAGTTTGCTTCTTAGCAATTTCTGATAGCTTTGTTGTACTTATCTCTTTTGTTCTTTCAGACCATCTTGTGGGGATGCTTTCATTTAAGAACTGTTTTACTGTAGAAGCTTTTATTCCAAAGTTTACATTTTCAGGTAAGGAGCCTATAGCTTTTGCCATCTTAAACTTATTTAGTTGAGCTACAACTACTCCAACAATATTCCCATACTTATCATAAATAGGTCCACCACTATTGCCGGGTTGAACAGCTGCATCTAATTGAAACTGACCAGAATCATCTTTAATGCCAGTTGTAGAACTAACAATACCTTTAGTCACTTTTATGTTCTTACTAAAAATATCTCCATAAGGAAAGCCTGCAACTAAAACATCTTCACCTAATTTAACATCATTACCTCTCATGAGACCACCAGTTGCAAGAGGTACAATTTCAATGCTTAGTTTTTGTATGAGTGATTTTGTTTCTGCACTAGCTAGTTTAAGAGATGTTGTTTTAAGTAAAGCTAGGTCATTACGTTTATCTGTTTCTAATAATTCAGCAGGTACTTGTTTATCAATTCTGTCACCTACTGTAATTCTAGAGCATTTGTTTACTACGTGTTGATTGGTAATGATGTGTCCTAACTTAGAAATAAAAAAGCCAGAGCCTGAACCACTTTTAGGCTTAGCCTTTTGTTGTTTCTTAGGTTGTTGTAGTTCTTTATTCTTTTTTTCTAATTCAGCTATGCGTTGTTCAAGTGCTTTACGTTTTCTTTCTTCTTCTAATCTCTTAGCTCTTTCTTTTTCTAGTTCTGCAGATGATATAGATGGTTTAGTGTTTTTTGATTTAGAAGCTATGATAGTTTCTTTTTGTTTGTTAACACCACAATCCAATCCACGATACTTTGCTTCACCTACAAAGTTATCATTCCTATCATTCCATACTTTCTTACCACCTGATGTAGTTGTTGCGTTGTAGCAGACAGATGTATCAGATACAGAAGCTAGAGGTCTTTTGCTAGGGTCTTTGGTTTGGTTAGAAGGTACTTTTCTGTTAATGTCTTTCATGAAGTCATGAGTACTTTTTGGAATTAATTTATTCTCTTTCAAAAGTGCAATTGCATAGGACGAACAATTTTTTCCTTTATTTGTAAATTTTTCATGATACGAATTATTGAAATTAGAGCCTACATTAAATCCATGCGCACTATTAGGTATATATTTATAATTGCAAGCCATATAGAACAACTGAGTACTTTCTTTATTGGTAATATTAGATGAAGTAGTCGTAGGTTTAGATATTGTATAAATTTTATTTTTTTCATTTGAAGCTAAATCTAAGACAGTTTTTGTATTTATTTTAAAATCGTAAGAATTTCTATGCGCTCTTGCTAGACTTACACAATCACTAAAGGAAATGTTTCGCTGATATATTTTTTCTCGCCATAGATAATATTTTTTTGGATAATAAATTTTATCTGTATTTGGAAAATTTGTTAGTCCGTAAGAACATAATTCATCATTTGTTAAACTTGAAATTTTCCTAAATCTTTTATTTTTATAAATGCCATTAGATGTAATAGTTAAACTAAATTCAGAAAAAAAACTCTTCGCTTTCCCATCCCATAATATATTTTCAATTTCTTTATTTGATAAAATTTTTGAGCTAATTTTACTTACTGTTTTAACATTAGAATTTTTAATTGAACAAGAATAGATTAACTTTAAACTTCTATCACTAATTATACTATCAGTAAAAGGGTGACCAGTTCTAAGAGCTCTCTCAAAATATCCTGTTACAGAATTATCATCATTGTACTCAAAAATAATTGTGTACTTACCTTTATAAGTAAATTGCTTTTTTTTTGAGAATAAAACTTGTTTAAAACTATTTTTATCAAAGTTAATAGTTTTTGGTAAAAATGTATGATTTAACCCTTGAGTTTTATTAATATTTTTTTTCAAGTAAATACATGTCAATTCACTTGAAAAACTCCATTTAGCACCCCCAAGCAAAAACACA
>CACMRG010000051.1 GCA_902616005.1 uncultured SAR116 cluster alpha proteobacterium
TTATAATAATATGGGAAATGCATTTTTATCACTAAAAAGATACGATGAATCTATAAGTTGTTTTAATAAAATATTAAAAATCGATGAAGATTATTACAAAGCCTACAATAATTTAGGACAAGTTTTAAATCTTTTAGGAAAATACGAAGAAGCTGAAAAAATTCTTTTAAAAGGTATAGATGTTTGCCCTAAGTTTGTTGAATTTTATGTAACTTTAGGACATTCATATATTTCGAATTTTAACTTATTTAAATGTATTAAAATTTACAAAAAAGGATTAAAAAAAGATAATAAAAATCCAGTTATATTAAATAATATAGGTCATTATTTTACGATAAGAAAAAAGTATAAAATAGGTGAAAAATATTTTAAAAAAGCCAGAGCAATTAAAACAGATTATCATGATGTAATTAGAAATCTTTCAATTTGTCAACTAGCCACTAGAAACTTTAAAGAGGGTTGGAAAAATTACGATTTAAGATTTAATTGTCCCGATGTACTAGTCCCACAGTATTTGCCTAAATGTAAAATATATAACTTGGAAGATAACTTTAAAAGGGTATATATTTGGACTGAACAAGGTGTTGGAGACGAGATATTTTTCTCAAGATTTTTAAATAATCTAAATACAAAAAAAACAGAGTTTTTTTTTAGACCTCAAAAAAAGCTTATCCCATTGTTTAGAAAATGTTTTACAAACATAAATATTTTAGATAGTAAAGTCGACCCTGGTGGTTTTTCAGCTAAAAATGATTTAAATGATTATAACTTTGATGGTCAAATAGCAATTGGAAGTTTGGCTAAATTATTCGCTGAAAATGAAATAAAAGTTAGAGAAAACTCAAAAAAGTTTTTATTTTTAAAAAATCCAATTAAACTCGGAATTGATGATAAAATTCCAAAGGATAATTTAGTTTGTGGGATTTCTTGGTTTACAAAATCATTAAGTGCAAAACCAACTTTAAACATGTACAAAAGTTTTTTATCTACCACGCTTAATGATCTTAAGAAAGTTTTAAAAATTAATAATATTTCTTTCATAGACCTCCAATATGGTAACACTAGCAATGAAAGAAATAAATTTTTTGAAGAAAATGGAGTTAAAATTATCAAAGATGAAAATATTGACAATTTTAACGATTTCGTTGGTTTATCGAGTCTAATAGAAAAATGTGATTTTGTTATTTCAGTAAGCAACTCTGTTGCTCATTTATCTTCAGCATTAGGAAAAAAAACTTACTTAATGCTTCCCGAAGGAAGAGGAAAAATGTGGTATTGGAATGCAGACAATACTAACAGTTTATGGTATAAAAACATGAAAATTTTTATTCAAAAAAAACAAGGTGATTGGACTTCTGTAGTTGAAAGAATTTATAGGGATATAAAAATATCATATTTTTAAATTTTGGAATGAAATTTGCACATTTCTTATATGTCCCAACTACTTAAAAAAATAGAAGAGTTAAAACAAATAAATATTACAAATTTTCAAGCTGTTACCAAAAAAATTATAGAGTTAAAACAGATAGATATAACTGCTCAGGTAAAAGATAGTGTAACTAACAACATTTTAAAATTTGATATGCAAAATTCACTTACTCATTATAGAGCTCATAGTATATTTGATAAAGAGCCTGAAACTATTGAGTGGATAAGAGGGTTCAAAGATAAATCTACCTTTTATGATATTGGCGCAAATGTTGGTATCTTTACAATCTTTAGTTCAATAATTAAAGATATAAATTGTTTTGCCTTTGAACCGAATGCTTTAAATTTTCAAATTTTAGTAAAAAATATAAATATAAATAACCTTACAAATAATGTATATGCATATCCACTTGGATTAAGTGATAAGACAGAATTTACCACATTGTATATGAATAATTTAACTACTGGTGGCAGTGGACATAGCGTTGGCAAACCTTATGACCACAACTTAGAAATATCTCAATTTAAAAGAAAACAACAAGTTCTATCAATTAAAATTGACGATTTAATTGAAAAGTGGAATTTTCCTGTTCCAAATTATCTCAAAATTGACGTTGATAATATTGAAAATAAGGTTGTTAAAGGAGCATCTAAATTAATAAAAAACAAAAATTTGAGATCAGTACTAATAGAAATTAATCCTGAAAGAGAGGATGATTTAGAAATTTTAAATTTTTTTAATTCAAATGGTTTCAAATTTGACAAAGACCAAGTTAAGAAAGCTTCAAGAACAGAAGGTTGGAATAAAGGCTATGCCAATCACATATTTTACAGATAAATGGAGTAAACATGAATTTAGAAAAATATATCCCTGAATTAGAGTATAATATTAGAAATTTTAAATTAAATCATTTTCCATATTCACATTGTGAGACTGCGAATTTTCTTCCAAAAGAATTATTTAAGGACGCCATAAAATTCTTCCCTGAAAATGATGTTTTCATTCCATTAACAGAAGCGGACAGTGTAAGTGTAAAAAATGTAAAAGACCATCCATATAATAATCGAGGATGTTTGAACATCTATGATGATAAATACTTAAATCACATAAAAGGTGAAAAATATATTTTTTGGAAAAATTTTAGAGATCTTTTTGATACAAAAGAAATTATTGGCTCCTTTTTAAGTTCAAATCCAAGTTACCTTAGTCAAAGATACCCACATGGCGTATCTAACATCAGGTTTGGCTCAAGATTTCAAATAATATATGATCGTAAAGATTACGCATTAGGTCCACATACGGATCATCCCGGAAAAGTTTTTACTATGTTAATATATTTATCTGATGGACCTAATACTGATGATAGCGTTGCTGGGACAAGTGTTTACACCCCTATTGACAGGTCATTTACGTGTAATAGAGGTACACACTACCATCATAAAAATTTTAATAAAGTTTATACAGCAAAGTTTGAAAAAAATAATATATTTGCATTTTATAGAACTAATAACTCATTTCACGGAGTTGAAAAAATCAAAACAGAAAACTTTGAAAGAAAATTAATCCAATACTCAATTTGGCAAGGATCGGACCAGGCTGCTTAATTTATAAAAAATTATATAATTTATTTAAACTTTTTTATACTCAGAAAACCTTTTAGCTGTCTCATAATATTTTTTTAATTGGTTGTTCTTCTTTTTTTCCAGTTCTTGAATACTAAGCGAATTTTTTGAAATTAAATGAGAAATGATTTCTTTCAATTTATTTTTGTCATTTTCTTTGAAATTTTTTATGATTTCTAATCTGGATTCATCAAGTTTTGGTATTTCTTCAAAACGATTACTTATAATACAATTTGATATTTCTTCAGATAATTCT
>CACMRG010000052.1 GCA_902616005.1 uncultured SAR116 cluster alpha proteobacterium
TGCAAGATTATTTCATAAAAATGGAATGTCTATCTCTTTAGTAGCAAGAAATATTAATAAACTTGATAATGTTAAGAAAGAATTAGAGGCAAATGTTTTTAAGTGCGATGTATCATCTTCAATTGATGTTGAAAATTTATTTAGCAAATTAGATGATATAAATGAAGAACCAGATTTGGTTATTTATAATCCATCTTCAAGAGTAAGAGGGCCTATTGAAGAATTAGATATAGAAAATACAAGACACGCATTAAACATAACATCATTTGGTGCTTTTTTAGTTGCACAACAATCAGTTAAGAGA
The DNA here is from genome assembly GCA_902616005.1 of uncultured SAR116 cluster alpha proteobacterium. GTDB lineage: Bacteria > Pseudomonadota > Alphaproteobacteria > Puniceispirillales > Marisalimonadaceae > TMED54. The sequence continues at coordinate 305 of CACMRG010000052.1, forward strand.
ATGAAGAAAAAAGGTTCTGGAAGTATTTTTTTTACTGGTGCATCTGCCAGCACAAAGGGCTTTGCGAATTCATCAGTATTCGCAATGGGTAAGTTTGCTTTAAGAGGTTTAGCACAATCATTAGCCCGTGAATTACATCCACAAAATATTCACATAGGTCACTTTATAATAGATGGAAGCATAGCATCTGAGAATAGACCATATGAAAAAGATGATGATAAATTATGTCCTGATGAGATTGCAAAAAGATATTTAGAATTTTATAATCAAAAAAGAAGTGTATGGTCTTGGGAATTAGAAATAAGACCTTGGCTAGAAAAATTTTAGTATCTATTTTATGAAGTTTTACTATTTCAATAAGTCATATAGCCGCGTCAGTGTAAACAGAATTAATGGTGTATGAGATAAGGTTTTAGTGGGTGTAGGGATCTGACTGATTAAGGAGCTAAACTCTCAAGTCCTGAAGTACGATATTTCTACTTGCCTCTATAACAGGGTCTGCGGCTTGAAGTTCTTTCATAAGATTTTTGGTAAAATTTTCTAATTCATTTTGACATTGTTTAAATGAAGTTGGACTTTCATACTCAAAAAGAACTGACATCTTAAATGTTCCCTTTACGTTCCAGATTTGATTAAGACAAAATCTTGTACATCCTTTTTTTTTAAGTTTATTAAATAGTTCTGTACCATTATCTTCCCAAATTCTTTTAAAAAGAAGCATTTGCGCTTCTGTCTTAAAAGTAAAAGTATTATAGGTCATTAAATTTGCTTTGATATCCAATAGAAACTCCAAGTGTATAAAGATTTATAATAAATTAAAGTATCAATCAATGCTATCTATGTTTAGTAAAATTCACAAAATTTTTCTCACTTTGTTTTTTATACTTCCTGAGTTCATCTATTAACTACCAAAAATCAAGAATTTAAAAACACCCCTATACAGACTTATGTATACTACACTAAACTAGTTAACACACTCACACCCCAATCTGTCACACACACCAACTACATACATCTACCCATACCCCCATGGCTCATGCGTGGGGTGGTAACATTTAAAATTTTAGGCAGTATAAATGTATTAATAAGAAGGATATTAATGACACCTAGGGTGTCTACAGTTACCTATACTAAGAACAGTTATTTTAGGAGTAGACCATATGGTAGACCATTTGTACCTGTTGACACAGACTCTGTAATCCATAAACTGTTGGTATTGCTTGTGCTGCAATATTGATGGTGCACATGAAGTGTATACAAAGCGTCTAGAGCGTACCACTTCCTGTTAAACAATCATCGTAACTCATTGATGTGCAAGCATATTTTGTTTAGTGCGTCAAGGGAGTAGACCATATGTTAATTAAAATTATAGCCACATTCGTATTATTGCATCTAAATAATATCTCGTTTGCATGTAGCTTTAATTGTGGTGGAACTTATACAAAAAATAGTGAATATGGGTTAAAAACTACATCTCATTCTGGGTACAAAAAACATGCTTTTTATTATATGCCAAAAAAAGATTATTCTCATAAATATATTAAGGACAAATCCAAAGCAAGAGCTGGTAAATCTTATCAAAGATTTGAATTAAGAGATGGTGACTGCTTTTACAAAAAAGGTGGGGCATGGAACGATTGCAAAATGAATAGAGAACGTTTTGAGTTTTCAAGTAAACCTAGACAGAAACCAAAAGGAAATCAATGTTATGGTTACAGTATTAAATTAGATAAAAGTTTTAAATCAGTTTCTCCAACTAATACCGATTTAGGTCAAGTTCATCAAACAGGTGGACCTAAAGGTACTGCAGGAGGACTTAAATCTTTTCCTCCTCTAATACAAATTGGAGCTAAAAATAATGATTTATATTTTGGATGGCATAAATTAACTGGAAATGTAAATAATGTTATTGATACAAGAATAGAGTATAAATTAGCAAAGATAAATGAAATGAAAGACGTTTGGACAGATATATCTTTTTGTTTAGATTTTGAAAATAAAAAAATGAAAGCTTGGGTTAATGGAAAGAAAAAAGTAGAAATAAATCAATCACCAATTAATTTTACTCCTGAAAAAATTTACTTTAAGTATGGTATCTATAGAAGTTTTATAAGTAGATATAAAAGTATATATGGTAAAATGCCGACCCAGATAGTTTTTTATGATGAAATCAGAAGAGGCACAACAATTGAAGATGTTGATAGAAATATAAATCCTAAACTTAAACCATTAGACTAATTTTTGACATCCAAATTGATAAGTGTTTTAAATCATAACCTCTACCATAGCCCTGCACTACACTCTTTAAACTCAATCCACCTAATTCGTTTATAATTTCTGATGGACATTCAACTACTCTTAATCTATCTCTGAAACAATGCCTATAATTGATTTTCTGAGTATTATTACTGCAGGATTTTTTTCCTGTATAGTTTTAGATATATTTGGCCGTCTCTTATTGATTTTATTTAAAGTACCCGAACCTTCATGGGGTGTTGTTGGTCGTTGGTTTTTTTACATGGTCAGGCGAGGAGAGATTTTTAATCCACAGATTTCAGATGCTATGCCAGTTAATCATGAAGTAAAAATTGGCTGGGCTTTCCATTATTTAATTGCTGTAGCTTGGGCTGTTGTGTTTTATATATTCTTCATTAGTTATCCGTTATTAGATTTATCCTATAGAAATGGGCTATTGTTTGGGGCATTAACAACGATTGCCCCATTATTCATTTTCATGCCTTTTACTGGTCAGGGAGTGCTTGCAAGAAAAACTGATATGCCTTTCTTAACTTCGCTTATTTTGTTAGCACGACATTCTGTTTTTGGGTTAGCTATGTTTGAAAGTTTCAGTTGGTTTCACTAGACCGTCAAAATTCAATATTCTTCATCCACTTGCCAAG
>CACMRG010000053.1 GCA_902616005.1 uncultured SAR116 cluster alpha proteobacterium
GGGGATCAAATTATATTATAGTGAATTAAACTTAATAGTTACTATGAAGGAATAATTTTGTCGTTACTTAAAAACAAATTCAATTACGAAGAACTAATTGCTTGTGCTAAAGGTAAATTGGCTGGGATAGATTTTCCTAGATTACCGTTACCACCTATGCTTATGTTTGATAAAATAGTCAAAATATCAGAAGAAGGTGGTAATTACAATAAGGGTTTAGCTCATGCAGAATATAATATTACTCCTGATAAATGGTTTTTTGAGTGTCACTTCGAAAATGATCCTGTTATGCCTGGTTGTCTAGGCATGGATGGCCTATGGCAATTACTTGGATTTTGTCTTGGTATTATGGGTGGTAGAGGAAAAGGTAGAGCGTTATCGGTTGGAAACGTGAAATTTTCAGGTCAGGTATTGCCAATTGCAAAAAAAGTTGAATACATATTAGATTTTAAAAAGATTATTAATAGAAAGCTTATGCTTGGTATCGCTGATGGAAAAGTTCTATGTGATAAACAAATTGTTTTTGAAGCCTTTGATATAAGGGTTGGTCTTTTTCAAGATGAAAAAATATAATTAGGTATATAAATGATTGAGCAAAGAAGAGTAGTTGTGACAGGTATTGGCGTAATCAGTCCAATTGGTAATAATAAAAAAGAAGTAAGAGACTCTTTATATTTTAATAAGTCCGGAATTAACTTTAGCAAAGACTACGCTGATCTAGGTTTTAGAAGTCAAATTCATGGAGATATTAATATAAATTTTGAAGACTTTTTAGATAAAAAAGATCTCAGATTTATGGGTGATGGTGCTGCTTATACTGCTATAGCAATGAAAGAGGCAATTGAAGATGCAAATCTCAACGATGAATTAATATCAAACCCTTCAACTGGATTAATAGCGGGTGCTGGTGGACCAAGTACAATTAATTTATTAAAATCATTTGACATTACTAGAAATAAAGGACCAAAAAGAGTAGGTCCATTTATGGTCCCAAAATGCATGAGCTCAAGTATTTCCGCTTGCCTTTCAACAATGTTCAAAATAAAAGGTCTTAATTATTCAATAACTTCTGCATGCTCAACATCTGCTCACTGTATTGGTGTAGGTGTAGATAATATAAAATATGGAAATCAGAATATTGTTTTTGCTGGCGGTGGAGAAGAATTAGATTGGACGCTTTCTGTTCTATTTGATTCAATGGGAGCACTATCAAGCAAATTCAACGAAACTCCTCAAAAAGCATCTAGACCGTATGACGCTAACAGAGATGGCTTTGTTATTGCAGGTGGTGGAGGGATTATAGTACTCGAAGAATATGAACATGCAAAAAAAAGAGGGGCTAAAATTTATGGAGAAATTTTAGGTCACTTTGCAAATTCAGATGGACACGATATGGTAGCACCTAGTGGAGAAGGTGCTATTAGGTGTATGACTAATGCATTAAAAAATATAGATTTGAGAATTGATTATATAAATGCTCACGGTACGAGCACACCAGTTGGAGACATTCAAGAGATAGAGGCAATAAAAAAAGTTTTTTCAACTAAAGGTTATTTACCTAAAATAACAAGCACAAAGTCCTTAACAGGGCATTCATTAGGCGCTACTGGTGTTCATGAGGCTATTTATACTCTCATAATGATGAACGAAAATTTTATATCCGGTTCCTCAAATATAGAAACACCTGACCCTATAATTGAAGATATTGATATACCTAGAGAAACTATTGAAAATATAAATATTAATACAGCATTATCAAATTCGTTTGGGTTTGGTGGTACAAATGCAACCCTTATATTTTCAAAGCTATCAGAAAATTAATCATGAACCTAATGCAAGGAAAAACTGGACTGATAATGGGAGTTGCCAATGAAAGATCTATAGCATGGGGAATAGCGAACGAACTTTTTTTAAACAAAGCGAATATTGTTTTAACTTACCAGAATGATAGTTTGAAAAAAAGAATTGAGCCCTTATCAAATAAAATAAACTGCAAAAATTTATATAAATGTGATGTTTCCTTAGAGGCTAAAAATGAATACTCTATTGAACAATTAATTAAAAATATACAAAGAGATGTTGGGAATTTAGATTTTATTGTTCACGCCTTAGCATATTCTGACAAAGAAGAACTTAAGGGTAAATACATTGAAACGTCGAGACAAAATTTTTTGAGTACACTTGATATCTCTACTTATAGCTTTACTAGAATTGCAAAATCTGCTTCAAAAATTATTAAAAATGGAGGATCTTTGTTAACACTTACTTATGTAGGATCAAATAAAACTACTCCAAATTATAACGTTATGGGCGTAGCGAAAGCAGCGTTGGAAACATCAGTTAGATATTTGTCAGTAGATTTAGGAAAAAAAAATATCAGAGTTAACGCAATTTCTGCTGGACCCATGAAAACTATCGCAGGTGCCGCAATATCTGGAGCAAGACATGTTTATAGATATTCTGAAAAAATTGCTCCTTTACAAAAAAATCCTGACCTCGAACAAGTCGGTAATGCCGCCCTTTATCTTTTATCAGACATTTCTAGTGGAGTTACGGGTCTAACACATTATGTAGATGGTGGATTAAAAGTTATAGGTATACCTTCTCAGGATTTAATAAATGTTTAATTATTTATTTTTCCAATTGGGTTTTCTTTTTTCAGAAAATGCTTCCATTCCTTCTTTATGATCTTCCAATGAAAAAGTTGACATGAAAATAGCTCTCTCAGCTCTAAGGCCTTCATTTAAAGTTGTTTCGTAACTAACATTCACCGTTTCTTTAGCCAACCTAGCTAAAGCAGTAGACTTACTTGCTATTTTATGGGCAACTTTTAAAACTTCCTCGTTAAAATTTTCTTTACTATATACTTTAGCTACTAAACCACATTTCTCAGCTTCATTCGCATCTATCATATCTCCAGTTAAAATAGCGTACATAGCTTTTGATTTACCTATAAAACGTGGCATTCTTTGACTGCCACCAGCACCAGGAATCGCGCCTACATTAATTTCAGGTTGTCCAAACTTTGCATCATCAGAAGCTAATATAAAATCACAGGCCATAGCAAGCTCACAACCTCCACCTAAAGCAAAACCCTGAACAGCGGCTATTAAGGGTTTTTGAATATATGAAAAATAAGA
>CACMRG010000054.1 GCA_902616005.1 uncultured SAR116 cluster alpha proteobacterium
CAGCTGAAGTACATATTTTGAATAATATATTAATGTCTACATTTGTAGTTGATAAAGTATGAAATATTAAACAAGGAGAACCAATATGAGTGAGTAAAAAGCCCATTGTTTTTTCGTGAAGTACAATTTTAAATTTAGAAACTAAAAAACCTAAAAATATCAGAAAAAAAACAGGACCACTAATTTCAAAAATTTGTTGATACATATTAATAATGTGTGCCTAAATGAATAGGCACAACATTGCAAGTTGTTAATTAACCTTTAGTCATTTGTTTAACTAAAGATTTATAATTATTAGATTTTTCTGCTCTAATCTTTTCATAGTCTGGCCCATTCATGAATTCCATATTTTCTCCAAGTCTACCCATGAATTTTTTAAAGGTTTTATCGCCTTTTAATTTTGCCAAAGCATCTTGAAGAACTTTAATTCTTTCTGGAGGTGTTTTGGCTGGAGCCATCAAAATACGGTCCATATAACCAATTTGACCTTTAAATCCAAGCTCATCGAATGTAGGAGGTGTTCCTAAACTCTTTTCTTTTGCGCCACATCCTAAGGTCTTAACTTTATTTCCTTGACCTTTTATAACAGATGGAAAATGTAAAACAGCTTCAACATCTCCAGATAATAATCCTTTAACCATAGGACCACCACCTTTATAAGGCGTTAAATTAGCACTGACTTTTCCCCAAGATAACAATTGAGCCATAGGAACCATAGTTGCTCCCCACATACCTGAATGACCAAGCTTCAGCTTTCCTCCACTTGATTTTGCTGCATCAAATACATCTTGAACTGAATTATATTTAGATTTGCTTAATACAATCATACAAGCAGCTGCATAGTTTATTCTTGCAACTGTAACAAAATCCTTAAGCGGCTTGTAAGGCAATTTTTTAACATGATGTTGTAATTGGTCAACATAGTTATGAGTAAAGAGCAATGTGTAACCATCTGGTTTAGCTTGAGCAACCATAGCTGTTCCTGTTTGTCCACTTGCACCAGGAACAAGTTTAACTATAATAGCATTACCAAGATACTGAGGTATTATACTTGTAAATACTCTAGCATTAAGGTCGTGCGAACCACCTGGACCAAATGGAATCACCATTGTAATTGGTTTTTCAGGATAATCGGCTTTCACCGTATTAAAAATACTCAACATAGCAAAAATTGCTATTAGAGTTGTTAGTAATTTTTTCATTTTAATCCTCCTTTCAAATGAAAATTAACATTATTTAACCTGCTCAGAGGTTATTGTAGTTGCGACATCTCGCAACTTTTTACTTCTCTTCCATAACTTCCATGTAATAACTGGAGTTGATACAATTATTAAAGCAGCTATAGGTCTTTCTGAGAGTAAAAACATAATGACGTTATCATCGCCTAGACTTAAAGTTTGACCAAATGCATATTCCAATGAAGGTGCCAAAATAAAAGCCATTACTAATGGCGTTACATCAAATTCTAATTTTTTTAATACATACCCAAATATACCAAAAAATAATAAGAAATATAAATCAGCGGGGTTATGTCTGAATACAAATGATCCAGCAAATGCAAAAATAATAGTTAAAGGTATTAAATAAGATTTTTTAATAGTTACAACTTTTGAAAATATAGGCATTGTGAAATAACCCAAAATTAAAAAAAGTATATTTGCTAACAGCATACACATAAGGATAGCAAAAACTATGCTTCCTTGTTCTGACATTAGTTCTGGCCCAGGTCTTAAACCATGAGCAACAAAAGCACCTAATAAGATAGCAGTTACATTGTCTCCGGGTATGCCTAATGTTAACAAAGGGACAAGGGTAGGGCCGTTAACCGCATTGTTTGCAGCTTCTGGGGCAGCAATACCTTCTAATTCACCTTTTCCAAACTTTTCAGGGTTTTTTGAGCTATTTTTAGCAGCTGCGTATCCAACAAATGCAGCAACAACCTGCCCAACCCCTGGAATCATTCCAATTGTTGTACCAATAATAGTACTTCTGAAAATTGTTTTTCTTAGTTTTAAAAATTCATTCCAAGTTAAATTTTCTTCTTTATTTAGATTTAGTTTTGTCTTTATAAAATCTTTAGTTTTTGTTTCTATATTTATTAAAATTTCAGGTATAGCAAATAACCCTATCAACATAGGTAAAAGTGGTACACCTGCTCTTAATTCAAAAACATCAAAAGTAAATCGTGACAATGCAGCAATCGGGTCTTGTCCAATCATAGCTATAAAAAGACCAGTTGCTAGCATAATCATGTTTTTCCCGACACTACCGCTAGATGTAGAAGAAATTATTAATATGCTTAGGAACAAAATGGCTGCTAATTCTGGAGGCCCAATCAACAAAGCAATTAGAGCGATAGGTCCAATTAATAAAATAGTTACTATATCACTTGAGAAATCGGCAATTACAGATGAAAAAAGAGCTGTTTCAAGAGCTTTTCTACCTTTACCCATTTTTGTTAAAGGTGGTCCATCAAATGTTGTAGCAACAGATGCTCCAGTCCCGGGTAATGAAACTAGTATTGCTGGAATAGACCCTCCAAAAATACCACCTTTGTAAACACCAATTAAAAAAGGTATCCCAATCAATGGGTCCATGAAGAAAGATATTGGTAAAACAATCGCCATAGCCATTAAAGTTGTAAGACCAGGCAATGCTCCAACAAATAGTCCAATTAATAAGCCTAAAGAGATAACAAATAAAATATTTAAAAAGCTTCCGCCTCCAAATAATAGTGGAAAAGCATTTAAAAAACTTTCAAACATTTTACTCCTTACATAATTAAAAAATTTCCAATCCTAATTTCGTAAAAAGGAAATTCAGGTAAAAACACGTGCATGACATTTACAAAGAAAAAAAA
>CACMRG010000055.1 GCA_902616005.1 uncultured SAR116 cluster alpha proteobacterium
TTATCATGAACTTTTAAAATTATTTTTTCATCTAGGCCACCAACCATTCCTTGATATACAATTGAAGAGTCTAGAAATCTATCGCATATAACTATCTTATTTTCTAATAAAGCAGGTAAAATTATTTTTTTTAAATGCTCTCTTCTTGAGGCTGCAAAACAAAGAAATTCTGAATAAGAATCAAGTTTATCTGCATTACCTTGGAGTAAAATTTTTCTAATTTGTTCTCCAGTTTCAGTTCCACCTGGCTCTCTTGTTGTAATATGCGCTATATTTTGTTCATTTAACAATTTAGATAAAAAACTAATTTGAGTAGATTTACCAGATCCTTCACCCCCTTCAAAAGTTATGAATATTCCTTTTTCAATTGATTTTTTTGAAAGGAGATTTTTAATTTATATCTCCACCAAATATCAAATAATTAACAGCAGATTTCATCTTATCAATTGGACCTAATCCATTTACATTATCTTTTGAAACCAAATTTAACTCAATAGTATCACTGCCAGGAATTTTAATTTTAATTACTCCTACTTTTTGTCCTATATTAATTGGCGCTTTAACTGGATCATTCCATAAAATTGTAGTTTTAATCATTCTCAATGATGACCTATTAACTAAAATTTTTAATGGTTTTTCAGCCATTAAATTAATCTTTGATTTATTCCCAAGCCAAACATTTGCAGAACTTAAAATATCGTTATTTTGAAATACTCTCAATATATACGTTTCTCTAAATGCTAACTCAATTAATCTCTTACTTTCTTTTCCTCTTTGTTTCATACTATTAAGGCCATTTATTACAAGTGTAATTCTTCTATTTTTTCTTGCAACAGAACCAATAAGTCCATAACCAGATTCATTAGTATGACCAGTTTTCAATCCATCCGCACCAGGAACTTTATAACGACCTATTAATAGAGGGTTTCTGTTAGGTTGCCTGATATTATTAAATGTAAATTCTTTTTCAACAAAAAGTTTATATAACTTTGGAAAATTATTAATAAGTGCTTCTGTTAAGATGATTAAGTCATAAGCTGTTGTATTTAAATCTTCATGAGGCCATCCAGTAGAATTCGTAAAATGAGTATTTTTCATTTCCAATGATTCAGCATACTGGTTCATTTGAATAGCAAAATCTTCTTCACTACCTGAAATTCCTTCAGCAAGTACTATAGCAGCATCATTTCCAGATTGGACAATTAAACCCATTAATAAATCATTAATTGTTACTTCAGAGTTTAGCTTTAAAAATGTTCTAGATCCACCTTTTTGCCAAGCATTTTTGCTAACAACAAATGTATCATCTAAACTTAAACTTCCTTCTTGCAATCTATCAAATACTATATAAGCAGTCATTATTTTTGCCATAGATGCTGGTTTCATAAGATCATTAGAGTTTTTTTCAAATAAAACTTTTTTAAGTTCATGATCATATAAAATTACTTAATTTAGCTTCTCCTATTTTTTGAATTGATACATTAGAATAGTTTACCTGATTGATAGGAGGTATAGTTTTTTTTGTAATTTCATTAATTTCTGGAAATTGCCCTTTTTTTGCAAGTTTTTCTAATAGAAGACTCTCAGATTTAAGTAATTGAACTCTTACAAAACCAGTCCCAGCTTGTAATAGGTCAAGTTCTTTAGCTGACTGATATGATAGATCTATTATCCTATCATTAACAAAGGGCCCCCTATCATTAACCCTAACTATCAATGATTTATTGTTTTTTAGATTAGTTACTTTTACTGCTGAAGGAATTGGTAAAGTTTTGTGAGCAGCAGTTAATTTATATTGATTAAAAATCTCACCATTAGCTGTAAGCTTGCCATGAAATTTTGGACCATACCAAGAAGCAATGCCTTTTTGATCATAATTTAAATTTTTCTTTGGATAATACCTTTTTCCGTCAACCACATATGGATTACCAATTTTATATATGCCATTAGACTTTTCTAATTGGTCTTTTTTTACAAAAACTTTTTTTCCTAAATTTGCTGCCAATTCAACTGAAGTGCATGATGATAGAAAAAATAATAAAACAATTATTAAAAAATTGATCATTCTTCTACTTGCCGTACAAAATATAATCGGAAAGACTCCCAACTGCGATAGCAAAATAATTTGACCTGTTCCATTTCAAAATATTATCAAAATTTTGATACGCAAGATATCCAAAATCTTTTTCATCTTTTAAAAAGATAATTCTTGAAGTTATATTCGAATTTGGGAGAGGTTTTTTATCAAAGTTTAATAAATTTATTTGCTTTAAATAACTTAATTTATATTTTTTATTTTCATCAATTTTTTTATCTAATTTACCAATATAAACTTTTCTTCCCCATGTTTCATTATAATTCCAACCAGTATTTTTGAGATAATTTGCTGCAGATGCAAAGACATCAGACTTAGTCTTCCAAATATCTTTTTTTCCATCCTTATTCCAATCTTGTGCATATTTTACAAAACTTGACGGCATGAATTGACATTGTCCCATAGCACCTGCCCAAGACCCATACATATTATTCATCGAGACATGACCATTATTTATAATGTTAAGAGCATAGAAAAATTCTCTCTCAAAATATTTTGCTCTCCTACCATCATAAATTAAAGTTAACAAAGATGGTATAACCTTAAATGAACCTGTGTAACGCCCAAAATCTGTTTCAATGCCCCATAAAGCTACAATAAAACGAGGTTGAACTTTATAATATGTTTCAATTTTTTTTAGAAGAGAGTAATTATCTTTATAAAGTTTCTTAGCTTTCTTTATACGATTTGCAGAAACTGCCTTGTTAAGATATTG
>CACMRG010000056.1 GCA_902616005.1 uncultured SAR116 cluster alpha proteobacterium
TATCAGAAAAGATCACCTCATAATTTTCAGGTAAAAATGAATTCCAATGATGACTTTTAAAATTATTATTTTTATTTTGAATAAATTCTTTTGATTTTAAAAATGACCTTTTCATATTCTCAAGGTAATCTTGAGAACTTTTGATTGAGTTCATGTAATTCATAATTATCCTTTATTTTAATAATTCAAGAACTGTCTGCATTGATCTACTTGCTTGAGCTATCATGGCAGTTGCAGATTGTTGTAAAATTTGAGATCGTGTTAGATTTGCTGATTCTAGTGCAAAATCAGCATCGACAATTCTTCCTCTTGATTCAGTCGTATTCATTGACACATTGGATAAATTATCAATTGCTTTGGTCATTCTGCTCATTATAGCTCCAAGCTTAGCTCTTTCTAAATTAATTCTATCTAAAGCTTTATCTAGGACTACAAGAGCATCAACTGCAGCCGTTCTAGTGTTAAGTTTTATAGTACTTAGTTTTTTTAAGGTTGCAGAACCAGGTGCAGTTGTAAATAGCCCTTTGTCAGTATCTGCTTGAACAGTAAATTGAGCTGTTGAATTAAAAGTAACTTGACCTGTCACTCGTGTAGAGTCAAAAGTGTGTGTTGTTTGATCTTTATCTATTAAAGTTGCTCCCATGCCTGAAGTAGCTAAATCTTCACTGAGACCAGTAACAGCTAATGCTCTTTCTGCATTCACAATATTTACAGTCGCATTGGCATCTATGGTACCACTAATTGCTTCTGATAGAACAACATGGGCACCAGAAGAGATTGAAGTAACATAAGCGCCAGCAGGAGCAGGTGCATGATCAGAAGTTACAACAACAAAATCACCTACTTCAACTCCAGTTGTAGAAGCTAACATTAAAGTTGTTCCAGTTGATGCTACATCAACTGAGGTTGTTACAACATCATCTACAGTTTCTAAATCAAAATTTGTATCTACAATTTTAATGTCATAACCTTCAGATTGAGTTAAAATTAAATTTGATTTATCTAATGATAAAACGGCCTCTATTCCTGTTTGAGCAGTGTATGCGTTTATTGCATCTCGAAGCGGTTCAACATTTGAAGTCGCTTTTGTTGTTCCAGTTGTTATAGCAGCTGAAACATTAACAACATCAGTATTCTTACCATATAAATCAAACGCAACAGTTACTGTTCCGGCAGACCCTGAAACAGAATTTGCAACAGCTTCAAGTTTTACTTGAGTAGAAGCTACTGCATCCACACCTGTACTATCAAAATTTTGATTAACCAAGTCAGCGACTTGCTTTGCACTCATATCAGCTGTAATACTAAGCGCTTTGTTTCCAAATTGACCATTAATTGTGACCGTATCAGCTTCGACATGACCAGAATCTGAAGCACTTGTAACAAGTTTTGCGCTAGTTGCTATGTCAGTATCAGTAGTCGACATATCAGTAGTTTGTTGATATGCACCAATTGCATCTATTCTCATTGAACTAACTGAAACACTTGCATTTTCACCTTTTCTTACACCAATTTGAAATGTTTTACTTGCAAATGATCCGTCTAAAACATTGACTTCATTAAATTCTGTATCCTTAGTAACTCGGTCAAACTCTGATAAAAGTTGATTAGTTTCTGTTTGTATATAATTTCTTTCAGTAGCATTGTACGTATCAGAGGCTGATTGTATTGCTAACTCTCTTACCCTTTGTAAAATATCTCCTATTTCTCCCAAAGCTCCTTCAGAAACTTGTGCCATAGATATAACGTCTCCAGCATTTCTAATGGACATTTCTAAACCTTTTACCTGTGATAACATTCTATCTGATATAGCAGCACCCGCAGCATCATCACCAGCATTAGTAATTCTTTCACCAGTAGAGAGTCTTTTCATAGATGTGGTCATCTCTCTTTCAGTTTTCTGGGTTGCATTTACAGAATACATTGCTCCAGTATTAGAATTTATTGATGGCATTTAAACCTCCGTTTGTCAGTTCATCTTTGCAATCTATATGCCAAATACACAATTTAACCTGTGAGATTTAAATATATAATGAAATCAATGGGATATATAAATTTAGATCAGTCAAAAAATAGCCAGATCTAAACTATTCTATCTAAATCTTTTTTTATAGCTGTTAATGATGTTGGACTCATACTTATAGCTTCATATTTAGCTATAGCTTCGTTATTTCTATATATGGGTGACAATAAACTTTTAGATTTAACAAAATTTTCAGTCAAAAATCCTACAGATGGTGCTAGACTTGTTGTAAAAATCTGCTTTTTTGGATCATTTAGCAATTTACCACTTAAATTTTTGTTTTCCTTAATCTCTGAAACTCTTTGAAGTCCATTTGGCATATTGTTTGCAGTTTTATCATTAATAATTAATTTATTATAATGTGCGGTACTGTAAGGTGATGGATTAGTAGAATGAATAGGATTAATCATATTAACAAAATACATTAATTTTAAAAATATTTCAAGTTGCGGACTGAATTTATGACAACATTAAAAAATTCAAATAGACTTAATGTTTATAAGAAAATTGAGAAATCAATTAATATGGTAAAAAATCCATATGAGATTGTAAAAATTTTACTTGATGATCTTTCACGCATTATGCATCTTTTAATTTTAGAAATTGATAAGAAAAATGCTTTTATAATTTCAAAACAAAGACAAA
>CACMRG010000057.1 GCA_902616005.1 uncultured SAR116 cluster alpha proteobacterium
AAATAAAATTGGAAGAAATTGATCTATTTTGTTCAACAGGTGGTCCTGGTTTAATTGGAGGATTAATCGTTGGAAATACTTTTTGTAAAACGTTAGCTTGGTCATTTCAAAAACCTTTTTTAGCTATTAATCACCTAGAAGGTCATGCTTTAACAGCTAGACTGTTATACGATGATTTGAATTATCCTTTTTTGCTTTTATTAGTTTCAGGCGGTCACACTCAGTTGATAGCCGTTTTGAATTATGGCGAGTATGTTAGAATTAGTACGACACTAGATGATTCTGCAGGAGAAACTTTTGACAAAGCTGCAAAAATGATGGGTTTAGGACAGCCAGGTGGACCATTAATTGAAAAATTAAGCAAGGAAGGTAATGAAGATTTCTTCAAGTTTCCTAGACCTTTATATAAATCGAAAAATCCTAACTTTTCTTTTTCAGGATTGAAAACTGCATTCTCAAAAACTGTTAATAAATTAGATATAAATATTAATAAGCACAACTTAGCTGCATCATTGCAAAAAACAATATCAGATTGTTTATTAGATAGAACAAAATTAGCAATTAAAATTTATAAACAAATAACTAAAACAAATAAATTAAACTTGGTAATAGCAGGAGGAGTTGCTGCCAATAAAAAAATTAGAGCCGACTTAAAGGACTTATCTAATAAAGAAAATATTAAATTCTATGTTCCAACTCTTGAATTATGCACTGATAATGGGGCTATGATTGCGTGGGCTGGATTTGAAAGATACAAGCGTAAAAAAGATACTATGTTCAATTTTAAACCAAGACCAAGGTGGCCACTAGATCCAAATGCTTTTAAAAATAATCCAACAATGAGACTTGTCGGTAAAAAAGGTATAAAAGCTTAATGGTAACTTCAGATAAAATTATTTTTTATGGAGGAGGTGCATGGGGGCAAGCTTTAGCGATAGCTCTATCAAATTGTAATATAAAATCATCAATTTTAGTTTCTGACAATAAAAGAATGCAATCTTTAAATAAGGGTACAACAAAATGTTTTCCTGATATTATATTTCCAAAAAATATTTACGTTTCTAATGATAAAAATATATTAAAAGAAGCAGATATTGTTTTCATAACAACACAAAGTTTTAGAGTTCAAGATGCAGTTAATAAAGTAATTTCATCAAATCCAAATGTAAAAATTATTTTAACTTCAAAGGGCTTTGCAAGTGATAAAGGGGAATTATTTTCTGAAATAATTTCAAAAAAATATCCCAACTTAACTTATGGTATTTTAACGGGACCAACATTCGCAAGTGAAGTAGCTAAAAACTTACCATCAGCTGCGATTATAGCTAGTGATAGTGAAATATTCAGTAAAAATGTATCTACTCTTTTCAGTAACAGTTGCTTACGCCTTTATTCATCAGATGATGTTATTGGAGCATCAATTTCTGGAGCTATTAAAAATATTTTTGCAATTGGAACAGGTATATCAGATGGGTTAAAACTTGGCGAGAATGCAAAGTCAGCAATTATTACTAGAGGAATAGCAGAATTATCACAAATTATACTCAAACTTGGTGGTAAAAAAGAAACGGCTTTTGGATTGGCTGGAATAGGTGATATGATTCTAACATGTAGCTCTCCAACATCAAGAAATATGAAGTATGGATTAGATCTTGCTCAAAACAAAAATAATAAAAATATTCCACTTGTTGAAGGTCTTTATGCTCTTAAATCAGCTAAATATTTATCTGACTTATATAAGTTAGATACTCCCATTATAAATTCCATTTTTGACTATATATATAATAATAAATCTATTGATAAAATTATTTTAAATCTGTTAAATCGTCCTATTGGAATAGAATTTAAAAATTGAAAGGTTTTTAAAAATGAATTTTTGGCTATTTAAGTCTGAACCCAATACTTGGTCATGGGACGACCAAGTGAACAAAGGTGACGTTGGAGAACATTGGGATGGTGTAAGAAATTACCAAGCATCAAATAATATGAAAAAAATGAAAATTGGAGATCTTGGTTTTTTTTATCATTCGGTTAAAGAAAGAAGAATCATTGGTATAGTAAAGGTAATTAAGGAATATTATCCAGATTATACGGATAAGAAAAAAATATTTGGTATGGTTGATTTAGTTGCAGTAAAAAAATTTAACGAATTTGTTACACTTGACCAAATAAAAAATACAAAAGAGTTATTAAATATGCCATTAGTTAAACAAAGTAGATTATCAGTTTCTCCTGTTTCAAAAGCTGAGTGGGAAATAATTTTAAAATTGGGTAAAACTACAATTTAATAAATCTAATTTTCGCCTCTATGAATAAAATATAAATTTCTTGCATATATTAAAACACCTACTGATTGCCCTGCAATAATCACGGGATCTTTTCTCCATATTGCATAAGTT
>CACMRG010000058.1 GCA_902616005.1 uncultured SAR116 cluster alpha proteobacterium
AAGGATGGTTTTAAGTTTGGATTAGTTCATACAAGACTATCTTTATTAGATTTATCTGCCAATGGCCATCAACCAATGATTGATGAAATATCAAATAATATAATTATCTTTAATGGTGAAATTTATAATCATAAGGAACTAAAAAAAGAATTATCCGTACTTGGAGAAAAATTTAAAAGTTCAAGTGATACTGAAGTTTTGTTAAAGGGTTATCGATGCTTTGGCTTGAAAAAACTTATTGAAAAAATTAGAGGGATGTATGTTTTTATGATATGGGATTATAAAAATAAAACCGCTATAGTGGTAAGAGATAAAATTGGCATTAAGCCATTATATTACACTTTTAACTCAAATTTTTTCGCGTGTGCATCTGAATGTAACGCTTTAGTAAAAAGTAATTTAGTTAGCAAAAAGATATCATCGTCTGGTCTAGATTCTTATTTAGCATATGGTTCGGTTCAGCCACCGTTAACAATTTATGAAGATATTAGTGCATTGTTGCCGGGTCATGTCTTGATCGTTAATAGTCAAGGTAAAATTATAAATGAAATAGATTTTTCGAATAATCAAGCTAGTGAAGAAATTCAAATACCTTCTGATGAAAATTTTTTTAATAGAATAGAGGAATATTTCTCTGCTGATGTTCCAATTGGAATTTTTTTATCAGGTGGTTATGATTCTACTTTACTTGCTTTTTTATCTAATCAAATTTCTTCTAAAAGAATAAATACATTTAATGTTAAATTTTCTGAATATCCAGAATATTCAGAACATAATGAAGTCTTGAAAATATCAAAAAATTTAAACTCGATCCATCATGAATTAGATATTAAAAAAAAGGATGTAATACAAGAGTTACCTAATTTTTTTAATGCAATGGATCAACCTTCTGATGATGGATTGAACATTTACTTATTAAGTAATTTTGCAAACAAAAAAGGTTTTAAAGCATGTTTCCACGGAGTTGGTGGAGATGAATTATTTGGAGGATACTCATCATTTAAACAAATACCAAAATTTCAGAAATTTAAATTAATACCATTATTTATAAGAAGGCTAATAGCTAAGCGCTTGGATGACGATAGAATTTCAGTTTCAAAAATTAAATATTTATTGCTTTCAGATTTGTCAACTTTTGAAAGTTATTTAGTTAGACGGCAGAATTTTTCTTTTGAACAAAGAGAAAAATTATTTAATTATAAACCACCATTAGGGAAATATGGAATTTCAGCCTCATTTGAACAATTTTTAAAAAGAAAATTACTTTCAAGTCAATCAATTTTTGAAGACATCAGTTATCTAGAATTGTTTCAATATTGTGGTAATAAACTTTTACCAGATTGTGATGTTATGAGTATGAGCAAAGGGCTAGAGATTAGATTACCTTTGTTAGATCCTATTTTTTTAAATATCAAGAGTGGAACTTTTAAAAAAAAGTCAGATTTTGTTAAAAAGTTTGGAGGATTTCCTTTAGATTTGATGTCATCTAAGAAAAAAGGTTTTACATTACCTATTAATAAATGGTTTTTAACAGAAGATGATGAGATTAATCAAACTGTTGATAACTTAAATTCAAAGTTTTTGTTTGATAAAAATTATTTGATGGATATTTTAAAATCAAAAAAAATTAAAGGTAAATATTCTTGGCTAAGGTCTTGGCAATTAATGTCATTATCTAAATGGGCAATCGCAAAGTTATAAATGAAATCAAAAAAGAAAAATTTTGTTGTTTTATACTGTGAAGACTGGAACACACCTCTTAAAACATCTAAGCATCATTTTATTGAGCGATTAGCTTTTGAAAATAATAAAATTTTGTATATAGAAGTTCCAATAAACCCTTTTAACTTCTTTTTAAACACTAAAAATTTACTAAAAAAAAACTTATTTAAAGGAGTCGTAAAAGTAAAAAAAAATATATGGACTTTAAAACCGATCGTTCCTCTTCCATATCATCCATTTTTAGGAAAAATTACAGATAATTTAACTATAAATTATATAAATCAAAAAATTATGACATTCTATCTAAAATATGCTTTTAGAAAGCTTAACTTTTTTGATATTGAAGCGATTATATATCTTCCAATGATTTATCCAATGCTACAAAGATTAAATTTTAAAAAAATTCATTTTCATATTGTTGATGATTGGCAGGGATTTTCAGGGATTCCGGATACAATGAAAATTTTAACAATGAATCTTATTGAAAAAGCAAATAATACTATTGTTACCTCAGAAACTTTATTTAATAAATATAAAAAATTTACTAATAACATTTTTTTATTAAATCACGGCACAGATCCTGATCTTTTCAAAAAAGCTATAAATTTTAAAAAATTTAAAGAAAATAAAGGCTTAAATTT
>CACMRG010000059.1 GCA_902616005.1 uncultured SAR116 cluster alpha proteobacterium
ACAAGAAACCTTTTTTGTTGAAGATCCAAATGGAAATGTTTTGGAAATTAAAACTATGACAAACCCAGACGTTCTTTTCAAAGTAACTAATTAAATTGATGATATAGTTTTGATACCGGATTTAACATTAAGTGCATTAGAAAATGGATTTGGTCATTTCGGAGTTGCATCTAAAAATAATAAAACTCGTCATGTTGACACACTAGGCGTAAATGTTGACATTAAAAATTCAACGTTAACTTGTTATGCAAGGAATGATGAAACTAAAGAAGTTTTAGAATTTCTTAATGAGTCCGGAAGGATAAGCTTTTTTGTTGGAATGATATCTCATGAAGCGTACAATTTCAAAGGACAATTTGTGGAAGTCATCAATTTATCAAGAGATGATTTAGAAGCCTCAAACATTTACAGAAATAAAATTGTAGATACAATTACAAGTATAGGGATGTCCAAGGAGGGAGCTTTATCTAAATACGGAGTAATACCAGATATAGGTATAAAATTTAAAGTTGATAAAGTTTTTGTACAAACTCCAGGTCCTGACGCTGGAAAAGAAATTGGAGAATAGAATTAAACTATGATAAAGGAAAAACATTTACCTTCACTTCAAGGCATGTTTCCAAGTTGGATAACGAGAACCAAATACAACAGTTATCTCTCAAATTTGGTATGTAGATGAAAAACATGTTGCCCTATCATTTCAATTTTTCAATAAAACAAAGAGAAACATATCTGAAAACCCATACGCATATGCAACAATTTCAGACCCATCAACTCTAAAACAATATAATTTAGAATTGAAATTTGACCATGCTGAAACTGAAGGTAATTTATTTGAGGAAATGGACATGAAATTACAAGCAATTGCCTCTATGACTGGAATGACTGGCATTTTTAAGCTGCAAGCGGCTGATGTTTATGAAGTCCTTTCAATCACAGATTAATATCATTTTCAAAAAATGGCTCTACATCTCTTTTAAATAAAATAATTTAAAATGAATAAGCAAAATCATTCTGAAATAGAAACCAAAAAAATCATGGATCTCTTGGAAAGAAGAACTAAAGAAGTTGAGATAATTAAACAAATTTCTGGGCAAATAAATAAATCACTAAATCTTTCTGTTATAGCTTCAACGATGCTTTCTTTAATGGATGAATATTTTGGTTTTAAGCACTCAATGATCCTTTTAGTATCCGAGGATAAAAAGTATCTTAATGTATTAGAGACGTACGGTTACGAAAATAAAGGTATAGGTGCTAAGGTTAATTTTGGTATTGGTGTAATTGGTATTGTCGCTCAAAAGAAAAAATTAATGAGAATGGCAAATTTAGGTATGCAGAGAAGTTACATGCAAGCTATTCGAAAGCAGGTTAGTGTTTCAGATAATAAAAAATTGCAAGATGAAGTTGAGTTACCCGGCCTTAAAAATGCTGAAAGTCAAGTAGCTATCCCAATGCTTATAGATGATGAGTTAGTGGGAGTTTTTTCAGTTGAAAGTGTAAAGTTAAATATATTTGATAAAGATGACGAGATTTTGATTGGAATTTTAGCAAATCAAACAGCTAATGCACTGCAAAATGCTAGACTCTACCAATTAGAACAAAAAAGATTGAGTGAATTGAATAATGCTCACCTTCAGTTAGAAAATTTAAACTTAAATCTTGAAAAAAAAGTTGAAGAGAGAACTTCTGAATTGCGGGAACTTTCACAGAAGCTGGCTAAGTATTTTTCTCCTCAAGTGTATGAGTCTATTTTTTCTGGTAAACTAGATGTTAAGGTTCAAACCAAGAGAAAGCACTTAAGTGTTTTTTTCTCTGATTTACAAGGTTTTACTGAACTTACAGAAAGATTAGAACCTGAAGTATTAACAGAATTATTAACACAATATTTAACAGAAATGTCTAATATCGCAATAAAATGGGGTGGGACAATAGATAAATTTATTGGAGATGCAATTTTAGTATTTTTTGGCGACCCAAAAACAAAAGGAAAACAAGAAGATGCCGTATCCTGTGTATCTATGGCAATTGAAATGCTAGAAAAATTAGATAGCTTAAGAAGCACTTGGAGAAAAAAAGGATTGGCAAAACCACTAAATGCTAGAATTGGTATACACACAGGCGTATGTACGGTTGGTAATTTTGGTTCAGAAGATAGACTAGATTATACAATTATAGGAAATGGAGTGAATTTAGCATCTAGACTTGAAACTAGTTCAGAAGTAAATAAAATTCTTTTATCTGAGGATACGTATCTTCTTGTCAGAAATAAAATTGCTTGTAAGAAAAAAAAATCAATTAATGTTAAGGGAATCTCTTATCCCGTT
>CACMRG010000060.1 GCA_902616005.1 uncultured SAR116 cluster alpha proteobacterium
ATTACCTCCATCAGCTAAAGTAATTGAATTAACAGTTACAGTTTTTCCTGTTCCTACATTTTTATCTGAAAAAGTCGACCCTACGGTCTGACCTAATGTCTCAGAGCCTACTAAGCCTGAGAAGGTTAATGTTGTTGTTGCTGTCGTTGAACCATCATAAACTTTATTCGATGCAGAAGCTGTTGCAGTTAGGGTTTTAGGGTTTATTGTTAAAGTATAGTTATCATTTGCAGAGGTGTATTCATTTGTTTCAGCTAAATTGACACTCATAGTTGTATTACCAACGGCAACAATTGAAACACCACCGTTGCTAGAGTTAATTGTTGCAGATAAAGTATTTGAACTAGCAAATGTTTTAGTACCATTACTATCAGTAGTAAAAGCATTCGTTATGGAATCACCATAAATGGCGGTTATCGATGAACTTGAAAAACTAGTTGAAGGGGCAGGTTTATTTATAATTGTTCCATTATTAATTTTTGTATTGTGAATTAAATTACCATCAACATCTAATATAGCATTGTTTGTTAGAGAACCTGTACCAATAGGACCACTCGTAGCGCTTCCTATGCTTCCAATAGAAGTTGCAGCCAGCCTCAATGTGCCAGCATCATTAACTGTTCCACCTGAATAATTACTTAGCTGAGAAGTAAGAATTAATAAACCATTACCAATTTTCGTAAATGAACCAGACCCAGCAATGATACCGCCATAGGTTAGAGTTGTTGATCCATCGACATTGATTGTTCCATGATTGGAACCTAAAGCGATTCCTCTATTGGAATTAAGTGTAAAGTCAGCTGTAGATTGCAGTGTTCCACCATTTAATGTTAAATGACCCGCTGTTGCGGAACCTGGAGTTGCTCCTAAACCACTGTCAGCACTAATACTAATCGTTCCTGCAGTAATAGTAGTCGTTCCTGTGTAAGTATTTACTCCAGACAGAGTAAATGTTCCAGAACCTGCTTTTGCTAAATTACCAGAACCACTTATAACACCGGAAAATGTATCATTTCCATTATCACCGGTTGTTAATGTAATACTATTTGCCAGCTCAACACTACCTGCTCCGCTTAAAGATTGAATAGTATCAGTAGCATCAACATCATAGATTGCACCAGAACTTACGGATACGTCAGTTGTATCAGCTAAAGTTCCTGTTGTTTGCAGAGTTCCATCACTAATTATCGTATCTCCAGAGTAAGTATTTGCTCCAGATAGTAATAAAATACCATCCCCTGACTTAGTTAGATTATTAGAACCAGCAATAATACCGCCATAAGTTAAAGTTCTAGGTCCATCAACATTGATTGTTCCATGACTGGTGCCAAGAGCTATTCCTCTGTTAGCATTCATTGTAAAATCAGCAGAAGAGTGTAACGTTCCACCATTTAAGGTTAAATGACTTGCAGTAGCAGATCCTGGAGCCGCTCCTAAACCACTATCAGCTCCAATACTGATTGTTCCACCATTAATTGTTGTTGAGCCTGAATAGGTATTTACGCCTGAGAGGGCTAAAGTACCAGAATCTTCCTTTGTTAACGTCCCTGAGCCAGTCATAATACCGCCATAAGTTAAGGTAGTACCTGAATTAACATCGATTATTCCATTACTTGCGCCAAGGGCTAAGCCTCGATTTGAATTTAACGTAAAGTCAGCTGTAGATTCTAAAGTTCCGCCATTTAAGGTTAAATGATCTGCAGTAGCAGAACCTGGAGCAGCTCCTAAACCACTGTCAGCACTAATACTGACCTTTCCTGCACTTATTGTTGTTGAACCAGAAAAAGTATTTACTCCAGATAGAGTTAAGTTTCCTGAACCTCTCTTTACTAACTCACCTGAAGATGATCCGTCAACGATACCACCGTAGGAAAGAATAGTTCCAGAATCTACGTTTATAAATCCATCATGAGTTCCTAACAATATTCCACGATTTGAATTTAAAGTAAAAGTTGTTGTTGTTTTTAATTCTCCACCATTTATCATCAGATGATCTGCTGTAGAAGACCCTGGAGCTGTTCCTAAACCACTATCAGATCGAATTATTAATGTCCCTGACCTAACAAGAGTTGTACCAGTGAAAGTATTACTTCCATTTAAGATTAATGTTCCATGACTAGATTTCAGATTTCCTGAACCTGCTATTATGCCTCCGTAGGTAAGTTCAGTAGACGAACTTGGTTTAAAATAACCAGTACCAGAAGCTAATGTAACTCCTCTATTGGAATTTAATGTAAAGGTAGCTGCTGTTTTCAAA
>CACMRG010000061.1 GCA_902616005.1 uncultured SAR116 cluster alpha proteobacterium
AATGAATGTCCAAAAATAATAGCTGAAATAGGTGTGCATCACGAGGGCAAAATAGATTTAGCAAAAAAATACATAGATTTTGCAAAAGAAAGTGGTGCTGATGCAGTCAAATTTCAGAGTTACAAAGCTGAAACTATTACCACAAAAAGCGCCCCAAGTTATTGGGATCTTAAAATGAACCCAATAAAATCACAATTTCAATTATTTTCACAAAATGATAAATTTTGGAAAAAAGAGTTTGAACACTTAAAGTTGTATTCAGACTCGATCGGGATTGAGTTTTTGAGTACACCTTTTGACTTTGAGTCAGCCAAGTTTTTAAGTGAATTGTGTAATGTCTTTAAAGTATCTTCGTCTGATTTAAATAATAAGCCATTTATTGAATATTTATGTAGTTTTAACAAACCAATATTTTTATCTACCGGAGCAGCATATGATAATGAAATTAGTGAGACCTTAAGCTGGATAAATAGCAAAAATATTTATGATATATGCCTTTTGCACTGTGTTTTAAATTATCCAACTGAAAGAAAGCATGCAAATTTAAATAGAATTAAATTTTTGAAAGAAAAATTTAAAGATTGTATTATAGGATACTCTGATCACACATTACCTGAAAATTTAAATTGTTTGATTTCTTCTGTTCTATTGGGGTCTAGAGTGATTGAAAAACATTTTTCATTAGATAAAAATTTGTCTGGAAATGATCATTTTCATTCTTTTGATCCATCTGACTTAAAACGTTTCAAAAAAATAATTAGTAACTTTTTAGTTTTATTAGGTGATGGAAGCGCAAGTGTAAATACACAGGAAATCTCTAGAAAAAATGCTAGAAGAAGTTGTGTAAGTTTTGGATTAATTAAAAAAAACTCACTAATTACTAGAGAAATGATTACATTTAAGAGACCAGGTATTGGAGTACAACCAAAAGAAATTGATAAAATTATTGGAAAAAAAGCAAAATTTGATATAGAAGACGATACTACAATTCAATTTGATATGTTGGAATAAATTGAGAGTTTCTCTTATAATTACTAATTACAATTATGCTGAATATGTTGGTAGATCAATTCAATCAGCATTAAATCAAAATGTTTTAACTAAAAATTTTTATGAGGTTATTATTATTGACGATGGTAGTACTGATGCTTCAAAAAAAGTGGTTGAAAGTTATAGAAATGATGTGAAAGTCATATATAACGATCGCAATTATGGTTTACCTTACTCTATTAACAAAGCTATAAAAGCAAGTAACGGTATGTACGTTTTAAGACTAGACTCTGATGATTGGATTGATAATAATTGCTTACAGATTTTGTCAATGTTTTTAGATAATTATAAAGACTTTGATTATGTATGGCCAGATTATAATTTATACGATAAAAAAGAAAATATTATAGGAATAAATTCAAAACCTCTAGGGGCTGGTGTAATGTTTAGGAAAAAAATTCTATTTGAATTAGGTTTGTATGATGAAAATATGTTGATAAATGAAGATAAAGATATTTTGATAAGGTGTCAAAATAAATATAAAGGATACCACATCAAACTTCCTCTATATAAGTATTTTAAGCACGGAAAAAGTATGACCTCAAACTTTAATCAAGTAAAAAAATTTGATAATCTTTTAAATGAAAAACATCAAACTACTTAGGTATCATTAATTACAATGTTGAAGAACAACCATACCAATTTATCGGCAATATTGGCATGTAGGTCTGCTTCTACTCGTTTGTATAGAAAGCCATTTCAGAAGATAATTAATGAAACTATTATAGAAAAAATTTTATTTAATTTAAGGAAAATTAACCAAATTGATAACATCATATTAGCAATTTCGGATCAATCAGATAATAAAATTTTCGTGGATTTTGCAAAGCATTTTAAACTAAATTATGTACAAGGTGACGAAAATAATGTTCTTCAAAGATTTCTAAAAGCAGCTGACCATTTCAAGGTCGACCACATATTAAGAATCACAACTGATAACCCTTACACTTATCTTGAGAATTTTGAAGAGGTTTTTAAAAGTCACATAAAAATGAAATATGATTTAAGCACTTATTATGATTTGCCAGATGGTGTAAATTTTGAAATTATTAAAACTTGTGCATTAAAAAAATGTCTACATAAAAGTGATAATTTTGAAAAAGAGCATGTAACTCTTTA
>CACMRG010000062.1 GCA_902616005.1 uncultured SAR116 cluster alpha proteobacterium
ATGAAATGCCCAAATCGCCACGAGGCAGTCCACTCATATATTTTATAAATTGAACGTGAAGTGGATCATTCAAGCCTAATCTTGTTTTTTCAGCCTCTATTTGTTCTAGAGATACTTCACCGCCTTCAGCAGTTAACTTTAATTCGACAATATCTCCAGGAACAACTCTTAAAACTAAAAAGACTATGACAGCTACCGCCAAAAGGGTAGGTATCATTAATAAAATTCTTTTAATAGCGTATTTTAACATTAATTTATTCTTAAAAAAAAATAAAAGGGAAGGCAATCTAAATTATTATTAGATTGCCTTTATTTCATAAAGTTTAGTCTAAATAGACACCTCTCCAGGTGTTATTTAATATATGTGAGTTTGCAATCACATATCCTTTTACCTTACTGTTTAGTGCTATCACACGATCTGTATAGGTAATTGGTAATACCCATGCATTTTCAAGTGCAGTTTTTTCAAAATCATGAACAAGAGCTTTTCTTTTATTCTTGTCAACTTCACCTTTTTGAGCATCAAAAATCTTATCTAATCCTCTATCTGTATTTTTAGAGTAGTTAGATGCTGTTCTATCAGCTGATATATATTTAAAATGCATTAATGTTGGATCTGGTAAAAATGATGGAGCCCAATCGATTGTAGCATCGAAACCACCTTCTCTTCTAATTTTTACAAATTTTGAAGTTGGGTTAGTAATCATTTTTGGTTTTAATCCACATTTTTTCCACTCAGACATTAGCCAAATAGCTATATGATCATATGGATGAGATACAGCTCTATTACTGTATGTAAATTCTAAGCCTTCAGCACCAGCTTCTTTAAGCATTTGCATCGCTTTTTTTCTACTAGCAGCAATATCTTTTTGAAAACCAGGAATTTTATATAATTCTTCATCTGGTAATGCATAGAATGTATCATATAGTAGATAACCAGAAGGTCTTGGAGCTGTAAAAGTAATCTTAGCTAACTTTTTTAATCCTGTGTGTCTATCAATGCACATGTTGATCGCTTGTCTTACTTTCTTGTTCTGGAAAGCTTTAGTTTTACTGTTTAAACTTACTACCCATAGTGTCATCAATGTTTTAGCTTGAAATGAAACATTATCACCCATTTCTTTTTTCAATAACACTCTTTCAGGTGGTGCAGTTCCTCTCCACTCAGCCATTATTTGACCACCAATTAATGGTTCAGCAACTTTTTTAATTCTAAAAGATTCTGTTCCATCTAAGCAGTTATCTCCATGATGAAAGTCTGCAAACTTCTCTGCTTTCCAGCTTTCACCTTTTTTGTGAGCAACAAACTTATATGGTCCAGTACCATTTATATTTTTTAAGTGCCATTTTGGATCTTTTGCAATGTCTTTTGCTGAGTAAATCGCATTAAATGGTGATGCAAACCCATCAAGCATAAATGCATCTGGAGAACTCAATTTAAAGACAACTGTATTATCGTCAGGCGTTGTAATTCCAGAAATCGATGAGAAGAGTGCTTTTCTTACTGAAATAACACCTTCAGGTGGGTTTCTTAACCTGTCATAGGTTGCTTTAACATCTTTTGATGTTAATGGAGTACCATCATGGAATTTTATACCTTTTTTTATTTTAAAAGTGTAAGTCAATCCATCGGATGAGACGTTCCAACTATCTGCAACATCACCTTCAAGTTTTGGAAATTTATTCCAATCAAATGTTAATAATGTTGAGTAATGCTGTGCAACGAAGTGCATAACTGCGTATGAATTCGTTCCATGCATGTCGTAAGTTGGCGGTTCAGCTTTAACACCATATTTTAAAATTCCACCTGATTTGGGGCAAGATGCACTATTCGCAATACCACCAACAACGGTGAAGGAAATCAGAGCTAATCCTCCAACTAAGTTTTTTATGAAACCAAGCATATTTATTCCTCCTAAAAACTTAGTTAATTTATTTAACTTTATATTAATTATAGGTTAGGTTATACATCAAAAAACATTAAATTATTATATCTAATAATAAAAATCATCTTTTCTGATATACTCAATGAGGCATTACATAGTGACCTTCATCCACTTTTGTAAGATGTATTTTTTCAGGTTCATAATCTACTGGTTTTACTAGACTAGG
>CACMRG010000063.1 GCA_902616005.1 uncultured SAR116 cluster alpha proteobacterium
TGTTGACGAATTAAATTCTTTTATTGGCCTTTCAATTAACTGTATTAATAAAGGGAAAAAATATATTTTTTTAGTTGAGATTTTAAAAAAAATTCAAAATGACCTTTTTGATTTAGGTGCCGACTTATCTACACCAATTGAAGAAAACCCAAAATTTGAACCATTAAGAATTAAAAATTCTCAAATTTTAAATTTAGAGAATATGATTGATAAGTTTAATAATAAATTAGAACCATTAAATTCATTTGTTTTACCTGGTGGATCTGAAATTTCATGCTGGCTTCATATTGCAAGAACGGTAGCAAGAAGAGCTGAGAGATCCATGTCAAAACTTGCTGAAAAAAATAAGATTAACAAACAATCATTAATCTATATAAACAGATTATCAGACTTTTTATTTGTAGTTTCAAGGGTAACAAATGATAATGGAAAATTTGATATATTGTGGGTTCCTGGAGAAAATCAATAATTGAAATGGAGATGATTTATGAAGATACTAGTTCCAGTTAAAAGAGTTGTAGACTATAACGTCAAAGTTAGAGTTAAAAAAGATGAAACGGACGTTGAATTAGATAATGTAAAAATGTCTATGAACCCTTTTGATGAGATAGCTGTAGAGGAAGCTCTTCGATTAAAAGAAAAAGGTATTGCTAGTGAAATAATTGCAGCATCTATAGGCTTACCAGAAGTACAAGAAACAATTAGAAACGCCTTAGCAATGGGAGCTGATTCTGGTATTTTTGTAAATTGCACATCGAAACTTGAACCATTATCTGTTGCTAAAATCCTGACGTCAATATGTAATAAAATCAAACCTGATCTTGTGATTATGGGCAAACAAGCAATTGATGATGACATGAATGCTACTGGACAAATGCTTTCAGCACTATTGAAGTGGGGTCAAGCAACCTTTGCAAGTAAATTAGAAATACAAGATAAAAAAATAAAAGTTGGTAGAGAAATTGATGGAGGCATAGAAAATATTGAAGTTAATTTGCCAGCTATTGTAACAACTGACTTGAGGTTGAATGAACCACGGTATGCAAGTTTGCCTAACATCATGAAGGCAAAAAGAAAACCAATAGAAGAAATGAAAGTTGAAGATTTAAATATCGACATTGAACCAAGGTTAGAAATTTTAAGAGTTGAAGAACCAAAATCCAGAGAAGCTGGGATTATGGTGAAATCTGTTGATGAAATGATTGAAAAATTAAAAAATGAAGCTAAAGTAATTTAGGATAGAGGTATATATGAAAACGTTAGTAGTAGTAGATCACAATAATAATAAGCTAGAAAAATCGACATTAAATACTATAAAAGCAGCTATTCAACTTGAAAATGTTGATCTATTAGTTTTAAGCGATAGTTGTAAAGATATTTGTAATGAATTAATTAATATTAAAAATATTAATAATATTTTTATTAATGAAAACGATGCATTTAAAAACCAATTAGCCGAAGATACAGCAAATTTTATTGCTGAAAATTTCAAAGACTACACAAATATTTTATTTTCTAATACTTCTAATGGGAAAAATATAGCGCCAAGACTAGCAGGATTGCTTGATACTATGATAATTCCAGATGTGATTGAAATTATTGATAAGCAAACATTCAAAAGACCAATTTATGCTGGAAACGCTATTGCAACTTTAAAGAGTAAAAATAAAATAAATATCATAACTATTCGAGCTACAGCATTTGAAGAAGCTGAAATCGGCAATGAAAATGTTGCTGAAATTCAAGAAATAGGCAGTTTAACAACTAATGACCTAACAAAGTATTTAAATTCTGAGCTTACTAAAAGTGAAAGACCTGAATTAACTTCAGCTGATATAGTTGTATCAGGTGGAAGAGGGTTAGGGTCTGCAGAAAACTTCCAAATATTAGAAAAATTAGCTGATAAACTTGGGGCTGCTATGGGAGCAAGTAGAGCAGCGGTAGATGCTGGGTATGTTCCTAATGACTGGCAAGTTGGTCAAACTGGAAAAATTGTTGCTCCAAACCTTTACATAGCCGTAGGTATCTCAGGCGCAATACAACACTTGGCAGGTATGAAAGATAGTAAAGTTATAATAGGAATTAATAAAGATGAAGAAGCACCTAT